>CABQYA010000148.1:0-4531 GCA_902468275.1 uncultured Urmitella sp. | reverse complement strand
ATTAAACCAGGAACTAGATTCTGGTTTGATTCAGAATAAAGAACCCCTCTACTGGTCGTTTTTCTAGATAAAATACCAGGTTAGATGCGTCCTTAGGGAGAGTGTACTCCCACTCGCCCTTTGCGGGTTTGTCAACTCCGCAACCAAATTTGGTTAGCTGCCCTTTACGGTCTACCCCCTGAGGGAAAATCAAAATCTGGGTAGTTGTAGGTTCCTTTGTTTGGCAATAGAACGTTACTTTTACTTTGTCGCCAGTCTTCCATTTGTCGTTGTAATTAACAGAATGCCAGTAGGATTCCATTTTTTCTTTATGGAAACTAGCAAACGAGGGTAAATAGAAAGTCTTTTTGGAGGGAACATCCTCGGTTTTTGCAAACTCTTTCGCGGTCTTTCTCCACTTTTCCTCAAGTGCTTTTGAATCTTCGACTGCTTTTTCTTCATTCTTTAGCTCTGGTTTCTCGGTGTCCTCACTAGTCGAGATAATTCCAGTTTGGATAGCCGGTTTTTACTAGGGGTTTGAGACTTATCACTGCCAGCATTACTGGCTCCGCAAGCTGCCAGGCTCAAAGCAAGTAGGCAGCTACCGGTCAAGGTTAGTATTTTCCTCATTTTGGGGACTCCTTTTATCTTTGAGGTCAAATAGATTGCCACAGCTACCAGGAAACAGCTTTCTGAGCCTGATTGGTACGCCCAAAAGGGTGAAAATACCTCTCGAATAACAAAGTTCAGAGCAAACGCGCTATCGAAAAAGTAACGGAGGAAACTGCCTACCTGGGTTTAGGGAGATAAGCCTTTAAGGTGAAAATGGGAATGGTTAGAACCTGCAAAGAGCCACCGGCTGCTTCCAGACGAGCTTCCAAACCACTCAAACCAGTTCCGTAACTAACCGGGGAAGAAACTGTTCCGGGATTAGAAATCTCCAGACAATACTTTTGCCCATCTTGACCTAGCTTTACCTGCATTTCGGTTGCGGTCGTATGAATAAGAACGTTCGTAATAGCTTCTCGCAAAACCCGTAAAAACAAATGAGCTTTATGCTCGTCAGTTGGGAGCTGCCCTTCAATCTGTAAATCTAGTTTTACGGCACTGGCCAAGGTTTGCAAGGAATTTAACCAAACCGAAGCCGGTATCTGCTGACGATTGTGAGTCAAATCGCTAGGTAAATTTGCAAGCAGTCTTTGTAGCTGGGAGAGACGGTCACCGCCTGCAACCCCATCTTCTAAGAAACGATGAACGAAGGAGATACGTTGAGAAAGCACATCGTGAATTGAACAGCGAGTCTGTAAAACCAGATTACTGGTAAGCGCCTCCTCTAGACGAACAGTTTCCTCAGCGAGACGTTTTTGACGAGCCTGCAAATCATTAATTTCATCGGAAAGCTCCTGACTTAAAGTCATATAGTTCGTAACATCTAAAGCTATAAGTTGAGTAAAATACCGATGCTTATCGCTGATTTGTGTGCGTCTAAGTATCCACGTTTTCCCCTGAGAATCGTCTATGCGGAAACTGGTGTTCTCAGCAGCTTCAGCTTCCGATTTAGCCGGCGTGGAATAGCTATCTCCAATAACTATTTTGTCAGTTGCCAGTTGGCGCAGTTGTTTCCCTAAAGTTCCATACCGGGTTAGGGGGCTAAGGTTTAAGTTGCTTAACAGTCTTTCCATCTGCAAATTGACCAGTTCGTTATGTCCACGCGAATTAGAAAACAACACTCCATGTTCCAACCGGTCAAGAGCTTCTTTAACGCTAAACGGGCTTAAATCGTGCATCAGTAGCTGCCATTCTCGACACACTTGGACGCACAGTCACGAGGTCGAAAAAGCTCCTGCCGCTAAAACTACCCAGACCCCGCCCAGATTTATTATTGGAGGTAATAGGAAAAGTAAAGCTATCATCAAAGGAAGTAGGGAGTAGCGGTAAGTTCGTCCTAATCCTATAGTTCCTAAACCCAGGCATACCAGCACAAACCAGCCAAAATGGTGGTCGCTAAGAATAAAAATCCCCGCCTGGGAATGGATAATGGTAATAGCAAAAGCCCAGGTGTAAAAGGATAAGAGAATAGTGACGCTAACTAAAAATCCAGTGGCTATCGCGCGACGGTGGATAAACCATTGACTCATAGTTAGTAGACAAGCTGCCAGTGAGCCAATAATCATCAGGACTGTTCCGGTGGCTAACTGCCCTAAAGAAAGACTAAATAGTAGAGTGCTCACTGACGGTTTCCTCCGCTTGCGTCTTCTCCTGCGTCCTCAAATAGGGAATTAACAGGGTTCAAGCTGCTTTCTTGGGCGCTATCTAGTGAGGGTAGCGGGTTTGAGGCAGTTACAGCCCCATCGGTTTTCCGGGAGGAATCGGTAGCTAGAAAACTCATCTGCAGATTAACTTGACCGTCCTCAATAATAAGTTTTGATTTCGCCCCTGACCCGGAAAGTAAAGGTTGTAGAACTTGCAGTTGGGCTGTAGGAATATCAAAGATGCAGTTCATTTGAGCTTGATAGCCTTGGTTGCTGACTGCAAGATTAATGAATATCGCAACTTCTGAAAGACTTAACCAGCAGCCTAATATCTGGTGTAGCCCCTCTAAACAGTGCAGTGCCATTTCGGAGCGAATAGTTCCAGTGGTTGGTCCGCTCAATCCCGCGAGAGCATTCGCATATGAAAAATCTGTGCAGGACTGGCTTAACAAAGTGGTTAAAACATTAACCGCTAATTCTTCGCTTTGAAATTGGGACAGGGTGAGCATTCCCGCTCGTTTAGCGTAACCGAGATCTAGTTTAATGCTCCGCAAAAGCTGTGCTAGTTCCCCCTTATCTAAATGGCTGCTTAAGTGGGAGGTATTCTTTTGTACTCGGTCCAAAGCGGTATCCATCAGTTCGTCTAGCCGGTCATATAGTTGCGGGGCGTAAGAGGATTCCTCCATTTGTAAAAGCGCCTCATATTCGCTGGATAACAGGTTTGTTTGGTGAGCTTCCTGTTCGCGAAGGGCAGTGAGCATTTTCTCTAACTCGTTTACCGCGGTGACATCGGTTTCCCAAATCACGTGACCTGAATTGATAGGACGAGTTTGACAGTAGAGGGTGCGGGGAAAAGTAGCGGAAGTGTCGGTTAATAGTAAATGTTTATTGGTAGTTTTCAAACGGTTTTTAATCGAATCATTGAGAGATAGTGGGGTAGCGGTAGAAAAACGGGGATTCCAATCACGATCTACTATTTCAATGGGAAGTTTAGCTTTATTAAAGAAGCGAGTGTAGCCCCGATTTTGGGGAATCACCCCAATAAAAAACAGTATTTCCCAGGCTAATAGGAAATAGATGCAATAAATCTGTACCGTTTCGGTAGCTCTAACCAAGGGGATGCGGATGGTATAGGCAATAGAGTAAAGCAAAATGAAAGTAAAAAGCGCCCCCAAAGCTAATAGGGGGCGTATCCGATTGCCCTTAAAACTCCATATCGTTACGTAGATGATTATCGCAAAGACCAGCAATACTGCCAGGTAGTAGAGGTAATATACCGGTCCATATTGGTAATCAACCCCGGATTCTCCTTTTCCGAAGCGCAGTAGAAGATGGTGGAAATCGTTAGTGAACACCAGCAGCATCAAACCGGTTCCCATCGTTATCACCAAGGTGCGCAAGGTGCGGTAAGCGGGAGGGAGTGGTCTAGTAGAATGAGAAATCACGAAAAATAGAATCATCATAGTTCCATAGATGGGAACATAATAGTAATACCAGGCGTAACGCTCATAGACTCCCGGTAAGGAATGTTTTATTATGCGCGCTAAAATCCAAAAGCTAAGCAGGGCAGCCTGAATCAGCACTGCCCAGCGTACGTAGGGGGACACGGTTGTCCAAAAACGCCATCCCGCCCAAAAACTCAGCAAACACAGTAGGCAAATAAACGCTACTACCTCGTAGGATTCGTTAGTGTTTTTCCATTCCCAAGAGCCTTGATAACTGTCGTTTGAAAGACTTTGATTCCAGGTGAAGCGTTCAAACTCGGCTAGGTTACTAACTGGCTTGGCGTTAATCTGCTGTAAAAAGAGGGAGAGAGTGAGGGGTAATTAACATAACTGAATAAATCGGCAGGTGGAGGTGATAACTGCTGGTTTTGGTTACGGTCAAAAGAATGGCGCTACCACACCCCCTCCTGAAAAGTTACGGTGGGAAAACTGCCATAGTAAAGTCTCGATGAATCAGAAGCTGCCTGAATGCTGCGAGCATCCGTGGTTAAGCAAAAATATCCGTTATCTAGCGCCTTTTTAAGCTCTGGCAGGGACGATCCGGTAAGAAGTCGTCCTTGTTGGCGAATTTCCTGCAAGAGCTGCTTGGCTTGGGGAGCAGAAAAAGTTTGGGAACCGGGAATCTGGGGATTAAAAGTAAGGGCTAGGGCGCTCATAATGTCTAGCCGTCCCACTGATTGATCCAAATAGATTTTATCCGGATTACGGGTAAGGTCATGCAGATTTTGTATGGCACTAACTTTTGCAGTTTTAGCTGTTAAAACTATCGAGTAAGGATAGAGGGGAATAAATGAG
>CABQYA010000147.1:0-4587 GCA_902468275.1 uncultured Urmitella sp. | reverse complement strand
CTGATTTGTGATGCCCCCCGTTTTCAAGATCCTTGCCGCCTGGATATCGCCCGCACGTCCTCTCCGTTAAATGCCGAAAAAATGCAGGTGGCAGCGCAGGCGTTATGTGGGGAACATGATTTCCTGCCTTTCGCGAAGCCACGGGAGGGCGCGACCACCATACGTACCCTCCATTCGTTTATGGTTTCTCGCCCTTCCTCGGGAATTGTGCAAGCCATGATTTGTGCGGACGCGTTTTGTCATTCGCAAGTACGTTTCATGATGGGGGCATTAATCGAGATAGGGCGAGGGAAATATCCCCCTGACTGGATAGCGGAGCTCTTAACTGCCGGAGTGCGTGACCAGCGAGTACCACTTGCCGATGGGCGGGGCTTAACCCTTTGGGAGGTTACCTACCCTCCGGAGGGCGAATACGCCTCCCAAGCCGCAAAAGCGAAAGTAGTGCGCACGCTGACGAACTACCCTGATAATTCCAGCTAAAGGCTAGACGTACTTACTTTGCTAAAATACGATCTGATACTCGTTCAGTCGGGTAGAGCCACGGGGCAAAATCAACCTCCTCATTGCCGCTACGAAAGCTGAAACGGGAAATCTGATTAACTAAGGGCGGAGTCTTAAATTCCGTACAAAGCTCTCTTACCTGGTTCTTTTCGGAATCAGTTAACCAAGAGTACGGATCGGAACAGCTAAAAATACCGCATACTCTCGCTAGATTATGTGTAAGCTCGTTCGCTTCTGGGCTTAGTAGGGAACCCCGTGAGCGAGTAAAAGCTACATCAGGATCTAACGCTACAAGGGGCTTCAACCAATAACGAGACAGCGAGTTTAAAGCCGCATTGCGGACAGCTGGCCCGGAGGGATCTCGTTTACGTTCAGTGTTATCCCAATAAGGAGCGGTATCAGGTCCAACCCTCATTCCGTCTACTAGCCCTAAAGACGGTCCAATCAGTGCTCCTGAGGCCATTAGATACGCATCGGGAAGTGTTTCACGTATTGTTTTCAGTCCCTCTTGATAGGCGATTTCCCGCGAAACTGTTTGATAACGCTGACCGACTATTGCGGCGGCGTTGAGGAAATCCAGTTTGAAATACCTGAATCCCCACCCATAAATAGTTGTAAGGACTTCTTTGAGCCAAGATTTTGCTCCCGGGTGGGTGCAGTCTAATCCATAGTAGTAATCTCCCCAGTTATAGCCAGCAGGTTTTAAATTTCCGGAAAAATCATGAATGAAATATTCTGGATGCTCTTGGACGATTGCACTATTACCTGAGGCAATAAAAGGTGAAACCCAGATTCCGGGTGTCAGGTCGTTGTTTCTTATCTTATTTGCCAAGGTTTCTAAGCCGGAGGGAAATTTTGTGTTCGGTTGCCAATCTCCTATCCCTTTCTCCCAACCATCATCTATTTCAAGCACTTGATATCCGCTACGTGCGGCAGGAATAATTTCGGTTTCAATAGTTTCTTCACTGATCTCTTCAAACCAGGAATACCATGAAGACCAAATAGTCCCTGGATAACGGTTTGGTTTTTTAGCCTTGCTACCTAGAGATTTTCTAAGGGCATTGGCATAGGCGCGAAAAACACTCAGTTCTTTACCAATCCCAACCCACCAGGAGATGCAGCTGTCGTTATCGCAGTTTGACGGGGCAGTATGCGCAGAATAACCGATTTTATCTGGTAGCTTTCTTGCGGTTAATTGATGTTCTCCAATCTCAAAATATCCAGATTCTCCTCCTAAGGCTCCGATAAGCATGATGAAATCTTTTTCCGGCTCTAACTTGATTGCAGTTAATAGATAAGACTGATGCACTTTGGAATCATCAGAATACGCGTCCTCGGCTGTTAGAGAACGCGGGGGATTGTTCCAAACTCGGTAAGGAGGTTTATTAACCGACCACCACGAGGTCGGGGACCAAGAATTCCAGCCATGTCGATAAAAACCAACATTTTCAAGATCCGGATAAGATACCTGAATTTCCGAACAGGTTACTGAGACACCGCTGCCGGTGAGAGGCTGTTGATTAGTTACACCATCAACTTGTCCGCAAGAGATATTGGCCGCTGAGCTAGAAATCTGTTCCGGAATAATAAATTTTCCGTGCTGGTATTTTATCTTCATGATCCCGTTCCTCGTGGTGGGGCGTTGTATATTACTTTTCTGCTAGGAGCTCGTTTATTTTCTTGTTTAACTCTGGAAGCGCTTTAGCGGGGTCTTCGCTTCCGCGCTCAATTCCTTCAAAAATCTTGTTAGCTTCAGAGTTAATTTCTTCGGCCTTAAAAGTGATTGGATAGTAGACCAGATTCTTGGGGTCTTTGGTGATATTCAAGAAAGCACTGACGTCTACTCCGTTGGCTTCGTGAGCTTTAGCTGCTGCCTCTGATTGACTGGTAATTGAGGGGAACACTATTGCTTTCTTTGCGACGATGCTCTGGCACTCCGTAGATGTTAAGAATTTGACCCACTGCCATGCTTTGTCTTTATCTTTGGCATTCTTGGTTATAGAGGGCGCGAGACCATTGATTATGGTCTTTTGTCCCATAGGTCCTTTGGGAAGAGGAGCGAACTTGAACTTTTGAGTCTTTGATTGAGACCAAGTGTTAATTCTCCAGGAGCCGTCAGGAACTATAGCTGCTTTATTTTGTTCCATCATAGGTTCTAGACCAAGGTCACCTGCCTTTTCAACGGGGGTAACATATCCGGCCTGAATCTGGCGCTGCCACCACTTCATGGCTTCAATCAGTTTGGGAGAATCTAGGTTGTAATGGCGACCAAACGGATTTTTATCTAGGTAGTTGAAACCGTTAGAAAGGGCGAACCAGGACCACGGACCTTGACCTACTACTCCAGAATTAGTTTCCAGTCCCCAGCCGTAAGTTTCAACATTGTTCTTGTCAAACCCGGCTTCGTCCCCGCGTTTTCCGTTCTTATCTATAGTCAAGTGAGCTATAGCTTTACCAAAACTACCGCCATCTTGGGGATTCCAATCTAATTTCTGCAAACTAGCCTCATCAATTCCGGCGTCTTTAACGTCCTTTACGTTATAGACGAGAGCTATGGTGTCCCAGTCTTGCGGAATCCCAAAAGTTTTATCTTCGTAATTCCACAGGGATGCCAAATCGCCAGTGTATTGACTCATGTCAATCTTATCTTTTTGGATATATGGTTTAAGATCGGTCAAAACCCCTTTAGCTGCGAGTTCAGGGTATTGAGCTACGTGATTGGTAATGACGTCCGGAGCCTCTCCTGAAGATAATTGGACAGTTAAATTCTTCCAGTAATCGTCCCACCCGGTTTGTTGAATGTCTACGCTAATCCCACTTTTCTTTTTAAATTCGGCAGCACACGCCTCATAAGCTGGTTTCTGGTTGGGGTCCCACAAACTGTAGGTGACCTTACTGTTATCTGTGTCGCTTCCCTTTGTTTCCTGTGGGGCACACCCCGCTAGACCTGCTGCGGCAAATATAGCTACACCGCAGGTCAATGCGATTGTTTTTTTCATTTCATTCTCCTTAGGGACGGCTCTACTTCGCCGAAGTAAGACCGATTGAATTAACTAGTTTCTTCCCGACTACTAAAAGTAAGATCAACATAGGGATTGTCTGCAAGGTTGCAGCTGCCATGAGACCCGCCCAGTCTGGTTTAGTAGAGGGGGAAGCCTGTTGAAAGGTAGCCAGAGCGACATTGAGCAGTCGAACGGCGTGTTCTTTACCCACCAGTTGTGGCCATAAGTATTCATTCCATGCAAAAACTGCCTGAATAATTGCAATGGTAGTGATGGGGGATTTGCAGATAGGGACAACGACCTTGCTAAATATCGTCCATCGGTTCGCCCCATCCAGAAGGGCAGCTTCCTCTACCTCTCGAGGAACAGATAGAAAGAATTGTCGCAAAAAGAAAATGGCGAAAGGTGAAACTAGAACATAGGGTGCTAGCAGGCCGGTGAAAGTGTTTAGAAGTCCCAGATTTTTTATTAATACAAAGTTCGGTAGCACGATGAAAATCGGAGGAATCATCATTCCTGTGAGTAGGATTGCGAAGATTTTATCTCTTCCAGGGAAATGTAAACGTGCAAAGGCATATGCGGCCATGGTGGAAGTTATTATTTGTCCAAGCACCAGTATTATGGTGAATATCAGGGAATTGCGCAGGTAGAGCCAGAAATATATCTTTGCTCCAGATCCTCCCGCGGCTAAGTCTTCTTCAGTGGTTGCAAATCCGAGTACCCGCTTGAAATTTATCCAGCTGGCATCGGTCGGAATTAAAGAATAATCGCCGTTGAAAATCTGGGAGTTTGGAGTTAGAGCTGTGCGGATTGCCCATACGAAGGGGAGCAGGGTGACTATCAAAATAAGTATTAAGGTAGTCCATCCGAGTATCTTTTCTGTGCTCAGCTTGCGTAATAAATTTCTATTTTCCATTGTTTTCCCCTCAAGTTATCCCAAGTCCGATTCGCTAGCTTTCGTTAGGCGCAATTGGACGAGAGTCATAACTAAAATGATGATTAGTAAGACGACGGCCATTGCGGCGGCATATCCCATTTGTCCTTGTTGAAAGGCTTTCTCGTAGATGTAAAAGTAGATAACCCG
>CABQYA010000146.1:0-4598 GCA_902468275.1 uncultured Urmitella sp. | reverse complement strand
GCGGTGAAATCGTAGTCTACAAGGGAAGCGAGATTTTCTTCCAGGAGGCGCACTACCGCGAATGCTTGCCAAGAGGGAACCAGGGCTTGTCCGGCGCGGCGCACATACCCGCGCTCAATAATTACCCCGATAGTCGAGGCATAGGTGGAGGGGCGCCCTACTCCGTTTTCTTCTAAGGTTTTCACCAAGGATGCTTCGGTATAGCGCGGAGGTGGGCTGGTTACATGCGCTGCTTTTTCCCTGTCTACCTCGCTAAACGCTAGTTCTTGTCCCTCGCTTAGTTTGGGCAAAGCTGTGGAAGTGTCGTTGCTAGCGTAGCGGGATTTGTCTTTACCTTCTTCATAGGCGGTCAGGAAACCCCGGAAAGTAATCACGGTTCCCGAGGCGGTAAACACCAGTTCGTGAGGGGTGTCCTCTAGATTAATCTGGGCGCTCACCTTAATGGTATCGGTAGTCCCGCTCGCATCATTCATTTGCGAGGATAAGGTGCGTTTCCAAATCAGTTCGTAGAGGGCGGCTTGCTGGTCACTGAGCAAGGAACGCACCTGTTCAGGGGTGCGGAAGTTATCTCCAGCGGGGCGAATTGCTTCATGGGCTTCTTGCGCCCCTTTGGCTTTTTTCGCATAAAGACGGGGTTTTTCGGGGATAGTGTCAGCGCCATAGAGGTTCTTTGCTTGACGGCGAGCAGCCGAGATTGCCTGGCTTGAAAGCGCCGTCGAGTCGGTACGCATATAGGTGATAAAACCGTTTTCGTAAAGATATTGCGCAACCGCCATGGTTTGCCGCGACGACATTCTTAGTTTTCGTCCGGCTTCTTGTTGGAGGGTAGAGGTAGTAAAGGGGGGTGCGGGACGGCGCGTATAGGGCTTTGAATCGATAGAAGTTACCTGACAGATGGGTTTTTGTTCTAAAGCCGCACAGAGTTTTTCCCACAGCGCCTGATCCATCACCGTGGCTTGCCGTTTTAATTGTCCGTGGTCGTCAAAGTCGCGTCCTAGCGCGAAGCGCACCCCATCCATTTCGAGGGCGCGGGCAGAAAAATCTTCCCCATTGGCGCTAAAAGTGGCGGTTAAATCGTAATAGTTGGCGGGTATAAAGGCGATGCGTTCGCGTTCGCGTTGTACTACCAGGCGGGTTGCTACCGACTGTACCCTGCCAGCGGATAGGTGGCGGGCAACTTTTCTCCATAGAATTGGGGATACTTCGTAGCCATATAGACGGTCTAGAATCCGGCGAGTTTCCTGAGCGGATACTAAATCGGTGTCAATATCGCGGGTGTTTTCGAGGGCGCGTTCAATAGCTTCTTGGGTAATCTCATGGAAAACCATTCTTTTTACTGGAATCTTGGGTTTAAGTACTTCCAGCAGATGCCAGGCAATCGCTTCTCCTTCGCGGTCTTCATCGGTTGCGAGGTAGAGTTCTTCAGCTTTCGCTAAATCTTTACGTAGGGTGGCTACTGTTTTCTTTTTATCAGGATTAACCACATAGTAGGGCTGGAAGTTGTCGTCTACATCAACCGCAAACTTCTTGTAACCGGTTTGTTTGAGTTTGTCTGGTAGGGCGGACGGTTGTGGCAAGTCCCTAATATGCCCCACTGAGGCTTCTACCTGGTAGTCAGCACCTAGGTATCCGCTAATAGTGCGAGCTTTAGCTGGAGATTCTACGATTACCAGTTTTTTAGCGCTCAAAGCTGCCACTTCCTTTTGGTTAAGAACTCACCTTTATACCTTATATATACATTGCTTATGCCGAGGGGAAGCAAATGGTGTTTATGAGCGTGTCCATTTCTGGTAGCTAGTTTTTGAGGTAAATGCCATTTAACCAGCTAAGTTAGCGCCTTGTTAGCCCGTAGATGGAAAGAATTTCATAAAAGGAACGAAAGATGAAAATAACTAAATGTTGTGAGGACTTAACTGTTTAAGCCGCTTAGGTGAGCGTGTACTCATGTGAGGAAGTTGTAGGGTCGGGGCGGTCGAGTTTCATCTAATTTAAGATGAGAAAATTGAAGATTACCGCTTATTTAAGCCGGTCAAAACCTTTTTAGCATTAAAATCTTCATTAAACTATTCAAATGGTTAAAATTCGATATGACCGACTTCACAATATGTCTCCAGGGTGCTGAAAAACCTTAAATAATCTGAAAACATTCTAATGTCGCAGGTAAAACCTACTTTATGGTTGGTAAGTTTTCGCAAATAGTCCCTACCAGGTGTAAAACTTTCATTTTCAAACATTTTCGCTTTAAAGCGTGTGCGTTTTCATGGATAATAGTTAATGAACGAAGCAAAGGAAGCGACGTTCACGGGAATCAAAGGATTTGATTTCCAAACCAGGAAAACGCAGAGAATGGATCTACGATGAAAACGTGGAAAGAGCACGCCAAGACTTTGGCCGTTGGTGTTCTAGTCGCCGGAGTAGTTGCCGCCGGGGTAAACCTAGCTGACGCAGCTACCTTTTTCACCGCAACCTCTACCACCGGTTCTGCCGTAGCCACTTCGAATGCGATTAATACCAACAACCGGGAAGAGGTTCGCGCCCGCTACCTGAGCGATATTGCCGATACCAACTATCCGGAAAGCCCCAATAATGGTGCCGACTCCAAGAACTGCCGAGCCGGGGTTGCTAATCCTACTACTGCCAACTCGGTGGCTCGCGCCCTAAACTACTTCCGGGGTTTAAACGGAGCCGAAGCGGTCAAAATGGATATGACTTCCGGGCTGCAAGATTACGCTCAGCAAGCCGCTCTTAATATGTCTGCCAATGGTCGCCTTAGCCACTCGGTACAGAAAAACTCCAAATGCTACAGCCTCAAAGCTCAAACCGGAGCCTATATTTCTAATCTTTCTGATAGTGCCGGTCAGACTCCTGCTGAACAGATTCTTTGGTACTTCATTGATCCGTCTAACCTAGGTGCTTCCACTATGACCAAGGTTGGCTCTAATGACCGCCTCGGACACCGCATTGCCCTGATGGATCCTACTTTGGCTACCACCTCCTACGGAAACGTTGATGGTTACAACGCGATAGTAGTTTCCGGCAATCACCTGGTTAGCACCCCTGATTTCAATAACAAACAAATCGCGAATGATAAAGCCTACAAGCCCGAAATTATGACTTGGCCTTCGGCTGGTTACTTCCCCTACCAACTACTGACCACCAATCGTGACGACCGTGATGATGTGGAACGTTGGAGCATTTCTTTCCGGGGTGAAAGCAAGTTTGACCGTCCTGACCTCTCTCAGGCTCGGGTACGGGTTACCGGTCCTAATGGCGCGGAAGTTCCAATCACCGTCCTCAGCAATGACCAAAACGGAAAAGGCCCGGGGACTTGGAACTACTACAACACCCTACTAATCAAGATGGCCAAGATTACCGATCTTCCGGTGGGAACTGATGGCTCGCGTGACTATACGGTCAGCGTTTCCGGGATTAAGGGTGCTACTCGCAGCTCTTACACCTATACGGTAAAACTGTTCGACCCGATGATTTCCTCAACTCGCATGGCTCCGCAAATCAAGGTCTACGCTGCTCCCCGGGTTGCTCAGGGTGGATATTCCGAGCCGGCAAAGCTCGCGGTGCAGGGCTCTACCGGAATGAAATACCAGTGGCAGCGTTCCAAAGATGCCGGCAAGACCTGGGAGGATGTGAAAGACAAGTTCCGCATTCCCGACAGCCACACTTTCTATGGCACCGCAAATGATTTGGACTATGCTCCCGGTGCTCGCACCGAAGATAAATGGGGACTGCTGCGGTCTGCTCCGATTGCGAACCGTGCCGAGGCTGAGTCCTTACGCTTCCGCCTGAAGGTGACTAACCCGGTTGGAACTTCGATTTCTGAACCGATGAAGCTGGAATACTACGGATTCGATGAAGACAAGGTAATCCGCCAGGGCGACAAGCTGATTGCAAAGGTTACTTTGCAGGGAAACAGCGACTCGGTGGCACGCCACAGTGATGTTATTTGGAAAGATCAGAACGATCAGAAAGTTGGAACTGGGGACACTTTGACTCTTACTCCCGAGATGAAGGGCAAGAAGATTCGACCCACCGTTCAGTTCTGGCTCACTTCGTTCATGTCAGCTTCGCTTTACGAGTTGAAGCTACCTGCCTACTCCGTTGGGTAACTTGCGTTTTCTTAACCTAACGGTTCCGAGAGGAACCGCGTCCTTAGGGACGAGGACCTGGTTCCTCAACAATCTGTGAACCCAGTCGTTACCCAGTGATTGGCTTCAAAAATAAATAAATAGATTATTCTGGCTCCTAGGACGTTCCCAGTCTAGGAGCCAGAATAATTAAACCAATATCCGGGCTTTAGATAAACGCTATTTGGAGCCTACTAAATAGTGATTTTCTTCTCTCAGATAATGACAGTATTTCCCGCTTTTAGCTGGACTTTTAGCGTCAAAAGATGGGAAGATTATAGAGAAGTTAAAAGTATGGTTAGCGCCTTAGTGCTAACTCGAAAACCTGGCGTGTTTAGCGCCGATAAATAACTCATTTAAGGGGAATCTCATGGCACAAAAACGGGTTACCAAGTTAGCGGTGGCAGCCGGAACCGGTATCGCTCTAGTAGCTCCCGCAGGAGCGGCGTTCGGGAT
>CABQYA010000145.1:0-4616 GCA_902468275.1 uncultured Urmitella sp. | reverse complement strand
GGAACGAACAAAAAAGCGCGAGAAGAGACAAATAGCAACAAAATAGGGTAGTCTAAAGAAAAGTTTCCTGTTTCAATGGAGAGAGCCATGCTAGCGCATCAGCGGCACGATGAAATTTTACGGCAAGTAAATATAAATGGATCCGTGCGGGTTACCGACTTGGTAACCGAGCTGGGCGTATCGGAAATGACGGTGCGGCGCGACATTAGTTTGCTCGCAACTCAGGGCAAACTAGAGCGGGTTCACGGAGGGGCAGTCCGCCTAGAGGATATAAACTCCGCCCCGTCTGCTCTCAGCGCTGTTCCCAGTAATGAAGAGAAAATCATTGCCCAAGCGGCAGCTGAAACTATTCGCCCAGGTTCTAAACTCTTTATTGGTGCCGGTGGGAGCGGTCGCTGTCTCGCAAAGATAATCAGCGAAAGTGAAATATTCTCCTCTTTGACGGTGGCAACCAATTATCTACCCGCGATTCGGATTCTTGATGAAGCCCAGCAGATGCAGCGAGATAACGGCAGGGCTCACGCTGAGGTTATTTTCTTTGGGGGACAGCCTTCTGGGCATGAAACTTTAGGTTCTTCCACCGTGATTACTGCCTATAATTTTCATTTCCATTCCGTATTTATTGAAGCCGAAGGCATTGACGCTCAAACTGGTCTTAGCTGCAATAATCTAGATAAAGCTATGGTTGAAAAAGTGTTGATTGAAAACAGTGAGTTCGCTACCGTTATGGTGCCAACCCTGGCGTGGCGAAGGTCAGCACTAGGAGTGGTCTGTCCTCTAAATCAGATTTCGCGAGTCATATCGGTTAGTGCCCCTCCCAGCGGAATAGCCGAAAGCCTCACCGAGGCGCAAGTAATGGTGGATATTCGCGAGCCTTAGTCGAGCCTCGCCTTAACCAGGACTATCCACGATATTTTTAAATTATGAGCCTACATGTAATCATTCCTGCCGGAGGTCCGGGTAGTCGTCTTTGGCCCTTGTCCAGAACAGCTCAACCCAAATTCTTACTTGACTTGCTGGGGGAAGGGCGTAGCCTCTTGCAGGCAACTGTAGACCGACTCAGCCCCCTAGCTGCGTCCTTAACGGTAGTAAGTGGAACTGTTCACAGACAGGCAATCGCAGCCCAAAACTTGCCACAACGGTTAGTACCTGCTTTAGATAATCACTATCAGGTGCTGACCGAACCCAGTAGGAAAAACTCTCTCGGAGCAATTGCTTGGGCGGCAGCTAGGCTACAACAAAAATATGGTTCAGTTATTGCCGGCTCTTTTGCTGCCGATCATGCGATTGCTGATGCAGACGCTTTTCGCCGCGCCGTATCGGCTGCAGTTAAGGTGGCAAGGGAAGGGAAAATCGTAACTATAGGAATAGCTCCTAGTTATCCTGCCACTGCTTACGGTTATATTTGCGCTTCCAATACTGTTTTGAGCCCGGAAAATAGCCAGCCACAAGTTTTGTTAGCCAACAGTTTTAAGGAAAAACCTTCGCCAGCGCAGGCAGCAAGTTATCTCGCGATGGGAAGCTATTTCTGGAACGCCGGAATGTTCGTATTTAACACCGAGGTATTCCTCTCTCACCTGCATACTTTACTTCCCAGCTACTATGAAATCATTCAAGAAATGCTAGATTTTACCCCTGGCACGGCGAAGTTTATAGAGCTTTGGGAGTCTTTGCCGTCCTACCCCATAGACACGGCGATTGCAGAACCAGTAGCCGATGAGGGTGGGGTAGCGGTAGTCGCTGCCGAGGACTTCGGTTGGTCCGATGTGGGAGATTATCGTTCCCTGACTGCGGTGCTTCGCAAAGATGACCCCGATGCTTGCATAGTTCGCGGCAGTGGTAACAGCGAACTGATAGCCAGCCCCGGTGCTTTTATCGATCACGAGGGCGAGGAAAAACTGCTGGTGGTAGGGATACCTAACGCGGTAGTGGTACGCCGTGGGGATGTAACTTTGGTGACTACCACGAAGAGCACACAACACCTTTCAAAGATTGTCCCCAGTCAAGGGGAACTACAATGAAAACGCTTCGCCGACTACTAGCGAGCTTTTTTGCTGGATTAGCCCTCGCCGGTTGCGCGGGAACCAACGTTGCGCCCTCGGGATACACCAATGCTGCTGACTTTAGAACCTGTTTGCTCACTGTAGGAAAAGGTGAGCTCGGTTCGATCAATGAGGGCGCACTTAAGGCTTTAGAGGATGGAAAGAAAAGGTTAGGGGTAGCGGTTCGCGCCGACACTGTGAAATCTGCCGATAAAATTGAAGAGGCGATTAAACGCGATATTTCCGCTAACTGTTCCCTGATAGTCGGGGTAGGCGAAGCCTTTGTTAGCCAGGTGATGAATCAGTCGAAGTATCATCGGTCGCGGCATTTTGCCCTGTTACTACCCCCAGGCAGTAAGGCACAAGCTAGTCGAGACAATGTGGCGGTTGTTAGCTACGATTTGAGCCAATCTGCCTATGTGGCTGGATTTGTGGCGGCAGGAACTTCGGCCAGTGGTCAGGTGGCGGCAATTGCCGGGGCAAAGAATGAACTCAATCAAGCTTTGCTCTCTGCCTTCGCGCAGGGGGTAGCTCGCTATAATGCCGAACAGCTCAGCGAAGATGCTAAAGCAGTAAAGGCTAATGTTAATACCTTTGGTTCCGGGCTGTATTTAGGGGATAAGGTCGATGATGCCCAGCTGACTCGCCAGGTTGAGACGCTGGTAAAACAAGGCTCGGACGTTATCTTTTTTGCACAGGGCGCGCAAGGTGGGGGAGGTATCAAGGCGATAGTTAAAGCGAATCAAGAAAAACTTAAAGCTGCTCAGGAAGCTGCTGAAGCTGCAAAAACTGCCGCCAGCTCGCCCTCGTCCTCTCCTGAAAAAAGCGCTTCCCCGAGCGAGGGGGAACACACCTCCGCCATTCCAACTGAAAGCAGTATCCCGGTAGCTACCCCCAGCGTCACTACCAGTATTTCTCAATCAGATGCGCTGGGGACTATCACCGCGATTTGGTATTTAACCAATGGGCATGAAACTCAAACGAAAGTGGCAGGTTCTAAACCCCCGATTCTCACATCGATTGTTCCAGATTTATCGCAGGCGATGATTTCTTTAATCGAAGATGCACGTAAAGATAGGTTTGCCACGAACTCTACCCAGATATTGGGGAACTATAAGAACGGGTGGGTGGGGTTAAGTCCATTTTATGAATACGACTCTACAGTGCCCAATGAGGTTAAGAAAATGGCTAAGACAATAGAGGAAGAATTTCGGCAGGAAACCTTGAAACTGTAGCTAAAACACCGCTGATGGTTTTACTCAGATTTTAAGGGCGGATACTTAGCCGTAATGCCCGCACGCCTCGCTGCAAAATGGTGGGAATACTTTTACGGTAAGTCGGGATATAGTTCGTGGATAGCTGCTGCCAGGTCGATAAGCTCTTTCTTGCTCATTTCGATTACCAGGCGACCGCCCCCTAAAGCGGGAAGTCGCAGCACCACTTCGCGACCTTCTTCCGTACGAGCCCCGTCCTCGGCTACCTCTAACGGACCATCTCCGGTTCGCGGTTTCATTGCTGCCATGCTGACCCCCGAGAGATAAAATAGGACTAAAAATTAAAGCTTACTCAGCTAATTATAGCAGATGGTGTCCTGCTTAGCTTTGGCTATTTTGGGAGGGATATGGGAATTCGAGCAGCTGCTAGTTATTAAAACCAGTGGGGTGTTAGGGTTAAATAATGGATGTGAAACGATATCCCGGTTTTGCGGTTCGTTTGACTGTCTATACTTTCGGGCATTTTTTCTTTGAATTTGCGGCTAACTATTTCATAATCTCTCTGATTGCGCCCCAAATTACTTCATACCCGCAGATGATTACGGTGTTACTGCTTTACAATATCTGCGACTATGGTCTGCAGGTATTGATTGGTCTACTAGACGATGTGGTTCACCGTAACCATTTTTTCGCTGCTTTCGGAGCGGCGCTATTTATAATCGGGTATTTTTCTAGTCCCATTCCGTTGCTAATGGCGGCGGTTGTAGGGACGGGGGCTGCTTTTATCCATGTTCCTCTGGGACGTCAGGTTTTACTTGACCGCCCCGATAGTTACGCGGCCTTGGCTCCTTTTGTAGCCTCGGGGTCTTTCGGGGTGTTTTTAGGGCGAAAAATAGGTCTAATCCATGTGGAGATGTCGTGGGTGATACTTGCTTTAGCCCTGGGGATGATGTTTCTACTGATTGCGGTAGGGACAGGGGAGCGAACTGGGAACGCTGATATCGAATCCTCCCGCCACAACCAGCAATTAGTCTTAACCCGCCCGGTTATGACCGCAATATGGATTTTGCTAATAGCGGTTACTATCCAATCTTTTACTTTTGCAGTATCGGTGTTTAGCTGGGATAACGGTTTTTTAGCCTGGGCGGCGGCAATCGCTATTTTATTTGCGAAAGGGATTGGAGGTTGGTTTGCGGATTATTTTGGCTACTTGCGTACCATTATGGTTTCGGGGATAGTAGCCCTTATCAGTGCGGGGTTCGCTACCTCTTACCCCGTTTTGGGGATAGTTTTCTTGTTTGCGTCTAACGTTCCCAGTGCCACGATAATCTTCCGGCTCGCTCGACGGCTTAGCCCCGCA
>CABQYA010000144.1:0-4707 GCA_902468275.1 uncultured Urmitella sp. | reverse complement strand
ACCCCCAGGGGCTAAGAGCAGAATAGGCTACGTCTTGTTCGCTTTCTTCAACCCTATCCGCCAAGTCTTCGCGCGCAATCAATCCGGGTCTAGCCACTAGATTTATATAGGGAGGACGATTATTGGCTGCAAGCAGCGCCTCAAGGCTAGCGTCATCAGCGGGAATCTCGGCTCCCAGCTTCTGATGCTCGCTGAGCGCGGCGCGGTAGGCGGCGATAATCCAGGCGGGATGGGAATAGCGCTTTGCTAAGCGAGCAGTAGGACTTAGAGAATTGAGTCGGCGCTGCAGCTCGTCCTCGCCTAGGCGTAGAGCCCCCCGTAAAACCCCGTTTACCAGTCCCGCTGCTCCCTGATTGACTTCTTGTTTCGCCAAATTAACCGATTCATTAACCGCAGCATGGGTGGGAACTCGCATATTCAACAATTGATGAAGCCCCATTCGCAAAATCACCAATACCGGTTTTTCCAGTGCAGCTACTGGGCGCGAGGAGCATTGTTCAATTATCCAGTCATAGTAGCCCTGACAACGCAGAGTTCCATAGGTCAATTCGGTAGCAAACCCGGCATCCCTCCCGTTAATCTGGGCACGGGTTAGCCTCGGCGGAAGTAACAAATTAGCGTAGGCATCTCGGGTCTCGACCGCCAATAGTACTTGGTAAACCAGGGTACGTACCCGGTCGGTTTGTGCTTGCCATTGCGTTGAACTGCTCGCTTTTCTTTGCGGGCGTTTGCCATACCGATTGCTCCCCGAATTGGAAGATTGGCGTTTTTGAGGATATTTTTGCCTCACAAATCCCCCTCTGAAGAGCTCGGTAGGGCGAAGAAAAATTCGTTGCCGTAATGCTGCCCGCGTCCCCAAGCATCAGCAGCCATTTCTTTTTTGCCGGCTGGAGTCACAAAGGTCAGTTTCACATCGTTAGTTGCTGTCCCTACCGTGACCTCGTGTTTCGTTATCTGTACCTGTCCAGGCGCTAGAGTATTGTGGTCCTTCATTTCAATTGCCGGATAAACAGTAATCCGCTTACCATCAGGTAATACCGTCCATGCCCCCGGTTGAGAAGTAAAGGCACAAATCATATCTAAAACTGCCCCTGCCTCTTTATCCCAGGGAATCTGCGCATCGGCTTTGCTGAGCAAAGGTGCATAGCTGACCCCTTGACTAGATTGGGGGTGAGCTTTGGGGCTGCCGCCCTCTAAAGCCTTAAGTACGTGCGGAAGCAGTTTAATTCCACTGTCGGTAAGGCGTTGTAAAAGCAGGTCGGCAGTGGTTTGCGGAGCTACCCTAATCGGATCGACCGCGTAGATAGGACCGGTGTCCATGCCTTCATCTATCTTGAAAATGCTGACCCCGGTTATTTCTTCCCCCGCAATTCTTGAATGTTGTACCGGGGAGGCTCCTCGCCATTTTGGTAGCAGGGAATAATGCAGGTTTAGCCATCCATAGGGAAAAACTTCCAGCAAATCTTTAGGAATCAGCAGACCATAGGCCACTACCACCGCCACATCTACCTGCATTTGCGCAAAATCGGGACGTTGCTGAGCGTCCTTTAGGGAGGAGGGGGTATAGACCTTTATCCCAGAGCGTTCGGCTAACTGGGCAACCGGAGAAGGGGTAAGTCTGCGTCCTCGCCCCGATTTAGCAGGAGGACGAGTTAGCACGCCAACCACTTCATGATCGCTGGAAAGCAAATATTCCAAGACAGGTACCGCACTGGCGGGAGTACCGGCAAATAAGACACGCATATTCTTAATGCTATCAGTTAAGAAACTTCGTCAGGGCATAGGGCAAGGCTGTTTGCAAGGGAAAGCTAGAAGTCATCAGGATCAACCTGTACTTTGACAGACCCCCATTTTTTTCGGGAAGCCAGAACCTGTAGGCGGCTGAGCTCGGCGCGTAGCTCTTCGCCTTGGTCTAGACGGGCGCGCACTATTGCCTGCCAATGTTTTCCAAAGCGAACTGGCTCTATGACTTGCATATCCGGAAAGTTTGCGCAGGCTAATAGCTGATTAAGGGTATCTTTACTGGCGCGAATGGCTGCCATAGCTGCGGTGGGAGGGATTCCCACTTCAGCTCGTTCTTGAAGTTCTTTACTTGCCCACTCGCGAAATGTTCGCCGCTTAAAGGTAGTAGCTAGATACTCCCCTGGGTCGCCGCTGAGCATGATTTTTCCCTTTGCTGCCACTTTAGCTCCCAGGTTTGCCCAGCGGCGCAGGGTTTGTTCCCCTGCCCAAATATGGTCAAGACTGATGAGCATTCCCGCATCTAATAGCAGCGCTCCCGCATATCCTTCGCTGGCAACCGGTTCTTGATCCACCGTGGCCACTACCAAGGTCGGTTTAGACCCAATGGGGGGTAAAGAATTATCGGCGTCACAATTGATGACTGGAACTTTAGGGAAAGCAGCCGCGAGTTCCCGGCCGATACGCTGATGCCCGCGCACAGTTGCTCGAGCTTGCTGCGCCCCGCAGTTAGGACAACGGAAGAAGAATGAATGACCACAACTGGGGCACAGGAAGTCATCCCGTCTTTGCTCTGCCCGCCCCAAGCATTTTGGGCAGCGTAGCGGAGCTGAACAGCGGGCGCAGCTTAAGGCTTTGCGTCCTCCCCTGCGCCCTACCTGCACTAAAACCGGGCCTTTTTCCAGGCAGTTTCGTAAAAACTGGATGGCGGTGGAGGAAATAGGGGCGCACCCGATAGATAAATCATCGCGTTGCTCATAATCAGGGGTAAAAATCTTGGGGAGCACCACTTGGGCATTATTCATGGCGAGCTCACTTGCCCAAGAAGATAGAACTAAGGCTTGAGCTTGGGGAGAACGAGAGTAGCTACCTAATATCAGTGAACATTTTTCACTGTTTGCTCTCATCATTCCTACTTGGCGGCTGTGCCAGTAGGGCGCGGTTTGCTCTTGATAGGTTTGCGCATTCTCGTCCCAAATCAGTAGCAGCGAAATCCTTTTGAGGGGGGCAAAAATGGCTGAGCGGGTTCCGACCACTAGACGCGGATGGTTAAAACGGCACTGCAGATATGCCTGATAGTGCCGGCCGCTAGATTGTTCAAAAAAGTATTTTAGCGGTGCGGGCGCATTAGCGCCCTGGCTGGTGCGCCAATAGGAGCAAAACTCGCTGGCTTGGTGAGCGGTAGGGAAAAGACACAGGACGCTTCCGTTCGTTTTCAAAGCCGCGCTGACTAGCTCAGTAATCTGGTTAAAAGGAGCTACCCTATTAGGTTCGGGAATCGCCGACCAGACTGCTCGTGCCAGGCGATTATTTGCCAGCGAATCTAGCAATCCTTTTCCCTGGGGATAGTTTTCTATTTTGGGACCGTCTCCTACTGCATGGCAGTTAGTTTCCCGGCAGGAGGCTTGTTGGCTGGTTAGCGGCGTTGCCGGGGCGAAGTCGGTAGTAAAAAACTCTTTTTCTATCCCTGCCCGGCGATTAGGAATCGCCTGGTTTAAGACTTGAGCGATATTACCCGCGTAACGGCTCACGACTTGCTGAGCTAGCTGGAAGGTTTTAGGTGAAACTAGCTCTCTTTCGCTAAGCACGCGACTAATAGGGCGCAGGCGTTGCGAGGTTGCTTCCGGAGGGCGAATGTCCTTTACCCAGGCATGCACCAGTTTTTCTCCAATCCTGACGCTTACCAGGCTGCCAATACGGGTTTTGCCTGCTAGGCGGGGCGGAATGGTGTAATCAAGACCAATTGCGAGATGAAAAACGGGAGTATCAGGGATTACTCTGGCAATCGAATCAGTGTTTTGCCATTTCCCAGTGGGTTTATCGGGTAGCGGAAGTAGCTCTTGCTGGTGACCGCGCCTAGTTTTACCCTCCTGGCGACTACGTATCTGGGCGAGGGGGTCAAGGCCGCTCCAGCGCGGCATTTGGTCTTTCACTGGCTATGCTGACCAATCAGGGACACAATCTGCGGGGCTATCTCAGATTTTTCTCCCGTGAACTGCCCGATTTCATTGCCTAGATTATCGACTGCGCTAACCTGGGTGGCAGTGTCACCAAATCCAGCTGTTTGACCGACTTTGTTGATAAAGAGAATATCGGCTCCTTTACGGCGAGCCTTTTCTTTGCCTAAATCTATAACTGTTTCCCAAGATCCGGTCTCGGCGGCAAAACCGGTAACTATTTGTCCTGGCTGTTTATGCTCTGCGAGGTAAGCCAAAATATCGACTGTGGGACGCAGATTTAAAGAGAACTCACCTTTTTCAGGTGTTTTCTTGATTTTTTGGGTTTGAAACTCTGCCGGTTGATAGTCAGCTACCGCGGCCGCCATCACCACTACCTGCATATTGGGTAAATACTTTGCAGCCGCGTTATACATTTCGGTGGCGGTCGGGGTAGGTAGAACTTTCACGCTATTGGGCAAAGCAGCCAGCACCTGGGAATCTATATTTGCTGCCAATAAGGTAACGTTCGCGCCTTGCAATCCAAATTGACGAGCAATTTGAACCCCAAAAATCCCGGAGGAACGATTACCTAAGAAACGTACTGGATCTAGAGGTTCGCGGGTTCCCCCAGCGCTAACTAATACGTTCTTTCCTTGCCAGGGCTTAGATGAAAGCAGGGATAAAATCTGCTCTACTATGCAATCTTCACTAACCAGCCTGCCTAAACCGACATCCCCACTGGAAAGCTCTCCCCGGTCTGGACCAATGAAATGGATTCCGCGCCCCTTTAACAACTTCACGTTTTCTT
>CABQYA010000143.1:0-4707 GCA_902468275.1 uncultured Urmitella sp. | reverse complement strand
CGGCGTTTTCCAAATTCTTATGCCCACCGCACCTACTCGGATCAAACTTTCCCCCTGCTTTTCCTGCCTTTACTCCCACATCTTTTACAGACCGCGTCCTTGATGTTCCGAAATCCTGTCCCTCGGCATAAAACCTCCTCCCCGCTGTATCTAGTTAGCGTGTCCTTTCCATATGTATTACCGACCGCGTTCCTTGATGTTCCGAAGTCATGCCCTTCGGCATGAAACCGCTACCTGCGTCTGCTTAGAAGAAACTTTCCCCTGCTTTTCCGTCAGTACTTCCGTTTCTCTCACTGTTCGCGCCTCTTTTTTGGTGACGTTTTCGCCCTCCCGGTGCGGTTGCGCCCTCCCGAGAGGGGAATTGTGGTCGTAATTCGGGCACTTTGCCGGTATTGGGAGGGTGATTTTGTCTCGGGAGGGTGGAAATGTTGCCTTGGCGGGCGTGATTGTCTGAAAGATGTTGTGGTGTGGGGCTGGCTCGGTAAAAGCACTCCGGGGACCCCGTGACCGGCTGTGTAGGGGTGTCGCGGGGACGAGGATTTTGCCTCCTGCCCAAAGAGTTAGAAAAGACTCCAGTCTTTTCTAACTCTTACGCCCGCCTAGCCTAATCGGCATAAATCCTCCGCCCCGCTTTCGCTACTTAACGTGTTTCTACCACATCTTTTACCGGCCGCGCCCCTTGTATTTTGGAAATCCTCTAGGCAGAAGCCTGTTGCCTTGCGTAGCGGTAGCCCCAAAGTGCTATAGCGACGAAAATAATCAGCCCGACCAGGGAGGAAACTCCTGACCAGGAATCAGGCACTATTGCCAGCGGCTCCCCGCTGCCAGTACCTCCCACAATCGCGGCATAAACCACGCCCCACAGGCTTTCCCCTACGATTAACCCGGTAGCCAGCAAAGTTCCCATTCGTGAAGCCGCCTCCGGATTCTTCCTGGTTTTAGCCCAGCGGTTAAAGAGAACTCCACAGGTAGCGCCAACCGGAATCAGAATCGTCAATGTAATCGGCAGGTACATTCCCATCCCGACTGCAATCGGGGGTAGGGAATAGCGAGAGGTCACGTGCTTTAACAGTTCATCAATGACGATTATCGCCACTCCGATTACAGCGCCTAATCCCAGCAGACTCCAGTCAATATCGCCTCCAAACACCCCTTTGGTGAGTTCAGCAATCAAAGAGGCTTGCGGAGCAGCCAGCGCATTCTTGCCCGCACCAGGCGCTCCCTGGAATCCGAAAGCCGTGTTCATCAGCTGTAACACCGGTGGAATTATTAAAGAGCCGAAACCTACCCCTATTATCAACGCTACCTGCTGTTTCCAAGGGGTAGAGTTCACCAATTGACCGGTTTTAAGGTCTTGTAAGTTGTCGTTAGAAATAGTGGCAATACCAAATATGATTGCCGCGGTGAACAGGGTGTAGGCGACAAGAGTCTTAGGATCGGCACCGGCCGGAGTCACTAGTTTAATTACCAGAGCGGTCAAAATTGCGACCAGGATTCCCACCCCAGAAACCGGGCTGTTTGACGAACCTATCAGTCCCGCCATATAGCCACAGACGCTGGCAACTGCCAGCCCAAGCGCCAAAATAAACACGATTGATAGGAAAATAAGTCCCCCCGTGTGATGCTCTAAGGAACTGCCCCGCAAAAATAGCCACAATAAAACCCCGATAGGAATCATTAAAGCTAAGGTGATACCGATAACCCAAGAAGCGGGCAGGTCTCGTTCTTGCGCAGGGAGAGTGAATCCATCTTTTCGTTTACGAGACGCGTTAATGGATTCGCGCATTCCTTGAAAAATCGGTCCAATGATTTTTAAGAACGTCCAAATCGCAGCGATAGCGATAGTGCCCGCCCCCACGAAACGCACGTCGGAGGCAAAAATTCCTTGCACGCCCTCGGCAATATCCCCGCTGCCGAGCTGACCGGAAGAAAAGTAGGGCAGTAGCACCCCGTAGCTGATTACCATGCCACAAATCATGGCAATACCGACACCCAGACCTACCAAATGTCCAATCCCGATAAGTGCCAATGACAGGCTAGTTCCCACCATAGTGCCACCCGCTCCAACTTTAAATGCGGTGGTGACCGAGGAAAGCGCGACTTTAAGATTAGTGAGCAGACTGAAAAATGCGGAAGAAATAGCTCCCCAAATAATCACATGCAGACCGCGGCGATTGTCAGCTGCTCCTTGGCTGGTGTCGCCCACTTTTAGGACTTCCGCCGCCGCTACGCCCTCGGGAAAAGCAAGATCAGAACCGGTTACGAGGGCGCGCCGCAAGGGAATAGAATAGGTCACCCCCAAAATCCCGCCCAGGGCACATAAGAGGGCGGTAGTCCAATAGGGGAAGCCGCTCCACCAGCCGACCATGATCAGACCGGGCAGGACGAAAATAATTGCCGACAAGGTTCCGGCTGCCGAAGCAATGGTCTGTACGATGTTGTTTTCTTGCACGGTATGGTCTTTGAAATACCGCAGAATCGCCATGGAAATAACTGCCGCCGGAATCGAGGTGGCAAAAGTCAGCCCCACCTTTAACCCCAGGTAGACATTGGCGGCCGTGAAAATTAAGGTGATGATTCCCCCGATAATCACTCCGCGAATAGTTAATTCTTTTACTGCTGTTTTAGATTCTGTTGTCATTAATATGCGTTCTCCTGCCTGGAATACATGAAAAGGATACGACCGAACAGGACTATTGGAAAATCCTAGAATCAAATTTATTAGTAAAGATATAGATAAAAGTTATTAAAATCGTCCTTGGTGTGGAGACAGTAACACTATACTGACAGATGTTCCTGCTCGAATACTTTTAACGGCATGAAAGTTTGAGCAGTGAAAGAATAATGAAGTTCTGAGAAGAGGGGGAGGGAATGATCCGCCCGATATTACTAACACCTACTGAGGTGACAACCCTGATTGAACCAAAGTTATATGACTATTTTCCGATAGTTATCTACTTTGCTTTCGTAGTGGCCGTAGGGTTCATGATGAAACGAAAAGCTAGTTCATCTGACGAATTCTTGACTGGTGGGCGTTCGTTACCGGCCTGGGTTACAGGTCTGGCTTTCGTCTCCGCGAACCTGGGGGCAGTTGAAATTATGGGTATGAGCGCGAACGGCGCCCAGTATGGTTTACCCACTTTTCACTATTTCTGGCTGGGTGCGATTCCGGCAATGCTGTTCCTGGGCATCGTGATGATGCCGTTCTATTATGGCTCGAAAGTTCGCTCGGTTCCCGAATTTATGCTTAAACGCTACGGGAAAGCCGCCCACCTAATTAATGGGCTTTCTTTTGCGCTTGCCCAGCTGCTAATTGCGGGTGTAAACCTATATCTGCTAGGTAAAATCGTCAATGGGATGCTGGGAATCCCGCTATGGATTTCTCTGATTATTGCCGCGCTAATCGTGCTGACCTATATCAGTATCGGGGGTCTAGCAGCTGCTATTTATAACGAGGTACTCCAGTTCTTCGTAATCGTGGCGGCGCTACTGCCAGTAACCCTCATTGGTCTGTACCGCGTAGGTGGCTATCAAGGGCTAACTGAAAAAATTACTAAATGGGCTACGCAAGCTACTGCTGCCTCCTATCAAGATCCAAATAACCAGCTCCATTCATGGCCAGGCACCTTGCTGTCGGGCTTTAACTCCCCGGTACTTTCCGTATTCGGTCTAGTCATGGGGCTAGGTTTCGTTCTCGCCTTCGGTTATTGGACCACAAACTTCGTTGAAGTGCAAAGGGCAATGGCCTCAGATTCTATTGCTGCCGCTCAAAAGACCCCGATTATTGGGACTTTCGTTAAAATGTTTGTTCCTTTCATCGTGATTATCCCCGGTATGGTTGCCGGGGTATTGATTCCTGAAATCGTGAAATTAAAGGGCGGACCAGACTATATGGCAGTAGGCGAGGAAGCGCTCGCGAACTTATCTTCACACGTCCCGGCGGGTTATGAAGTCAGCTATAACGATGCCATGCTGCTAATGATGCGAGATTTGCTACCTAATGGCTTGCTAGGTTTGGCGATTGCCGGTTTGCTCGCTTCCTTTATGGCGGGAATGGCGGCGAACGTATCTGCCTTTAACACGGTGTTCACAGTGGATATCTATGAAGCTTATTTTAAGCCGAATGAATCCGATGAGCACTATCTGAAAGTGGGACGTAATGCCACTATCGTGGCGTGTACAGTAGCGGTATTTACTGCGTTGATTGCCTCTCTGTATCCGAACATTATGGATTTGCTGCAACAGCTGTTCTCTATGTTCAACGCGCCCCTGTTTGCTTCTTTCATTATCGGTATGCTCTGGAAGCGGGCAACCCCCTCTGGTGGTTGGACCGGTTTGCTGTTCGGTACTTTAGCAGCGCTATTTGTCAATGTTTTGTGCTGGAATGAGATTTTGGTTCTGCCCGGTCAAGGTCAAGCATTTATCGCGGCTGGTGCCGCTTTCGTGGTCGGTGTCCTCGTGAATGTGGTGGTGTCGGTGTTCACCAAGCCCAAGGAATACGCTGAGTTGGAAGGCTTCGTCTGGTCGCTTACACCTAAGGAACGCCGCATTGATCCGAATCTTCACGAGTTGCCACTGCTTCGCCGACCGATTCCGCTGGCGATTGTGGCAGCTGTTTTGGTAATTGTCTTGAATTCGGTGTTCCACTAGGGGAGGTAAATTGTTATGAAACGAAAGATTCATCCTTACGATATTCGGATTATTTGT
>CABQYA010000142.1:0-4734 GCA_902468275.1 uncultured Urmitella sp. | reverse complement strand
GGATGCCAGTTTTGGGTTAATTTTCTGTAAAAATAAACGCGTAGTTTGCATGATTGACAGGATTCCCTTCAGTAGTGCGATCCCAGCCATTAGCATTAGGGTACTGGATTGTCACGGTGACATATTTTGATTTTTCCGAGACAGGGACAGCTAGCTCCAAACCTGAATTAACCCTCTCCCAATCAACCTGAAATTGTGCACCGTACTCCAGATAAGTACATCCTTTAAGCTCGCCCGTTTCGCTGTCATTAATTCCAGTACATTCCCGAACCAAGGTATAAAAAGGAGATACGGTTTCATTCATTCGGATCAATAGCTTATCTGCTCCTTCAGTGCGTTTTATACTCCGAATACCTTCACTGGTTGGCGGCGCATCGGCTGTGTGCAACTGCCCCCCAGATACCCAATAAAACTCAATAGGAAACAATACGCTTCCACTAACCAACAGTTCTGGTGGATCTTTAGGGCCTTCGGTTACCTGATTCAGCACCGCAGAATTAGCTCCTCCTTCTGGAGGGGTATTTTCGTCTACGGTACATGCCGAGATTGCGAAAACAGTAACGACCATTAAGCCAAAAACACGTAGCCTAATCAACATTTAAACCTGCTAACGTGATTATTTCCACCGTTAGCTGTTCTGGCGTAGAATCTCTTCCCACCTTCCAAGGTATAATGGTGTGAAAATCCCCAGTAGGTGTATGTGCCTGTCCCACTACACGTCCAGTGAGGATGGGCATCGTAGCTAGTGTACTTGTTTGTCGTAGTTGAACTGTCGCTTGCAAGTGCCTGATACCCGTACCACCTCTCCCGGTACAGCGTGGTTACAGTTTTGAGTTGCTGAACATTCCGTTTACATTTAATGCGAGCATGAACTGATGCCATTCTCCCGCTCTTGTGAGGAAAACTAGTACTACCAATACATCTAGCAGGAGAAGGAATTTTCCTTGTGGGTAATAGCGCCACTCTAGGTGAAACAGAATCACCGTCTGTGGCGGACAAATCTGGCATTTCTAAAGCAGCTTCTGCTGGTGCAACTTCCATTAAATCACTAACTGGTGCAACCGAATCATTATCGTTTTAAGGGGGTCTACGCCCTCATTTGTTATTCCAGAAATACCTATCGCTGCTGATAGTGTAGCCACAAGGATAGACTTTGATACAAACATTTCTAACTCCTTTGTAAGAATTTAAAATCAACAAACGTATCGTGACAGAAAGAGCTCTACAAATCAATGATTTTCCTAGTTTTTCACAAATGAATTAGAGTTTCCGTGCATTCATATGCGTGCTAGGAGAAAAAAGCAGACACAGTAGCACGGGAAAGAAAACTTCTTTATGTCGGTTCGAGCCTTTGAGATGGGTAACGTATTTTCAACGATGTACACATTGAACTTAGCAGAGCCGTCGAAATCCCTGCTTTAGGTAAGCGCGCTAGTAGAGAGCGGCTTCGCTCAATGTCGGCTATCTGTACTTTTTGATGCACAGGAGTACTTTTTGACGGCAAAGACAATGACTTTCTAAGTGGGTGCAAATGGCTGCCAAGTAGAAAGGAAGACAAAGAATACGGTCTCTCTAAAAGAGCGATCCCACCCTAGTATCTTGGGAACCTTTGCTCGGTGTAGAAACTCAGATCGGCTCTATTCTCACGTCTTAGCTAGTACCGCCGTATCCCTTATACGGCAAGCGTTAAACCGCACACATCGTTATCTTGTATCAATATGTCAATCCAACGTTTGCTGATTAAAAACGAGCATTTTTCGGCAGGTAACAGCTGCCGCCAGTCCATGCGTATCGCGTTCGCCAGCACAATATTGGAGTCATCTTGCAGTGGTAAATCCGCTACTTCTCGCTGCAAAATCGCCGCCGTTTCCCCATTAGCTTGCAGTTCGGCAATCCACAACGCAGTGCGCGCCACCGCGACCGCAAAATCATTGATTTCAATCCCGTAGAACTGTCCCAAATTCACTTTTATCTGGTTAGTCGCGGCGCCCTCTTGCTCGAACTCCCAAGCCTGTTGTCCCCGT
Source organism: uncultured Urmitella sp. (assembly GCA_902468275.1). Classification (GTDB taxonomy): domain Bacteria; phylum Actinomycetota; class Actinomycetes; order Actinomycetales; family Actinomycetaceae; genus Varibaculum. The sequence continues at coordinate 2,710 of CABQYA010000142.1, read as the reverse complement.
TCTAGCTCCGCAATCACCTGGTTTTCCAGGCGGCGCACCTCGATATAGGTTTCGGTAAGGAAGTTTCCAGATCCGCAAGCACTATCCAGCCAGGTAAAACTAGCTAAACGATTTTGGAAAGCCCGCAGTTTCGCCCGCCGCGACCTGTCGGAAATCCTCGGATCAGAAAGAATCCCCTCTAGCTCATTCTTTAAACCGTCAAGGAAAAGCGGATCAATTACCCTATGGATATTTTCCGGACTGGTGTAGTGCATTCCTCCACTGCGGCGAGTTTCCGGGTTCAAAGTCGACTCAAACACGCCCCCAAACACAGTGGGAGAAATCTGTGACCAGTCAGTTCCTTGCGAAACCTCGTTAAGTAAAAGGTCGCACAACTCCTCGGTAAAGTTCGGAATCTCTAAAGCTCGCCCGGTCTCTCCCGCCAACGAGGACGGAAAAACCGTAGCCCCGTCCCCGGCACTAGCCCCTGCCAGCGCGTCCTCTCCATCACCAAATCCCGTAGCAACACCAGCGCCAGCAGCAGAATCGCGGAACAGTCCCCCATTAACATAAGGAAAAGCCGCGAGTTCTTCCTCCAAATAGGGATCTCGCTGCTCAAGTGGGGTATCTAGCACTTTGAACAGGCGTTGCAACGCACCTCGGGTTTGGGAAGCGGTAAAACCTCGCAGGTAACGCAGTAGTGCATCCTTACCAAATAGCCCCGCGTCCTCGGCAAAAAGACAGAACACCAGCCGCACACACAGAACATTTAGGCAGTGCTGTGACCAGGCAGAATCTGGGTCTTGGTATTGTTCCAATAGACCGCGATGCAGCTTTCCAATCAGCTGCCCGGCGCGGATTGAGACTTGACGTTCCTTTTCCGTACGCGAATATGCCGGGTCAATCAAAAAATCGAGTAGATAAGATTGTTCGGGCAGTTCCGTTAATGAAAACTCGATATAGTCACCGGCAGGGTCATCTTTGTTTAGGTCGTGAAGACGGAAACATTCGAAGTTGCAAACAATAATAAAATCTGGGCGTTGCCGATTCGGTAGCGCATCAGCATAACGTTTAACCTGTTCAAAAGGGGTAACCATTTGCCCTTGGCGCAGCTCGCCTCGATCTAGGTTCACACCGGAAGATTTTTGTTCCACAATGGTGCGTGCCGAGGGAATCACCACGTCAATGAATCCGCCCGCCCGCGTGCGCTGCTCGAAGCGACACTTGGTGGATACCTCACGCATTCCCAACACATCTTGCAGCAAGGACAGCCAAAAACTGTGGGTCTCACCCTTTTCGTAGCCGTGACCTGCCCACTGTTGCACGAAAAGTTCCGCCGCCCGCCGCCGGCTACCTACTCCACTCACCACGGTTTCCTTTATTGCCTAACGTTACCGTCACCAGTCACGCTACCTCGCTTTGGTTACCTTGCCAGCCTACCCTCACTCCCCCAGTTTTCTAACCAACGTTTCCCTTACACCGGTTCTACAATGCATTTGTAGGCACGGCGCAATAGCTACATATTCTTCGCACAGGTCTAGATTTTTTGTTCAGCGAGCGTCATTCTAAGTCCGAGGGCTTTCATTATCCTCGTGATAGCCGCAAAGGATGGGTTACCGTCTTTCGATAGAGATTTGTAGAGCGATTCACGGTTGAGTTCCGTTTCTTTAGCAAGCTGAGTCATGCCGTGAGCCCGCGCAATATCACGTAAAACAACCTGTACGGTTTTTGTGTCACCATCTTCGAGTGCAATAGCCAGATAGTCATTCATTGCCTCTTGGCTATCAAGATATTTACTTGCATCGAAGGCTGAAAATGTCACCTTACTCATTACTGCTCCCCCCTTACCTGTTGTGCGAGTTCTTGGGCAATTTGAATATCTCTGGTTTGACTGGATTTATCTCCGCCAGCTAGCAGGAAAACTGTCAATGCACCCAGCTGCGTGTAGTAAACGCGATAGCCGGAACCGAAATGAAATCTCATCTCGCTAACTTTTCCACCAACCGCTTTAATATCTCCGAGCATCATAGCGTGCGCTTCACATCTGGCTATCGCATGCAAAATACGCCGCTGCGCATGCTTGTCTTTCAGCTTTTTTAGCCACTCATCAAACAAGCTGCTGGAAATAATCTCCACAACCCTACCGTAGCCTATGGGCTACATGGATGTCTAGTGTATTGCAATACTAAATACAAGATAGTGCTAGCCCCAAAGAACAGAGCAAGCCGGTACTGCCGAACACAGCTAGCTCAATTCCCGACTTCAAAGCCTTAAGAGACTTCACCCCACCCGTCCGTTTTCACAGATTTCTAGGGTGCGGGGTGTTGAGCAAAGCAAACTGTTGCGTTATCGCGCAAAGATATTTAGCTGTTCTGGGAGGGGGAAGATTCCTCGGTCAGGTGCAAATCAACTGTCACTAGACGGCGTTTGTAGGCGCGGCGCAGCGAATTACGCAAAGGCATAAAACCAATCAACACCACGGCAAGAATCGCCCAAGCGGCCGCAATCACCAGCCACAGCCCACCGCGAGCGCCCGCCACATCCACGACAGAACCGCCAAGCCACGCACCACCAGAAATACCTAAAGTGAAGAAAGTGTTTAGCCACGCCATCCCCTCGGTGAAACGAGCAGGAGGAACCACCTGCGACAAAATATTGGTGGCGTTAGTCATGGTGGGTGCATAGGTCGCGCCGGTTAAGGCTAGACACAACCCCAAAATCCAGGGATTAG
>CABQYA010000141.1:0-4746 GCA_902468275.1 uncultured Urmitella sp. | reverse complement strand
TAACGGCGGCGGGGGTTTCTTCGTCTTGGCAACGCCGCGTAGCAGCAATCAAGAAACCGGTGCTAAATAGCACGCCTGCAAGCAGCAGACTGCCGGTCACCATCGCACCTGTCCTCGGCATACGCGGAGATGGTGGGGTGGTTGGTTTCGGTGTGGGAGCCGGGGTAGCTTCGCTCATTAGTTTAGGAGTTACTTCGACATTAAAAGTCCATACGTGCAGGTCAGGATTGCCAGCGGGCATAGTTATTAGGAACGGTTTAATCCGACCATATTTATGAGTGGTGTCTGCCGGCTTCTGGTCGCTGACCAGATATAGCCCTACCGGAACGTCGGTAAAGGTAACTTTGCCACCCTCATCAGTGACTGCGGTCTTGGCAGCTTCTAAACCTTTTTCTTTTGCCTGCTTAACCGTCATTTTCTGTAGCTGTGTCCAGTCGGCGCTTACTAAATCTACCCCTTTGACCCGGTTAATTTGAATTACTTGCCCACCGGCCGGTCCGTTCGGCTTTTGTCCCGGCGTGGGGTCATCATAGGGATTAGCAGCGGTCTTATTAACGGTTAGTTTCCCTAGACGCGCCGGGTTGATGGTTGCCGGGTCGAGACCGGCGATATCTCCCACTACTACTGGTTGATCGGATTGCGGTGAGGCTATCGCTGATGCTGGTACCAGGGCAAGCATTAGTGCAGCCAGTAGCCCCAAGCCTGCTGTCAGCTTGTGTCGCTTACTGTTCACTGTTTTCTCCTTGCGTTTCGCGGTGGGTAGTGTTTAGTTATTTCTGGTCTCCCGACGGTCGTTCCCTCAGGAGGTATCGGGGCTGAATCCCCGGATGCTTTCTGGTTTTCTTCTTCGTCCTCGTCGCGGCGGCGCTGTTTCCATAGCCACCAGCCGAGCAGCAGGGCGGCCAGGCAGGCCACAAAGATTATGGCTCCCATCCACCATGGCCATTCCAGCTTTCCGGCTCCGGCGAAGGGGTCGGTTTTATCCATCGGTACCCGCTCCCCGGTCACTAGCAGCCGGTGGCTGTTGATTCCGTAGGGCGTGCAGGTGAGGACGGTGAGGAGGTCTTTACCTTCTTGCCGCTGTAGGCTTTTGACCTCATTGGGGCGGACTACCTGAATCCAACGCACCTGGTATTTGAGCTTTTGCCCCGCTACCTGGATATAGATAGCGTCACCTTTTTTAACCTCAGGGAGGTTGTCTAGCAAAGTGGCTGTGGAAAGTCCGCTATGCCCGGTGAGTACCGCGTGGGTTCCTTTTCCCCCGACTGGGAGGGAGGATCCGTACAGATGCCCGATGCCGCGTTCGAGGGTGTCTGGCTGGGAACCGTGGTAGATAGGTAAATCTACTTTGATTCCCGGGATTACCAGTCTGCCCATTTCCGGGACGGTATTTAGTTGTCTTAAATACACCTGATAGGGGTTGTTGTCTTTGGCTACCCGCGCCAACCAGGGGTCTAGGATGGGGGCTCCCGGCGTGTGCTGGTTGTATGCCTGCGCTGCCTTGAAGGATTCAGACAGCTGCTGCCTATCTAGATTTTTTTCTGCTTTTGAGTATTCGTAGGCGATTTGGAGTTGGCGGGCATTGTTCCATTGGGTTGCTACCACTGGGTAGAGCAACACCGCAATACCCGCCAACGCCAAGATTACGGGAATCAAGGTAGAGCCGCGGCTGCGGTTGCTGTTTTGCTCCCGCTGACCGTTTGCTTTATTAGCTGTCTCTTTTTTCCCCAATTTTCGCCTTGCTATTAAGTGTCGGGGAGCGATTTGCTCCCCGACACTCTATTTTAGTTATGCGCGTACCCGGTTGCGACGAGCATAGTAGTATGCTCCGCCTAGCAATCCGGCTGCCACAATCAGGAAGAGGGCGATGCCCGCTCCACCGGTTAGCGGCAGCTTCGAGAGGATATCGGAACTCTTTAGCGTGTTCTGGTACTTTACCTCTACTGCCTTATTGGCATCAGCAGCGGTTTTAACCGTATCTTTATCGAAAGCGACTTTAACTACGGAGCTACCTTTTTCGTAGCCTTGAGGAGCCTTGGTCTGTACCACGCATAGCCCTTCACCGCGTGCAGCTAGAGGTTCGTCAGATACTTGTCCTGCGGTTAGTCCGGTAAGCACGGGGTTGCCCTTGGTGGAGGGGTCGCCAGCGGCTTCCGAATCACAGGCGTAAATATCAAAGACTGCACCTTTATCATTGATATCGGTTTGCCCGTCTTTGTTGTTTACTTGCAGCTTCGCCATTGGGACGGTCGGCTGGTCGTTGTCACCAGTTTCACTGCCACCATTTTCACCTTTTTCGGATTCATAATCGTAGGCTGCCTTGTTCTTAATAACCCATTTACTGGCTTGTTCATTCCAAATCTGGTCACCTTTAGGGGCAACTTTACCGGTTAAGGTCACCCGCAGGGTCTTTCCTGAATTGGCATCCAGCTTGGCTAGTCCAGCAGTAGTTAGTTGAATTCCGTAGGGGTTTTCAATAACGGTGTAATCAGCATTAGCATCTAGCGGTGTCTTGGTACCGCCATCTACAATCTCCACTTTCTCAATCTTGGAGTTGGCTTTATCTACATTCAGCGGCCCGGAAGGAGTAGGAGTATCAGTGACTTTGTAGCTCTTTAACTTGTCACCTTGATCTTTCGCGGTCAGGGTAGGAATCGGGGAGTCAATCTCGAACTTCATCTCGGAACCAGGTTTAACTACCTGGTCTTTATCGGTGATGTCTTTCTTAGTAATCTTCCCAGCGGAACCATTCTTGGGATATACGGTAACCGTTTCCATCCAGTTTCCAGTATCTGGGTCAGTCATCGGAATCAGGATTAGGGACGGGAGCGCCGCTTTGTATCCGGTAGGGGCCTTGGTCTGGGTCAAACGGTACAAACCGGGCTTGACCGTAAACAAAATCTTACCACTGGTATCCAATTCTTTGGTGTCTTCATTTGCCGGGTCTGCCGGAGTGAACGTGGCGACAGTTGCCTTGGTGGCTTTATTGTAACCGGCAGTGGTGGTTACATCGTAGTCACCCTTTTCCAGTTTGAAAGTACCCGAAGGTAGTTTTTTACTTTCTTCAAATTTGCCACTCTTGCCATCGGCGGCTACCCCAGTTTCTCCTACCTGGGGTTCTACTGAAATGGTGAAATCTTTGTCTTTATCAATTGCGGGGGCGGCGCTGGCGCCAGGCGCACCAATGGCTACCAATCCCAGGGCGCTCATCCCTAGGGCGGCTGCTAGCGCCATCCCTTTGCGAACTAGTTTATTGCTTGTCGTAAACATGGTTACCTCTTCGTGTTATGTGGAGTTTACGTTCCAGTTTGATTATTTCCTTATTTGCTTTTATTCAAGATTTGCGTGATACCCCCTCTTACCCGGGGTCGATGCCGGAGCGGAAGAATCTTTGCCGAACCAAAGACCTCCTCCAGGCAGCCAGCATCCACCCAGCCGGTAGGCGCGGCAGGAGGGCGCGGTGTACTTTTTTCATTCGCGCCTCCTGTTCCACATTACGGCTGCGGATGCCAACACTAGGGAGATGCCGAACGCCCAGAGCCAGGGCAAATACCCACCGGTTAAGGGCAGGTTCCCGAAGGTTACATCGGCTAGTTCTATCTGCCAGGCGTTAATCTGGGTAGTCGGCTTATAGACGGCGACCAGTCCGGAACTTTGAGTTTCCCCGCTGAGCCCAACTTGGGTGTCTTGGGCATCCGCTTGAGTCACCGGATCAAGGGTGATGTCAAACTTCCAGTCGAATGGGAATCGTTCTCCGGCGTTCTTACCGGCATTAATGTTTGCCACCAGGTAGCTTCCAGGAGCCAGCTCGGTTGCGGATTCATAAACCCCGGTTTGTCCCGCAACTGCTTTCAGGGGTATTTCCTCTCCGGGCTTGCCGTTCTGGTTCGCTTTGACCAGCTTAAAGGAAGCATCGGGGATAACGTTTCCTTTGGGGCTGTCAGCTTTATAGATCCGCACTTTGGAGCCGTTGGTATAGACCGAGTACAGCACTACCCCGCGCTGCGTATCCTGATTCAAGGTGACTGTAAAGGGCGAACCGCTAAGGGCGTTCTTTACCAAACCGGGTTGGTTAAAGTTGGTGCTGTCTTCTAGGAAGAACCCTAGTTTATCTGCGTCCCAAGGCACCCAGTTTCCTGCCACTTTCAAATAGGGGGTGGCGGAAGTATCGGGTTTATTACCGGTGACTACGCAGGTGCTTCCGACCGGCACTTTCGGCAGGGCAACGAAACTGCCCCGCTCTGCCTGGTCGGTTGTACCCTCTACTTTGGGATATTTCCCATCCGTATAAGCAGCGGGTACTGGAAGCCCCTCGGGGTAGGTACAGGAGTAACTGTACTGATATTTGGTGTCAGCGGGTAGCACTTCATCGCGGCGCGCGCCCTCTATCGCTGTTCCTACTTCGTATTTGGCGTAGGGGGCAAAGTAGAAATCTTCAAAAGTAATAGTGGTTACTTTCTTACCCTCTTTATCCAGATTTAGGGGGCTAACCTTTAAGGAATCCGGTTTGCTTTGGTTAGCGGATTTCTCTTCTTGGGTTTTTGGCGTTCCCTCGGTTGTTACCGTGGCACTGGGGTTTAGGGACAACTGGGGCGCATAGGTTGCTACCGGGTCTTTGCCGTCTTGGTTTTCATGCCAGAACACACATTTGGAGGTGGCGGGTACGAAGTTTGCGCCCTCTTGCCCCGACAGCAAGCTCACGGTAGAGTCAGCAGCTAAATCTGCCGATCCTTGGTAAACCTTGGG
>CABQYA010000140.1:0-4791 GCA_902468275.1 uncultured Urmitella sp. | reverse complement strand
AACCATTGTGTAAATTGGCTTTGCTTGCTCGCCAACGGTGATAACTACCGCTATTTTTGCCTCCAAACAAGCCTCGCCGACCAAGCGGTGATGCTCAGCAGAATCTGCACCCAGCTCCAACATTTCCCCGAGAACCGCCACTGTGCGTCCTCGTCTTTTTGCTTGCGCTAAAGTCTGCAGAGTTTTTATCCCGCTGCGCATAGAATCAAGATTCGCATTATAAGAATCATCTATAACCGTAATATCGGATTCGATTTCCCTAACTGCCAGGCGGTGTTCAGAAAGAGGACGCGCTTTTTCTAAAACTAAGGCGGCATCTTGCAGACCCAGCCCCAGCTCGGTAGCAGCGGTAACGGCCGCCAAAGCATTAGAGACATTATGTTTCCCGATTAGTCCCAGCTTCACCTTCACGCTGTCTTTACCGCGAGTGATTAAAAACTCTGGCCGCCCGTTGCCATCGATAGTTATTTGGGAGGCATAAACCCCGCTACCATTTGCACAAATCCCCAAATCATTAGCAGTTTCCAGCAATCCGAAATAACGAACCGCCTGTCCGGAAGCCATTTGACGCACTCTTTCATCATCTACGTTCAAGATAGCTAGGGAAGTTTTAGCTGTTAGCTGCGAAAAAGAGTCTTGGTAGCCATCTTCAGCAAAACCCGCCTTAGCGCACTCAGCCTCCGGGCTAAGGGAAAATGAGCGTTCTCCAGGGAAATTCCGTAGCCCCCAAAGCAGTTCCGCCTTGGCTCTAGCCAGTGCTTCTATCCCCCCAAATCCTCCCAGATGGGCATGACCCACCATGAGCTCAATCGCCATATCCAAGGGGGCAATCTCGGTCAGGAGCGCCAAATGCCCAGGCCCAGAAGCCCCCATTTCCAGCACCAAAAAGTCAGTGTCCTCCTCCGCTTTCAGCACAGTTAATGGCAACCCCACCTCGTTGTTAAAGGACTTTTCCGGAGCAACTACCTTTCCGAGCTTACTAAGGAGCACCGACAATAAATCCTTAGTGGTAGTTTTACCGGCCGAACCGGTAATACCGACACAAATCGGTTTTTTGCCCCCACTTTGTTGCCGCAAAGAAGCTAGATGTTGGTGGGCTAGCCAACCTAGAGCCCGGGTGGCTTCTGGCACTTGCACATAGGCAATACCAACCGTTTCGGCTGCCTGCGCCTGTTCTACAATCGCAGCCGCCGCCCCGGCCTTTTTAGCTGCCGCTAAAAAATCATGTCCATCAGAATTTTCTCCGCGGCGCGCCACATACAAATCCCCTGGTTTTACCTGGCGAGAATCGGTTACCACAGTTCCAGTGATGGTGATGTCGGGATTTTGGCAGGAAGTGTTTAAGGCCTGCGCTATCCATCCCAATGTCCACATATCTTCGCTCCTATTTATAAGTTCTCTTCTAAGGATAGCTAGTGCGCGCTCACGGGATATAACTGGGGCTTACTGGTTGAGGGAGGAACATCTAGCAAAGTAAGCGCCTGTGCTGCTACCTGCGAGAACACCGGTCCAGCGACTACGCCGCCGTAGATAGCAGATTTAGGCTTATAGATAACTACCGAAACCGCAATTTCGGGATTCTCCGCAGGAGCCAAACCAACAAAGGAAGCCACTACCCCGACGGAAGCTCCGGAACTGGAAATAATCTCACTGGTACCAGTCTTTCCGGCACTGCGATATCCCGGAATCTGCGCCAATTTTGCAGTACCTTCATCGGTAGTAACCGATTCCATCATTCGCACCAAAGTAGCAGCTACATTTTGATCTAGTTTTTGAGTTGTTGCCGGAGCTTTAGCCTTTTGAATAATCCCTTGAGAATCTGTATATCCCTCAACCAATCTGGGCATAACCTGCACCCCTTGATTACCAATAGTGGAGATTAGGGACGAAATCTGTAACGGCGTACAGGCCATACCTTGCCCAAACATGGTGGTGAAACGTTGGCGTCCATCCCAAGTTTTGGGACTGCCGATGATGCCGGCCGATTCACCAGGCATCTCTATCCCTGTTTTTTGCCCGAGCCCTAGGGACTGCATCATTTGATAGCGCTGTTGGTCACTAACCTTTTGCCCAATTTGCACCGTCCCGGTATTTGAAGATTCCGCCAGCACCCCGGAGGCTGTTAATGACAAACTGGGGTGGGAGTGAGAATCCCTAAAGGTTTGACCACCAATAGTGATTTGGTAGGGCGAGTTTACCGGAGTTAGGGGGGTGATTTTCTTTTGCTCTAAGGCGGCAGCGAAAGTGACAAGTTTTCCACTAGAACCCGGCTCATAGGTGTATTGAACTACTCGGGAACCGGTTGTCCCATTAGTGCGTTTGCGAACTTTCTCGGGAGGTTCGTTTCCCGAATCTGCCAAAGCAAGAATCTGCCCGGTTCCTACCCGTTGTACTACTACCGTCCCCCAAGCGGCTTCAAACTCTTTCACCTGCTTATTAAGGATATTTTCGGTGATATTTTGCAGGTCAGCGTCAATGGTTAGCCGCACGGTTTTCCCCGGTTTGGCTGCCTGTAAAGTATCGGTTCCTCCGGGAATAATCTGCCCGGAGGGAGAAATCTCTGCTACCCGTTTACCCGGAGTTCCAGAAAGCTGCTTATTTTGCGTGGCTTCTATCCCGGCTTGTCCAACTTCCTCATAATCGGTGAATCCCAGAATCGAAGAAGCGGTAGCCCCGTTAGGATATTGACGTTGATAACGGCGTTCCCCATCGATGCCATCTATTCCCAGTTCACGGATTTTACGCCAGTCTTCGGCACTCACATTTTTTGCAAGATACACAAATCCCCGTTTACCAACCATTTTGCCCCCCAGAACCGCCGGATCCATTTTTAATATAGGGGCTAGTTGTCTGGCTGCTTCCACAGCTCCGGTGCCAACTATTTTTTTCTCGTTGCGAGGGTCGCTAAGTTTAGATTTGTCAGTAACTATTTCTCCATCTGGGGAAAAGATCTCGCGGTGGATATAGTTTTTAACGAGCAGCTGGTTTACCGACACGTTATACACCTCAATTGAGGTGGCTAGGACGGTTCCCTTGCGATCTACGATATCTCCCCTTTTAGCGGCGATTTCGGTTGAGGAGGTACGAGCTTTAGTTGCTTCCTCGGCAAGGGAGGAAGCCTGTACCACCTGCAAATCAAATAATCGGATGGCACAGATTGTCAAGATAAAAACCACAATTGTCAGCAGTAATCGTCCGCGTTTTCTAGCCATTTTGCTGCCAAGTGTCTCAGTTTTTGCGGACGACGAGATATACCCAGCTTTCCCAGAAAGGCTGTCTTTTCTAGGGCTGAATGTTTTTGGGCGCGAAGATGGTATCTTAGCTTTTCGTGAGCCCGCTTTCCCCTTGACCATATGCGATATTATTCCTCAGCCTCTTGGGTTGGAGGGGTACCTCCCTCTATTTTTCCTGTTTTCAAGGTAACGTAGCCGGTTTCTCCGGCGGGAACATAACCATTCTTCAGGGCGGCTTCCCGCACCCGTTCAGGACTGGATTGGGAGTTCACTTGGGAACGAACCCGTTGATTCTCCTCTTTAATCTGCGCCAACTGCACCTGGTCATCGTGGATTTGGTAGGAAATAACCGCTAGTTGCGTATTTATCAAGAGAGGGGAAATTATTAGGGCAGCGAGAGTCAAAGCAGCAGCGATTATTTTCGCTACCAGCGGGGAGCGCTTTTTGGCTGCTTGATTTTCCCCAACTACTCGCAAATGGCGGGTGTTCTCAGTGCGAACCGTCCTAGGTCGCTTGGGGGATATCTGGCGGGCAGCTGCAAAATTAGGCATTTTGTTCCCCAATCTTTTCGGTTTGCATCCTCAACTTCTGAATTGCCCGCAACCGCACCGATGCGGAGCGCGGGTTTTTTTCGATTTCGGCGGCTTCAGCTTTTTCCGCTCCACTGGTTAAAAGAGCGAAAGCCGTGGGTTTAGACACGGGAATACCCCCTGGCAGTTGGGAGGTCACTACCTGCCTAAATGCCTGTTTTACTATCCGATCTTCAAGGGACTGATAGCTTTCAACTACTAACACCCCACCGGGAGCTAGGGCGTCTAAAGCGGTGGGCACCGCGGCGCTGAGGATAGATAACTCCTGATTAACCGCTATCCGTAACGCCTGGAATGTACGTTTTGCGGGGTTCCCTCCGCTGCGCCTAGCCGGTGCAGGAATTGAGTCTCGCACTATTTCTACCAGCTGTTTTGACGTTTTTATAGGCGTTTCTTGACGTTTTTCTACTATGGCGCGGGCAATGCGGGTAGCGAATCTTTCTTCCCCATATTCGCGCAGTATCTTACTGATTTGCTCCCTCGATAACTCGGCAAGCAGCTCCCGGGCACTCTTGCCTTTGCTTTGATCCATGCGCATATCGAGTTCGCTATCCTGGGCGTAGCTGAATCCGCGAGCGGTATCATCTAGTTGCATAGAAGAAACCCCTAAATCCATCAATATTGCAGCTAAAGGATATTTATTGTCGCTGTAGGCATTGGCGATGGCTCCAATTGCGTCATAGGTGGCGTGTACTGCCTTGAAGCGCTGGGAATGGTCTTGCAATCTCGAAGTGGAGCTAGCGAGCGCCTGTTTGTCGCGGTCAATTCCTATCAGGTGTACTTGGGGATAGCTCTTTAGGATTAGTTCACTGTGCCCCCCTAACCCTAGGGTGGCATCGATTATTAGGGCGCGACCGTTTTTTCCTGCCTGTTCGACACCTTTCCCTAAGAGCGCGATGCAGCGCTCAGCCAGCACTGGCTGGTGGGTGAAAGTTGCGTTTTTAGGCATATTTTCCTTCGGGACAAGT
>CABQYA010000139.1:0-4823 GCA_902468275.1 uncultured Urmitella sp. | reverse complement strand
AAACTTGGTGGGCATTTTGGCGCTGGCTATCTCTTTTACCCGAGCATCTGCAAGCGCTTCTGTTCGCGGTTGCATCTGGGATAGATAATCTTTTAATTCCGCTACTGTTATTAGTTCTAAACCAAACTTTTCCGCAATCGCCGGGCAATCATGGTAACGAATCATTGAACCGTCATCGTGAACCATTTCCCCGATAGCTGCTACCGGCATCAGCTCTGCCAGTTTCATTAAATCAACTGCCGCCTCGGTGTGTCCTGCCCGGGTAAAAACCCCGCCACTGCGCGCCCTCAGCGGCAAAATATGTCCGGGACGCACCAAATCTTCACTGCTAGAGAGAGGATTAGCTAAAGCCCGCAAGGTAGTACGGCGATCCGCAGCTGAAATCCCGGTGGTCACTCCCCTCGCGGCATCACAAGAAACGGTGTAACAGGTACGCAACTGGTCTTGGTTTGCAGCCCACTGGATTGGTAAACCAAGCAGTTCTGCTCGTTCAGCCGGCATGGGGGCGCAAATATAACCGGAGGTATAACGCACCATCCACCCCATCCACTCGGTCGTGACTTTTTCGGCACTAACAATCGCGTCTACTTCATTTTCCCGGTCTTTGGAATCTGCTACCAAAACGGGTTTTCCTGCCCGCAGCGCTGCGCTCACCCGCGCAAATAACTTGAGCAAGTCGCTCATTTAACCGCCCTCCCCGCAAGTAAGCGTTCTACATATTTTGCTATCTGGTCGGTTTCTAGATTCACTTTAGAACCAACTTTCAGCGTCCCTAAAGTGGTGTTATCACGGGTGACAGGGATAATCGCTACTCCGAAATAGTCTGTGCCCACCGCGGTGATGGTCAAAGATACCCCATCAATCGCAATCGAACCTTTCCGAGCTATTTGGGGCATTAATGAGGGCGGAGCCGAAATCTGTAGCTCCCGCCAACGCTCCCCCTCTGAAAGAGAGGTGACCGTGCCAGTGCCGTCAATATGTCCGGCAACCAAGTGACCTCCTAAACGATCCGTAGGCAGGAGGGCGCGCTCGAGATTTACCCCCTCGCCCAGGCTTTTTTGTCCCAGGGTGGTGAGCCGGACGGTTTCCGGCATGGCATAGGCATAGAAAGTATCGCCTGCTATTCGGGTCACGGTAAGGCAAATCCCGGAAGTAGCCACCGATTCTCCCGGGGATAGCTCGGAGGCGAAAGTGCAAGAAATCCCAATTTCGAGATCTGCTTCTTGCTTCTTTAGCGATTTAATTGTCCCGACCTCTGATATTAGTCCGGTAAACATGACGCCCCTTCCTTTTCTAACGCCAAGAAAACATCTCCGCCTAACTCTTTAACCTGTTGTAAATGGAAATCCAGGGAACTGGTCAAAGCGCTAATCCCCAAGTCGCCTATTCCTTTGCGCCCCGCTCCCAGCAGGCGAGGTGCTTGATAAATATGCAGTTCATCGACCAGATTGGCCTTCAAAGCCGCGGTTATCAAGGTAGGTCCGCCCTCCAGGAGCGCAAAAATCTCGTCGCGCTGATAACAGCTTTCTAGCACCGCCTTAAGGTCGTGGGTACGTGCCTGTTCGGCTTTTCCGGCCAAGTAATAATCGGCGGGAATATCGCGCTTGCCCACCACCAGAGGGCGCGGCTGATACGGGAGAATGCGTCCATCGGCTAGACGCGCCGACAGTTGCGGGTTATCAGCGAGGACGGTACCGGTACCGGCAATAATCACATCCACGCGAGAACGAATCCGGTGCGCATAGGCACGCGAGAGCCGATTGGTAATCCATTGGCTAGAACCGTCCTTAGCGGCGCAATACCCATCCAGGGTTTGCGCCACTTTTGCGATTGTCCAGGGACGGCCGCGCCGGGTGGCCTGCACCCAGTGGGCACTAACTTCCCGCGCCTTTGCGAGGACGTTTTCGTCAATCCCCACTTCACTAGCAGGAATCGCGTTAATCCCCTGTCTCTTTAAATATTCCCCGCCGCCAGCAGCTTTCGGGTTAGGGTCATCGACTGCCCAGATTACATTTTTAATCCCCGCTTCAAGCAGGGCGCGGCTACAGGGAGGCGTTTTACCACTATGGTTGCACGGCTCCAGGGTGACTACTGCCGTCAGCGGAGCGAACCCGGTATCCTCTTTCAAGTTGGTTAGCGCATCTACTTCCGCGTGAGCGCTTCCAGCCCCCCGGTGATACCCCATTGACACTATCCTGCCGGCAGGAGAAAGAATAGCGCACCCTACCTGGGGATTTCCTCCGGTTCTGGGACCTTGCAATGCGGCTTTAGTGGCGGAAGCGAGGGCGTGAGTTAGGGCGGATTTGGGGGGAATAGACAGCGCCAACAAAAACCTCCTCGCTAAAGTTAGGTGTCCCGAGGAGGCGTGGGCGCGCGAAAACGCCACGCGGGCATTACTGCCCGTGCTGCCTCTCATCCGGACTATAACCGTCGGTACCGGAATTTCACCGGTTCAGCCGCCTATATAGGCGGGTCGCGGACTTTACCGCCGGTTCGGATTTTCACCGACCCCGGAGCACCCGTTTATTATGCCACATTTTCTCTCGGTTTGCTTGAGTTACGAGCTAACGCTGTCCAGCCTTGTGCCTTGCCAGCTAAGATAGCCACGTTTAACGCGCGAAGAGAACACCCATTTGCCATAATGAGAATGAATCCAAGAATAGGAGTTGTCCATGATTCCGAATTATCGTTTTGGTAGCGAAGAGTTACCGGTACAGGTCGGCCGCTACCTGCTAGTTGTTTCTCCCACCTGCCCCTATTGCCGCCGGGTCACGATTGCGCGGCGGCTTTTAGGTTTAGAGGGCGCAATCGGGGTTCGTTACGCTACCGGATCCGGCCCGGATGGTTTCGAGTTTATTCGGGATGGCTATTCCTATGACCCGGTGCTGATGGTGCGTTCTGCGCGGGAGCTTTATCGCCGCCAACCCGATTTTGAGCCTAATGACCCGCAAACCGTGCCGGTGATACTAGATTCCCAGCGTGATAACCAGATTGTGGCTACCGAGTCCGCCGATATGCTGCTCGATTTTTGCACCGCCTGGAAACCTTTTAGTCATTTTGAAGCCCCTGACCTATATCCGGAAGCTGAGCGAGCAAAACTAGACGCCCTCGACGCTTGGCTAAATAAGCAGCTAGTGGCACCTTCCTGGGCGGTTTCTCACGGAAAAGCTGATACCGAAAGCAGCCGGAGTTTTTCGCTGGCTTTGGAACGCCTGGAACAAATGTTGCGGGAAAATCCGTTCTTGACGGGCGAGCAGCCTGTCGAAAGCGATATTCGTGCCTTTGTGGTTTTCCAAGTGCTTTCCGCGTCTGCACCCGAAATCTTGCGTGATTTCGAGGCCATTAGCGAATATCTTTCTCGCCTGAGCAAATTGCCGGCTTGGGTGAGCCCCGAAGAGGCAGCGGCTTTGGATCCTAACTATTTAGGCAGTGGCGAATCTGAAGACTCTGCCGGAGCGGTCTGCTGTAGCGCCTAAAGTTTCCCCTATAGTTAGGGCGTGTTCGATCGCTACGGAAAAGACGTCCTCGCTAACGATAATTGGCGCAAGCTCCCTGCTTCCCGCCCGGTTGCTGCTACCCGCGGTCTGGTAGTTGAGGACGTAATGACCGGTTTTGTAGGCGCGGTAGTGCGCTGTTATAAAGCCGGTGGCATGTATTTGGTGGAGCTGGAGGATCGGCGCGGCAAAGTGCGAGCTTTTCCGCTAGGAGCCGGTTTTTGGATTGACGGAAAACCGGTAGAACTGCGGGCTCCCGCACCTAAAGTCAAAAACGACAAGTCTCCAAAGTTGGCGAGTGGACGCGCCGCCACTAATTCGGGTTCTCGCCGCGACCCTTGCCAAGACAAGCAGCGGGCACGAGTAGCGCGGGCTTCCCGGATTTGGGTAGAAGGACGCCATGACGCGGAGCTAGTAGAACACGTTTGGGGCGATGACCTGCGAGAGTTAGGAGTGGTGGTAGAAATCCTGGATGGGGTGGACCATCTTTCGGAGCGGCTAGCTCAGTTCGGTCCTACTTCGCGGACAAGAATCGGCGCCTTAGTCGATCACCTAGTAGCCGGCTCTAAAGAGTCGCGTATCGCCCAGCAGTGTATCGAGACTTTTGGCGAGGACGCAGTCGCGATTGCGGGGCACCCCTTTGTAGACGTGTGGCAGGCAGTAAAACCGCAACGCCTAGGGTTATCCACCTGGCCGCAAGTGCCGCGCGGCACCGATATTAAAGTGGGCAGCCTGCAGGCACTGGGGTTTCCTGCTGAAACCCAAGCCGATATTGCTCAAGGCTGGAAACATATTTTGCGGCAAGTGCGCGACTGGCGGGATCTGGAACCCGGTCTTTTAGGGCCGGTAGAATCACTAATCGATTTCGTTACCGCCGCCGGCACCCGTTAGCTACCAGCCGAGGAGTTCACCAGTAACGTAGTCAGCCATTAAACGTCCACGTAAAGTTAATATCGCCTCGCCGCGAGCGGCTGCTTCTTCCTGTAAATAGCCGCTAGCTACTAGCCTTGCTAGCCGGGTTTTTTCCGCTGCGCTCAAGGATTTCACTCCCGCTGCGGTTCGCAGCCCCAGCATAATCCGCTCTAACTCGCGTCCTGATTTATCAAGCACTTCCCCATCTTCTACTGGGAGCTGACCGGCGCTTACCCGCTGCGCATAGGCACGCGGATGCTTTTGATTCCACCAGCGCACATTTGTGAAATGAGAATGCGCGCCCGGTCCAATCCCCCACCAATTCCAGTCTCGCCAATACGCCAGATTATGGCGGGAAACATTAGTCAAATAGGTAGCATCCGGAATAGTGGGGCTGGGAAGATTCTCCCCTTCCTT
>CABQYA010000138.1:0-4853 GCA_902468275.1 uncultured Urmitella sp. | reverse complement strand
ACAAGATGAGAAGAATAAAGATTTGGTAGCTAGTTTCAAAGAAATGACCCAAGTTCCCGACTATAACAATGCTTTTATGACCCTCCAGGCAGGGGCAGCAGATGCGGTAGCAGTCGATATTGGGGTGGCGCAGTACCAGTTGGAACAGCGCGGAAAGGATAAGTTCCAGATTATGAATCCGCCTTTCCACACCGAGCAATATGCTATTGGTTTTAAGCAAGGTAACCAGGCGCTACGCGATCAGGTACAAACGACCTTGGACGAAATGAAGAAAGATGGCACTTTCTTGAACATTGCGAAAAAGTACCAGCTGGAAAAGTCGGTAATCGCTGATTAATTTTAAGGGGGCTTAGTGTCGCGTTGTTCAGACGCCGCTAAAAGCTGTGATTATTCAATGTCTGCCTTATAGGTTCTTCAAAAGCGCGAACGTTAGCTAGGGGAGTTATATGGATTTGTCGTTTTTACCGGAACTTGCCGGTGGTATGGTACAAACTTTCATCATTTTCGCACTCACCCTGTTGCTCTCCCTACCTTTAGGTTTGGCGGTTTATGGCGGCAGAGTCAGCCGTTTTAAGCCTCTGGCTTGGTTTATCCAGTTCTATATCTCGGTGATGCGCGGCACCCCGTTAATGCTGCAACTATTGGTGGTCTATTTTGGTCCTTTTTTCCTATTTGGGGTGCAAATCGGTTCTACTTATCGCTTTAGTGCGGTGATTATTGCGTTTGCGATTAACTATGCGGCATATTTTGCGGAAATCTATCGGGGAGGTTTTCAAGCAATTCCGCTGGGTCAATCTGAGGCTGCTTTTGTTCTGGGGTATTCTCCGGCGCGCACTTTCTTGACTATCAAATTGCCGCAAATGTTCCGCACGGTCTTACCTTCGATTACTAATGAGGTAATCACCCTGGTAAAAGATACGTCGCTCGCTTTTGCGATTGCCTACGCGGAGATGTTTACAATTGCGAAACAGCAGGCTGCAGCCAGCGCTTCGATGCTTCCCTTTGTGGCTGCCGGTATTTTCTACTGGGTGTTTAACCTGGTGGTAGCGGTAGTGATGGAGCGGATTGAGAAACGGGTGGGAAGTTACCAGATTAGGTGAGTGATATGGAAGCGCTAAGCATTACGGGAATGGAAAAGAGTTTCGGGACTAATCAGGTCCTAAAAGGCGTGTCCTTGAGCGTAGATACCGGTGAAGTTTTGGCGGTTCTAGGCCCTTCAGGTTCTGGAAAATCTACGCTTTTGCGCTGCTGTACTTTTTTGGAAGAAATGGACAGCGGAGAGATTCGTTACTTTGGGAAACAGGCCTTAAAGAAAGAGGACGGCGTTAAGGTTTCTAGCGCCGACGAACGGGAGTTTCGCCGTGATTTTGGGCTAGTGTTCCAAGACTTTAACCTGTTTCCCCATTGGACAGTGCTAAAAAATCTCACTGATGCCCCGATAAAGGTACAAAAACGCGACCCGGCAGAGGTTAATACACAGGCTAAACAGCTACTAGAACGCATGAACTTGGCGGATAAAGCGTTAGCTTATCCCGGTGAGCTATCTGGAGGGCAGCAGCAAAGGGTAGCAATCGCCCGGGCGCTGGCTCTAAAACCAAAGATGCTCTATTTTGATGAACCAACTTCGGCCTTAGATCCGGAACTAACTGGGGAAATCCTACAGATTATTCGCTCTTTGGCAGCAGAAGAGATGACGATGGTAATTGTGACCCACGAAATGGAGTTCGCGGCCGAAGTCGCTGATCGCGCCCTCTTTATTGATAACGGAGTGGTACTGGAATCTGGGGATGCCAAGCAGTTAATCCGCAATCCTTCCCAAGAACGTACCCGCCAGTTCCTCAATAAACTACGCGGGCAAAACTAGCAGCTTAAAAGCTGCTAGTTTTGCCGTTTACCGCTTTAGCCTGCTTGTAGGTGGGAAATCCAGGCTTCAACATCTTCGATGGTGCGAGGAATATCTTCCGACAGGCGGCGTACGCTGCCGTCCTTTTCTACCAGCACATCGTCCTCGATTCTGACCCCGATGCCTCGTAGTTCCTCAGGTAGAAGCTCATCGTCCTGGTGGAAATAGAGTCCCGGCTCAATCGTGAAACACATTCCCGGCTCTAAGAGAGCCTCCATATACATATCTCGCGCTGCCTGCGCACAGTCATGGACATCTAAACCTAAATGGTGAGAAACCCCGTGTGGCATCCAGCGGCGGTATTCCCCGCCGTCCTCAGATAAGGTTTGCTCTGCCGAAACCGGCAGCAGCCCCCAGGAATCCAAATGTTTAACCAAAGTAGCTACCGCTGCATCATGTACATCTTTAAAGCGGCACCCCGGTTTATTAGCTTGCGCTAGACCGGCCTCACAGGCATCGAGTACCGCGTTATAGACCTTGGCCTGTACCGGGGTGAACGTGCCATTTACCGGCAGAGTACGGGTAATATCCGCGGTATAGAGCGAGTCGGCTTCCACTCCGGCATCAATAAGAATCAAATCGCCCTCGCGAACCTGACCATCGTTATCAATCCAATGCAAGGTATTAGCATGATTTCCTGAAGCAGCAATAGTGTCATAGCCCAGACCGTTGCCTTCTTCGCGCGCCCTAGCCCCAAACGCCCCCTCAATAACGCGTTCCCCGCGTCGGTGACCGGTGGCTCGAGGTAGAGCGCGAATCATGTCTTCAAACCCGCGCTTAGTGATAGCTACAGCCCGCTGAAGTTCCTTTATCTCGGCGTCATCTTTTTGTAACCGTAACACTGACGCGGCTTCTTCTAATTTCTCGTCAATAGCTTTGGCGTCCTCGCCGGCAGGTAACCCCGCTTCTTGGCGCACTTTTTCTACCGCCGCTTGCACGGAAGTATCAACATTTCTAATTACTCGCAGCTGCACTAGACCAGCATCTTTAGCTAACTGATCGGGCAAGGTATCTAGAGGACGCGCCTGCAGCCCGGTGACCGCCTCCATCTGGGTAAGGGTCATTCGCGGTCCCACCCAAAACTCACCATAGGTGGAATCGGCATAGAATTCTTCGCTGCTGCGCGCAGCTTGGGGGCGGAAAAATATGATGCCCCTGTGGGTAGCTGCGCCCGCATTGTCGGGGGCATTCTCTAAGGGCGTACCCTCTTTATCGGTTAGGGGTTCCAAAACCAGGGCGGCGTCAGGCTGTAGTTCCCCGCCTAGCCCGGTCAGGTGCGCAAATGCCGAGTGAGCTCGGAAACGGTAATCGCAATCATTAGAACGAACCTTGTAATTTCCGGCAGGAATCACTAGGCGTTCCCCGCGGAAGTCGGCTCCCAGTTTTTGGTAACGCTGAGGTAAATAGTCTTTTGCAGGGCTAGGGATAGGGGGAGGATCTTTGCGTTCCCCCCAGCCGCTGCCAATAAACTCTCGAAATGCCGGACTGTTAATTCGCCTAGAGCGGTTATTTACCCGGTCTTTTAAGGGCTGATTTTCCCGTGCCTTCACATTTTTATCCATGCTTCCATCATGCCACGGGTATCCTATTATGGTTCTATGTCCTTTAGACGTATCGACCTTCACGTTCATTCTTCCTGTTCAGATGGAACAGATTCGCCTGCTGAGGTGATGCGTCTGGCTGCTAAAGCCGGATTGGATGCGATAGCGCTAACCGATCATGACACTTTCAAAGGAATAAAACCAGCCAGTGAACTGGTTACCGAATGCGGGGTTGCCCTGATGCCAGGGGTAGAGATTTCCACTGCCTACCGAGGGATAACTGCCCATCTCCTAGCCTATCTTCCCGACCCGAACAGCAAAGTTTTATCTAATCAATTTGAAAAAACGCTACTAGCCCGCCAGCAGCGAATGAAAGAAATGGTGCAGCGCTTATCCCGCGATTTTGATATTTCTTATGTACAAGTCCTCCAGCAAGCTGGTTCCAGCCCGATTGGTCGTCCTCATCTGGCTGACGCGCTAGTAAAAGCCGGGTATTTCCCGAACCGTAGCGCTGCCTTCGAGCAGGTGCTGGCTACTTCCAGTAAATACTATGTGCACTACCAGGCTTTAGATACTATTGCCGCAGTGCGTCTGGTCAAGGAAGCGAAAGGGGTTGCGGTGCTGGCTCATCCCAGAGCTGCTAAAAGGCAGCGCCGCTTCCTATCAATAGCGACTATTGGGGAACTGAAAGAAGCTGGATTATTTGGTCTTGAAGCATTTCACCCGGAACAAAATCCGCAAGAACAGGCGCAAATAAGGGAAATAGGCAGAAAACTCGGGCTCAAACTAACTGGTTCTTCAGATTTTCACGGTCACGGTAAGGCAAATAGCTTAGGTCAGTGTCTAACTGACCCCGAGGTATTTAGCAAGATATGCGCCCTCGGCGGGGGAGAAATTGTGCGTCCTTAAACGGGAGCATTTCTATCTTTATGTCTATCTTTGGGTATTACCTCTCGGTTTTATTGCTAGGGCGCGCCCTAAGGCTAGAGTAGAAGCTATGACTGTAACCTTTCGAGATTTTCGTCCTCTCCAAATAGCGCCGGTTTCCCTCTCAAAGATTGTGGAGGGTTTTACCTCCCATATCGAGCCAGCCTGGGAGCATATTCAGGTGCGCGGGGTTTCGCTGGCTTCTGATGAGATTTTAGCGGGGGAAGCATTTATTGCCTTGAAAGGAGTGAATGTTCATGCCGCGAAGTTTTCTGCTGAGGTCGAAAAGCTCGGGGCAGTAGCGATAATTACCGACACTGAGGGCGCAGATTTGGCTCGCTCCCAAGAGGTGAAAATACCGGTAGTAGAGGTAGAAAATCCCCGCGCTGCGGCTTCGGTGATGGCGATTAGAGCTTTCGATAATCCGGCAGGGAAAATGAAAACTGTGGCGGTTACCGGTACTAATGGGAAAACTACCACCT
>CABQYA010000137.1:0-4882 GCA_902468275.1 uncultured Urmitella sp. | reverse complement strand
CGTTCGATATCTTTACGCACTTTTTCGGCGGTCTGACCGGAATGTTCAGCTATGGTTTCTTCTAACCAGGTACGCATCCGGTCAATTTCTTCCGCAATAATCTCGATATCGGTGGCTTGACCTTGCGATCCCTGCATGGAGGGCTGATGAATCACGATACGTGCGTTCGGTAAGGCAAGACGAGAACCCGGTGAACCCCCAGCTAGCAGTACTGCTGCTGCCGAAGCAGCCTGCCCCAGGCAGACCGTCTGAATCTGGGGTTTAACGTACTGCATAGTGTCATAGATTGCCGTCATGGCGGTGAAAGAGCCACCTGGAGAGTTAATGTACATGGTGATTAGAGAATCGGGGTCTTGAGATTCCAACACCAAAAGCTGCGCCATAATATCGTCAGCCGAAGAATCATCAACCTGCACCCCTAAGAAAATGATGCGTTCATCAAATAGCTTGGTATAGGGGTTTTGACGCTTAAATCCATAGGACGTGCGTTCTTCAAATTCGGGAAGCACGTAACGATTAGTAGGCATAGCTTGAGGTAAACGGGGGTTACCAGCCGGGTATAGCGGGGAAAACATCGGGTTAAAGTTCCTTTCCGTCGCTGCCCAGATTCCGAGCAGAAGTTATGACATGATCGATGAAACCATATTCCAAAGCTTCTTGAGCTGTGAACCAGTGGTCACGTTCGGAATCTTGGCGAATCTGTTCCACAGATTTACCGGTACGCTGGGCGATAATCTCGGCTAATTCCTTTTTCATTTGCAAAATCAGATTAGCGTTAATGCGAATATCGGAAGCAGTTCCCCCCACTCCTCCGGAGGGTTGATGCATCAAAATCCGAGCGTGTGGAGTCGCATAGCGTTTACCGGGAGCCCCGGCTGATAACAGCAATTGCCCCATAGAGGCAGCCATCCCTAAGGCAACTGTAACCACCTCGGGTTCAATGTATTGCATGGTGTCGTAGATAGCCATGCCGGCTGTCACCGACCCGCCAGGAGAGTTAATATACAGGAAAATCGGCTTTTCGGAATCTTGGGCTGCCAGTAACATCATCTGGGCACAAATCTGGTTAGCGTTTTCTTCGCCAACTTCTGACCCTAACCAAATAATCCGTTCTTTTAACAGTTTGTTGAAAACATGATCTCCTAAAGCCAAGGAGCCAGGGACATCTCCCTCATTTCTTACTGTCGAAGTGTGCACGTGTTTTTCCTTATCTGTGGAACTAAAACGATTCTCTATCAAACTACCGTCTTTAAGATGACTTTTCTTCTCTGCCATGCCCTTTTACGCTTTCAGCGCATGAAAACCTGTTTATCTGGATACGCTACCCAGATTTGCAGCCGGAATATATTGTTGGGGCGGGAAGCCAATCCTTCCCGCCCCAACAAAACTGCTTCATCGCTGAAATACATTCAGCTAGATTTCCAGCAGAGACCTAGTCTTCGCTACCGGCTACTTCCTCTTCGCTGGAGGCGTCTGTCTGTTTGGCTGCAGCCATCGCTGCTTGTTCCGCGCGCGCCTCGGCCGGATCCTTGGTGAACTCCGAGAGATCAATTTCGGTGCCCTCTTCGTCCTTTACCGTTACTTCCCTCAGAGCTGACACCAGGGCGCGGTTGCGACGCAAATCCTGCCCCATGGCAGCCACTTGACTTTGATCCTTAATTAGCTGCATAGGATCAACCCCATACATTTGCGCAATCTCGAAAATAGACTGGTAAAGCTCGTTGGGATCGATTTCTACGTCACGCTCATTCGCGATTCGGTCTACAATAATCTGCTGTTTAGCTTGTTTTTTAACCGTCTCGGCTAGTTCGTCCCGGTCAGCATCTTCTTTTCCGTCTGTTAGGCGATCGACCTCAGAATCAATAAAGGCTTGCGGCAGCGGGAAATCAGTATTATCTACCAGGTAGTCCTGCAGTTTCTCACGAGCTTCCAAAGCTTGCTGCTGGCGGCGCATCTTCTCTACATTAGCGCGCGAATCGCTGCGAAGCTCTCCGATGGTGTCGAACTCGGAAGCCATCTGGGCGAAATCATCGTCAGCTTCCGGCAGTTCCCGCTCTTTTACCTTATGGAGAGTAAGGGTGACATCAGCTTCTTCGCCCTCGTGGTCTCCACCTTTCAAAGTGGATTTAAACTCGGTGGTTTCTTCGGCTTTCATGCCATTTAGGGCTTCATCCATCCCCTCTAGCATGGAAGCAGAACCGATCTGGTAGGAAACCCCAGAAACCGAATCGATTTCCTCGTCCCCAATCTTGGCAACCATATCAATCGAGGTATAGTCACCATCTTGAGCCGCGCGGTCTACGGTCTTTAGAGAAGCGAAACGGTCACGCAGCTGATCGAGTTCTTTCTCTACGTCCTCGTCCGATACTTCCAGTTTAGAAACCTCTAAAGAAAGACCCTCAAGGGAAGGCAATTCAAAATCAGGAACAATATCAACCTCGGCAGTGAACTTTAAATCGCCCCCGGGCTTACCTTCTACGGCGGGAGTTTCAACTACTTCAACCTCGGGTTGCCCCAGAGGGGTCAGGTCTGCTTCCCCGAGAGCGCGCCCGTAATAGTCTCCGAGACGCTCGTTAATAGCCTGTTCTAGTACGTAGCCGCGTCCGATTCGCTGGTCGATTATCCTTGTCGGTACATGACCGGGACGAAAACCAGGAATCGAAACCTGCTTTCCAACCTGCTTATAAACCTTATCTATTTCAGGTTTGAGATCCTCGTAAGGTACCTGAACGGTTAGTTTAGCCCTGGTTTCTTCCAGCTTTTCCACGTCTGTTTTCACGAAATACACTCCTGAAGCAGGTTGAACAACACTGACAAATAAACACTGCCATGCTGATTAGAATTACTTGCAACGTTGCTAATCTTATGGCACTAAGCGGGTTTGCGGAAATGCTAGGCACACAGTGTGAGATAGCAAACTATGTACGCAATAGCAAGCATTATTGCTAATACTTACCCACAGCTGAACCAGGTAAACAAAAGTGCTTACCTGGTTCAGTTATCACGGTCTAACGCCATGAAGTCTTGCGTTTCTTACTTTGATATTTCAAAATGCTCAATCCTCCGGTAACTAATCCAACTGCCAGCACAATCCCCCATGACCAAAGAGTATTTGCGCCGGTATTTGCGATTGAACTAGAGGGATTTCGCCCTGTATTGCTAGCTGAGCTGCCAGGAGAGGGCGTGGTAGCCTCTTTTCCGCCGGGTTTGGTTGTTTGCTTTGTGTCTTTACCAGGCTTAGAACCCGGGTTTGGATTCGTACCCGGATTAACCGGAGAATCACCACCGGGCTGCTCGGAAGACCCCGGGGTTTCCTTTAGCTTGATTTGGTATTGAGCGCTCAACTGACCTTTATGAGTATTGATACCGGTTACCGTGACCATCGCGGTACCTACCTGAGTATCAGCCACGTAGGTTAAACGGTAATTTACCCCCTCAATCAGGGTTTTGCCCTGTTTGTCTTTTACAGTGACCGTCTGCGGACGAGCCGGATGAGCCGCATCTACTGCATCGACTTCAATAACTGTGGGATCCACGCTCACGGTATAACCTAGGGTGTCATCACTGAGGTCAATCCGGGGTTTCGGTTGTCGCAAACGCAGTTCAGCTGCACTTACAAACATATTTGGTTTCGTGTCGCTTACTGAGGAGGTCGGCAAAAGTTTCACATATTTAGCGGTATGTACTTTATCGAATTGCGCCAGCTTCCAGTCGGAATTATCGTCCCACGAGCCTTGAGATACTAAAGTATATTGGTTCTCCGCTGGAAGTCTCACCCCGTCAGGGCGGGTAGAACCCTGGGGATTATCCGTGTTACTAACGTAAACTTTGTAACCGGTAATAGTGCCGTTGTTGCCGTTTTTGCGGGGAAGATACCGCAGAGCCTCTAGGTCGGTGGGCTGTTTTAGAATCAATACTGCCCAGCCTGCGCTTGCGAAATTATCGGCATTGCCATTAATTGGGTTGTCCGCTCCCCAAGGGGTATGCCAGAGCGTGTTTGTATCGTTATCTATGGCACTACCTTTGGAGTTGTTTCCTGTGGTTTTAGCTTGGCTTCCGACCTCAATGTTTAGCTGATTAACTGGTACGTCTCTACCAGCATCATCGGCAGGATTGGGTTGGTCCTTCCCTAGATATATCTTGAAAGTATTAATTGTTTTGTGGTCTTCCGATTCGATAATCACCCGGGCTACGCCCTCGTATTCAGGAAGTAGAGTTATCGCCGCGTTATCTTTCGCCAGTGCCTCTATCTGCGTTATTTTCTCGGCTGGGGTGGCATATTCAAAGGAATTAAGCACTGATGTCGAAAGGTTTTCCCCATTTACTTGCAGTGACGCTAGCTGTGCGGAATCGAAAGTAGAGGTAGTGTTGGAAGCGGTTTTTAGTTCCACCTCGGTAATCCCGGTACAGGGATTACGTCCGCTAAGCTGTTCATTCTTATTAGTTACTTCCAGTTTTACATAGGTGGCATTTACCGGTTTTTTCAAAGCGTAGGAATACTTTTTAACGTTTTCGGGATGCTCGTTAGGGGCAATACTTTCGGTAGTTTCCACTGGTTTCCACTGGTCTCCAGCGGCTTCTTTTACATAAAACTTGGTGGTTCCCCCATCGGGATAGCGGGCAGAATAAGAATCCTTAAAGAAATAAACATTGAACTCACCAAAAGTTTGCTGAGTAGCATATTTGAATTCTATTGCTGCGGTCTTGTCGCCAGCTTGGGAATTAGCATAGTTTGTCCAGGCAGTTGGGTTTGCCCCTCCCTGGGTATTTGAGCCTACTGCGGGATTACCGTCTTTAATCGCATCGAGGGTATCTGACTGTTTATCAGCAGGAATATCCTGGGAGAGAGTAGCAGCTCCACTGACACTATCCCCTATTTTCA
>CABQYA010000136.1:0-4941 GCA_902468275.1 uncultured Urmitella sp. | reverse complement strand
GTGCCAAGCGGGCAGATTTCGATGCTCCCTCCCGCCCTCAAAGGTAGATTTTCTTGCCCAGAAAGTGTCCGTGGTTCTTTCCGTTCTGGGATCTTGCGTGCAGTCGTTGTGGCGAAGACGCTACCGGGTCTATCTGTAATTTCTAAATACTACTTCTGTCACGAAAAGTATTGATTTATTCGTGCAAATAGCGTACTATGCACCTAAAAGGGGGTATTTTATGGCTACAACAAATATCAGTATTCGTATGGATGCGGCCTTGAAGAAAGAGGCGGATCAGCTGTTTAGTGAGATGGGAATGAATATTTCTACCGCGTTTAACATCTTCGTACGGCAAGCTATCCGTGAGCGTGCCATTCCTTTTCAGATTCAGCTAGGCAACCCCAATAGGGAGACGATCGCTGCCATGTTAGAGGCGGAACGGATTGCCAAAGACCCTCGCGTTCCCGGCTATGCAAGTGCCCGTGAAGCGTTTACGGCCGTTCTTAGCGAGGAGGACTAGTGGCGTGCTATGCCATTAAGTACTCCTCGTAGTTTCGCAAACAACTCAAAGCTGCAAAAAAGCGGGGAAAAGACCTCGGAAAACTAGCGAGGATCGTTGACCTTCTGGCGAGTGATACTCCTTTACCGGAAAAATGTCGAGACCATGCGCTAACTGGCAACTGGGTAAAACATGGAGAGTGTCATGTCGAACCAGACTGGTTGCTGATTTACTACAAGCAAGACGACGTGCTGGTGCTGTCCTTGGTTGCAACCGGAACTCACGCAGATTTCTTTTAGGGGCTTAACTACTCGGCTGCATCTCTCTAAGTCAGATTTTCTACCTCAAAACTGCTCCTGGGAAAAGGGGTGACAAATCGGGGGAGGCTCCCTATAATCGAACATGTGTTCGATAGGTTGGCTCAGTTGCAGCGCCTGGAAAAGGCGCGCCAGGTTTTGGGGATGCAGTCTCGCGCCCCAAAGCCGCTGGCTAGCGCTTATCAACAGGTAGCGGGCGGGGCTGGGCTGCTAGAGATGGCCGCCGAAAAAATGGGGGAGAGCGGCTGGGCAGTATTCCTAGATTTTCCCGATCTAGGCTGGCAGCGCGCCTGGCAAATCGGCTTGGACTTAAGGCGGGTAATCACCATTCCCTATACCGGCGGCAGTGCCCTGGCATGCGCCCAACTTTTCGTACCCTGCGCGGCAGTCCTGGCTATCGGGATGGTAGATTACGGCTCGCAGCAACAACGGATTCTAACCGCAAAAGCACGCCGCTCCGGCTGCGTAATTTTGTCCGCGCCGGCCTGGGCAGGCGCTATCTCCCTGGAAACCAGCGCCCGGCACTCGGAAAGTTCCCCTGGGGCAGCTTCAGTCATAAAGGTGAGTGCGTAATGAAATCTCTGAGCTCTATCACTCCGCCACCAGCGTTATTAGGTTTGTGCCCGACCCTTGGCTATCTCCTAACTACCTCTATAAAGGTGAGGAGGGCGAGGTGAACGATAGATTACTAGCCCTCTATATCCCCGCCTGGCCAGCCCAAGCCGCCAAGCTGCCCCTAGATGAAGCGGTCGCGCTGTGTAGCGGCGGACGCGTCGTACAGGCGGTGACTGCTCCCGCGAGAGCCGCCGGAATCAGAGAGCAGATGCGGCTAAAACAAGCGCGCGTCCTCTGCCCCTCCCTGAAAGAAAAACCCTATTCACCGGCAGAGGCAGAACTGGCATTCCAAGCGGTTATCGAGGCCGCCGCCCAGCAACTCTATGCCCCCAAGTGTTGGTTCCCAGGGCTGATAACCGCCACCCTCAGCCGTAGCCAGTGCCGCGCAGAATCTGCCCTGGCCGCAGAGCTAACCGAAGACTTAGCGCAGATAGGATACGCGGTGCAGATTGGGATCGCTAGCGGTACTTTAGCGGCGTGCCTAGCTGCCCGCGAGCAGCTGCTGATTGCCGACCCTGGGGTAATGCCGTTTCTTGGCGCGCAGCCCCTAAGTAGCCTGGGCTTTTTCTTACGTCCGGGGATAAAAATAAGCGGATTCGATTTCTCTGACCAGTACCTAACAAAAATGACGGACAGCCTAACCCATCTGGGAATCACCAGCTTGGGGCAACTTACCGCCTTGGGGCGTCCGGCGCTGATCCGCCGTTTCGGCACCCTGGGGGCGCTTAGTTACGACTTAGCTAGCGGGGAAAACCTGGAGGACGCTGCCCGGGTGAAAACCGCGCCCGCCTCACCCGGTCTCTACCAATTCTTTACCCCGCCCGCCAGCTCCCTCACCCAGTTGTTACTGCCAGCCCGGGCATTAGTAGTGGAAATGTTTGCCCACTTGCGCACAAACGGTCAGGTATGCAGCCAGGTGCAGTTTATTTGTCGCTGCGAAAACGGAAAAGTGCTTAGCCGCAGCTGGAACCTGGGGGTATCCGTTAGCAGCAAAGACCTAATAGAACGAATAAAGCACCAGTTAGAGACGGTTACGGTTGGGGGTAGCGGCAGCGAAGCTCTGGGGGCGGTCTCTCAGATTGAACTCCATCCCTTACGGGTGTTGGATGCCCGCCAGGCAATGACCCCGCTTTGGGGACGAAACACAGATCCTCCCCAAGAACTAGATCAGGCAGCCCGCAATGCCAGCTCTTTATTAGGTAAAAACGGGGTGCGGGTACCTCAATTAACCAGCGGATATGACCCGCGGTCAGTGATTGAACTAAAACCTTGGCAAGAGCGGGGCGCTCAAAGGCGGCCGCGCCCTAGAATCGGGGCGCTCAGCGGGGTAGCCCCGGAAATAGTATTCATGCACCCCAAACCGGCCGGAATTATCGATAGTAGCGGTCGGAAAATCCTGCCTGGACGCGACGGACAGCTAAAAGCCCCGGTCAAATGGGTTAAGGTAGCCGGACGGAAAATAGCGGTGCAGAAAACTGAAGGCCCCTGGCCGATAAATGGACAGTGGTGGCGGCCGGATGCTCCCAGTCGGCTAGGACCGCGAATCTTTCTGCGGGTTTACGGCGAGCAAGAAACCTTACTGCTGGTGTTCCGCAAATCCTCCTGGTGGCTAGATGCCTGGGAGGGGCAAAAATGAGCGGCTATATCGAGCTGCACGCGCATTCTGCCTATTCCTTCGCCGTCGGGGCGTGTTCGCCGCGCGAAATGGTACGCGGGGCGAAAAAGCTGGGGCTATCCGGATTAGCGTTACTCGATTATGACGGAGTTTACGGGTTAATGGAGGCACGCGCCGCCGCTCGCAAAGCCGAGCTGCCTTTCCTGCCGGGGTGCGAATTTACTTTAGAGGACGAAACCCATCTGCCGGTTATCTGCCGCTCTAGCCAAGGATATTCCGCTTTAACCGGGGCAATCAGCAGCCATCACTTAGCAGCCGGCAAACGCGAAGCAGACCGGCAAAACCTAGAAGCGCTATCCTCCTGGGCAAAAGGGCAGTGGCTAGTATTAACCGGTACTCGCGCCGGGCCGCTACGGCGCGTGCTTTACCGCTCCGGAATCGCGGCGGCAGCTCGCTTCCTCAAGCAGTTAAAAGAGCTGTTCGGGGCAGAAAACGTAGCAGTAGAGGCCGCCTTAGCCGGTTTCGATGGGGAAGAACGCTTAGCGGCACAGCTAGCTTACTTGGCGCGCAAAACCAAGTTGCCCCTGGTAGCCACCAGTGCTGCCCGCTGCGCTGACCCCGCCAGTCAGCGCCTGGCAGACGTTATGACCGCCACCCGCCTGGCGCGTCCTCTCGATAAAATCCAAGACGACTTGCCCGCTTGCCATGCCATGTTGCGTAGCGAAGCTGAGATGCTCCGGATTCATCGGCATTTTCCGGGCGCAGTCGATAACGCTGCCCAGATAGGTAAAGACCTGATTTTTGATTTTTCTACCCCCGCGCCGCATCTGCCTTTAGCCCAGGTGCCACCCGGATACAGCGCCGACTCCTACCTGGAGCAGCTTTCCTGGCAGGGGGCGCGCAGCCGCTACGGGGATCCAGTGCCGGAAAAAGCCGCCGACACCATTCGGCAAGAATTGAAAGTGATATTTCAAAAAGGATTCTCCGGGTATTTTCTGATCGTAAAAGAGATAGTGGATTATTGTTTTTCCTCCGGTATCTATGTGCAAGGACGCGGCTCCGCTGCCAACTCGGCAGTCTGTTACTGCCTGGGAATCACCGCGGTAGATGCAGTGCGCCACCAAATGCTATTCGACCGCTTCCTAACCCCAGACCGTAAAGATCTACCCGATATTGACCTGGATATTGAATCTAATCAACGCGAAAAAGTACTCCAACACGTATATAGCAAATACGGACGAGAAAACGCTGCTCAAGTGGCTAATGTGATTAGTTACCGCCCGCGAGCCGCCCTAAAAGACGCCTCCCGCGCCCTCGGATATGACGCGAGAACCGCCGCCAAATGGGCGCGACTAGACCGCAACTCCTTACCGGAAAATGTGCGAAAAATAGCGGGGCAGCTACAAAAACTTCCGCGCCACCTGGGGATTCATTGCGGGGGAATGGTGCTTTCCGATAAACCACTTACCGAAGTGGCCGCGATTAACTGGGCAAATATGCCAGGGCGAACCGTGGTGCAATGGGATAAAGATAGCTGCGCCGAAGCCGGGCTGGTGAAAATCGATTTACTGTCCCTAGGCATGATGGGGGCGCTGCGTACCGCTTTTGAAACTCTGCAGGCGTGGGGTGAAAAATCGCCCTCCGGCAAGCCTTGGCGATTGCATAACCTACCTCCGGAAGACCCCCGCGTCTACCAGCTGTTACAGGCAGCTGACACGGTCGGGGTTTTTCAAGTAGAGTCCCGCGCCCAAATGTCTACCTTGCCGCGGCTAAAACCAAAATGTTTCTATGACCTGGTAGTCGAAGTGGCTTTGATTCGTCCCGGTCCGATCCAAGGGCAAGCAGTAAACCCTTATCTGGCGCGCCGCTTAGGGCGCGAAAAAATCACCTACCTGCATCCGCTATTAAAACCC
>CABQYA010000135.1:0-4948 GCA_902468275.1 uncultured Urmitella sp. | reverse complement strand
AACTTCCTGGTTGCCAATGCTTTGTATTGGCTTGATGAGTTCCATATTGACGGGTTACGGGTTGATGCGGTGGCATCGATGCTGTATTTGGATTATTCACGTGAGGATGGGCAATGGCGTCCTAACCAATACGGCGGACGTGAAAATCTGGAAGCAATTTCTTTCTTGCAAGAAACTAATGCTTGCTGCTATCGCCTACATCCTGGGATTTGCATGATTGCCGAGGAATCAACGGCTTGGCCCGGGGTTACTGCCCCGACCGATGCCGGAGGTCTAGGCTTCGGTTTGAAGTGGAATATGGGTTGGATGAACGATACTTTACGCTATCTTCGTGAAGACCCGGTAAATCGTTCCTGGCATCACGGCGAATTGACGTTCTCACTGGTATACGCGTTTTCTGAGCATTACATTCTACCTCTCTCCCACGATGAGGTCGTCTACGGCAAGGGCTCGATTCTGGCAAAGCAACCCGGCGATTATTGGCGGCAGTTAGCGGGAGTGCGTTCCCTGTTCGCCTACCAGTGGTCTCACCCAGGCAAACAGCTAATTTTTATGGGCTCCGAGTTCGCTCAAGGCGCCGAGTGGGATGCGGATCGGTCACTGGACTGGTTCTTGCTAGATGATAACCGTAATCAGGGAATTCAATCCTTGGTGCGCGATTTGAACCATATTTACACTAGCGAGCCGGCACTTTGGGACGATGACCACACCGGTTTTGAATGGATTGAGGTAAACGATTCTGAACATAACGTAATTTCTTATGTCCGTAAATCTCGTGATGACCATGGGCGCGAACATAAGCTAGTATGCGTATGCAACTTTGCTGGTAACCCGCACGAGGGCTATCGTATTGGTCTGCCAGATGGTGGGGAATGGGAAGAAATCCTCAATACCGATGACCAAAAATATGGCGGCTCGGGGGTTACTAATCTCGGTGAGGTTAGTGCCGAGGAAATGGAATGGAATGGTCGCCCCTACTCGGTTGAGCTGCGAGTACCCCCACTAGGTTGCCTGTGGCTGCGCCCTAAAGAAAGCTAAGGATAGCAGGAAGGTTTAAGAAATCTAGCACTTAGCGCCCTCGTAAACGAAAATATCGTTTCGAGGGCGCTAACCAATTTTTATTTCTTCGCTCACCCCACGGCTTCGCGGAAATGAGTCCTTAGACCTCGACTCCGATAAAAGTCAGCGCCACCAACAGCAGGTTAAGCGCAACCACCAGGGCAACAATAACCCCCATTACTAGGCGCATTCCCCGCGAATCCTGGTAAACGCCCATCAGTTCGCGTTTGCGGGTATAACTAGCTAATGGAACTAACGCCAGGGGAATCCCAAAAGACAGCGCTACCTGCGAAATAACTAAAGCCCAGGTGGGGTTGGGATAGAGGGCGAGAATCAGTAACGCGGGGATTAGGGTGATTAGCCGACGCGCAAACAAGGGGATTTGCACATGTAACAGCCCGCCCATAATTTCCGAACCCGCATAGGCTCCTACCGAGGTAGAGGCCAATCCGGAGGCTAACAGTCCAATGGCGAAAATAACCCCAATGGTCGTCCCTAATGCGGATTCGATAGCGTGATGCGCACCCTCGATACTGTCTGTCCCGCTTTTGCCAGCTAGCGCCGATGCCGCTAGGAGCAACAGGGCAATATTTACCGCTCCTGCCACTATCAGCGCATACCCGACATCATGTTTAGAGGCTCGTAGCAGCCGAGGCAGCTCATTGAGTTTGCGCTGGGGAAACCGGTGATTTACCAGTGAAGAATGCAGGTAAATAGCGTGGGGCATCACGGTTGCTCCCAGCATAGAGGCAGCGATTAATACCGTATCAGTACCCGCAAAGCGCGGCAGTAGCCCCCCAAGCATTCCCGCCGGATCCGGCGGCCTAATCACCAGACCGGAGAGGAAACCGGCGGTGATTACTGCCAGTAAGGCAATTACGATAGTTTCAAACTGTTTTTGGCGGCGCTCGTTTTGAAAAATAAGTAACCCCAGGGAGATTGAACCTACGATTGCCCCTCCCACTAGCAGGGGGAGGTTAAACAATAGCTGTAGAGCGATTGCTCCCCCCACGATTTCAGCCAAGTCGGTTGCGGCCGCGATTATTTCGGCTTGTATCCAAAATGCGATTCGTTTGGTTTTCGGTAGGCGTTGCCCTAAGAGCTGCGGTAAGGATTTTCCGGTTACCAACCCCAGTTTGGCGCTTTGATATTGGATGATAACTGCCATCAGATTAGCTAGCACCAGCACCCACACTAGGAGGTAACCGTAGCGAGCACCGGCGGTGATATTCGCCGCCACGTTTCCGGGATCCACATAGGCTACTGCTGCCACGAAAGCTGGCCCGAGTAAAGGCAAAATTCCTTTTTTAGCGCTCTGCTCTGCTCGAGGGAGTTTTTGAGAATCTGGGGTTAGTTGCCTTTTCATCGCTGCAGTTCATTTGTCCTTAGTTGGGAAAACTATTTCAGTTGCCAAAATCTACCCTTTCCCATCAAAGCATTTTTCGGCTCTACTGTATCTAGATTTCGTACACCCGAAACTTTACTCTGTTTTCTATAAAGACGAAAACTGCCGCCACGACAGTTATAACCGAGTCGCTCTTTTCAAGGACGAGCGATTTGACCTCTTAAAGCTTGGGATATTTCTTGCAGACATAGCGGAGAGACCAACATCTGATAACCCCGTTTACCAGCCGATACATAAATCTGTTCGTAAGTAAATGCCGACTCATCAATTACGGTCGGTAAATCTTTCTTCATCCCCAAGGGCGAACACGCTCCTTTTAAATAACCGGTGAGCGGGGTTAGCTTTTTCAAAGGCAACATTGCCAGGTGTTTTACCCCAAAACACTTGGCCGCAGCTTTCAAATCTAACTCGTGAGTAGCGGGCACTACCGCCACGAAGTGCTGCCCCGGCTCGCCCTCTAGAACTAGAGTTTTGAATACTAAATTTGCATCTACCCCTAGCTCTTGTGCAATCGTGAGGGCATCCAAAAACTCGCCCTTCGAAGAAACCTGCGTCATTTGCGCAGCGATTCCCGCACTTTCGAGGATACGCAGGGCGTTAGTTTTCACGTGCTTCTTCCCCATTTACCTCACCTATCCTTCATCCTGCGCTCTCTTTCCAGTTTATCCACCCGCTGGTTTCACCACCTATAAGCCATCATTTTCCGGCTGCACCGCCGAGTCTAAATAATCAGCGTGCGTGAGCGCGGGAGTAGGTTTTTCCTCCTGCCCAAAAATTTGGAAAACGTAGCGACATTTTCCAAATTCTTATGCCCTAAGCCTGAGAAAGTACTTATTTCAAAGCCGAGTATCCGAAGTTTAGGACTTTTTATGTAAGGTCTGTCCGCTCGGATAAAATCTACTCCCGTGCTATTGGTAATCGCTTCTTTTCCTGACTGCGGCTCGTGATCGCTTATCTTGCACAGCTAGTCAAGCAACCTAAAGCCAATCGGCGAGGATTAGCACTCCTAGCAGGATAAGTACACTGGGGAAAATAATCGCTTCAAAACGTTCCAGAACCTCTGCCAGCCCCATACGTCCAGTGATGAAACGGGCCAGAGCCACCAGTACCCCAGCAAGCACTAAGAACACTGCGCTAAACAGCGCGATTTGCCACCAGGTGGAGAGGGCAAAAACTGGTAGATAGGCCGCTATTTCATCGCCCCCATTAGCCATAGTAACCAGAGCAACTGCGCCTACGCTGACCTTCTTCCCCTTTAGTTGCGCCTCGTCCTCGTCCTCGAAGTCCCTAGACCCAACCCGCTCGCGGATTTCTCCGATCGCCGCTTTTATCCCCAGTGCCAGGGGTATCAGCCCCAAGAAACGCAGGTACTCCTGCGGGATTACCAAACCAGAAATTGCGCTTAAGACTATGGTGACTGCCAGGATTACCCCGAAACCTACATATTGACCGGCGCAGATGCGCGCCGTAGTTCCCGGCCGATTCTGTCCGTGAACAAACCACAAAGTTAGTAACGCCAAGTGGTCAATATTGGTGGCTACAAATAGCACTAACGCTTGCACGAGGGTCGAAATAATCAAACTAGAAGTCACTCCGCCATTATTACCAAAGAGTTCAGAAATGAAGAAACCGGGACGAGGAATCGCAAAAAAGCCGTAGAAGAACGTAAGCTGAAGCACGTGAAAGCAATTATGACGGTTACCGGTATCGACCATACCGGGATTATCGCGGCGGTGTCCCAAGCGCTCGCCCAAAACCAGGTGAACATCATCAATGTGTCGCAGACCTTGATGGATGAATATTTCACCATGATTATGCAGCTGGAATTCAATGAGGAACAGATAGGGTTAGCGCAGGTGCAGCAGGAGATGGCAACAGTAGAGGAAACCGAAGGGCTGGTTATTAAAGTGCAGGCGGAAGCCCTCTTCAACGCCATGCATAAACTCTAAGCTACTTACCGTGAAGCTACGCGGGAAGCCTTAATCGCAAGGGAGAATAATGGGACTGGATACCACCGGGGAAATCCTGGAAACCATACAGATGATTGCCGAGGATAACCTCGATGTACGCACCGTAACTGTGGGACTATCCCTACTGGACTGCGCGGATACCGATATCGAGCGAGCCTGCGCGCGGATTGAAGAACGGATCTTAAGCGCCGCCTCCCGCCTGGTTGCTACTGCCGAGGAAGTTGCGGGCGAGTTCGGGGTGCCGATTATTAACAAACGCCTTTCGGTAACCCCAATCTCTCTGGTGGCAGCGGCTTGTCGCACCGATAATCCCCTCCCCTTTGCCCAGACGCTCGATCGTGCCGGCAAGGTCGTAGGGGTAGATTTTGTAGGTGGCTACTCCGCGTTGGTACAGGCCGGCGCTACCCGCAGTGATTTAGCGTTGATAGAGTCCATTCCCGAGGCCTTAGCTACTACCGATATCGTGTGCTCCTCGGTAAATATCGGTTCTACTCGCAGCGGCATCAATATGAGC
>CABQYA010000134.1:0-5017 GCA_902468275.1 uncultured Urmitella sp. | reverse complement strand
AAACAAGCTATGTACCCCAACCTGTTTGATGCCCATCCCCCATTCCAGATTGACGGAAACTTCGGTAACACCTCTGGTATTAACGAAATGCTTTTGCAGTCCAACTCCACCTATACGAAAGATGGAAAGAAATACCACAATTACATGAATCTGTTACCGGCTCTACCCGATGCCTGGAGCGGGAAAGGCAGCGTGAGCGGCTTAGTAGCTCGCGGCAACTTTGAGGTCGCGATGCAATGGCAGTCCGGCAAAATCAACGTTTTGCAGATTAAATCAAATCAAGGAAAAGATGCGGTACTGCGATTTACTGATGCCGGAAAACAAAAAATCCTAGACCAAACCACCAATAAACTGGTTGATTTAACAGTCCTGGATAATGAACATATTCAGTTTAAAACCGAAGCTGGACATGTTTATGTTCTGTCTGACGCAAAAACCGTCACTCCCTTGGCTCCCAGTCTCCAACCTGCTGACCAGGTAAAATGTGGGGAAAAGGCTCAGGTAGTATTACCGAAGCTGCTAGAGGGCGTAGCCGAATATCAACAGGTAACTAACGGTAATAGTGTGCAGGTAAAAGCAGTTTTGCAGCCCGGATACCTGCTAGCTCCCGGAGCTGAGCAAACTTGGGAATTCACTATTCCTGCAATCGTTCCTTGTTCCCAGCCCACCCCAGGAGACAATCCTCCGGCTCCCAAGCCTACGGATAAACCAGAACAACCCCTCCCGACTGATAAACCGGAACCACCCCTTCCCACCGATAAACCGGATACAGGTAAACAGAGCCAAAAACCGGTTCCACCGAAAGATAGCAGTCAAAAAGGTACCCAGGGTTCTCAAGATCTGTCACGCAGCGGAGCCTCGCCAACTAGCTGTCTGCTAGCGGTAATGTTCACCCTGACCGGGGCAGCTATTTATCTGCAACGACGTAAAACCTCTAAGCAGTAGATAAAGGGTGCTATTCCAGCGGAAGAATCCCAGATGAAATAAGTTCGGGCTAATGCCCATGAGTTCATGGGCAATGTTTTGGGCCGGCAGGAAATCCTGCCGGCCCAAAATCTTTGGGAACTGAAAAATTAACCAAGAATTAACCTTGCGGTCAGAGCGGCGTTAACTTTTTGACTTACCTTGCAAGTGTCAATGAAAGATCAAAAAGAATCGAAGGAAAGATATGCGCAAGAGCATTAAATCTTTAGCTATTATCGCTGGTCTAGCCCTTTCGGCAACCAGCCTATCCGCCTGCGGATCTGATAATGCCACCGGAACATCTGAAGCTTCAAATAAAACCCAGGCCTTAAGTATTTCCGGAAAACTAGCAGGCGCGGGCGCGTCCTCCCAAAAAAGCGCCGTTGAAGCCTGGAAAGCCGGATTCTCGCAAGCAGCCAAAAATGTGGAGGTGTCTTATGATCCGACCGGTTCCGGGGCGGGGGTTACCACCTTCCTACAAGGAGGAGTGGCATTCGCAGGTACCGACCAGGCGCTCTCTAGCGAAGAAATCGAGAAATCAGCTTCAGTTTGCAAAGACTCCAAAGCTATTAACCTGCCGGTTTATGTATCACCAGTGGTAGTGGCATTCAACCTGGATGGCATCAAGAAACTGAACCTAAAACCGGAAACCATCGCCAAGATTTTCCGCGGCGAAATCAGCAAATGGAACGACCCCGCGATTGCCGCCGATAACGCCGATGTGAAACTACCTGATAGCAAAATCGTGGCGATTCATCGCGCTGACCAGTCAGGTACCACCGAGAACTTTACCGATTACCTGCACGCGGCAGCTCCTAGCGCTTGGCCGGATAAGCCCTCAAAGGACTGGCCGGTAGCGGGGGGCGAATCCGGAGATAAAACCGCAGGGGTAGTAGATAACCTGAAGAAAACTGCCGGCGCAATCGGCTATATCGATGCCTCGCAAGCCGGTGATTTTGGAACCGTAGCGCTCGAGGCCGGTGACAGCTTCGTAGAATACTCTGCCGAGGCAGCCGCCAAATTGGTTGAAAACGCTGAAGTTGAGGGGGGACGGGCAGAAAATGACCTTGCTCTGAAACTAAACCGCACCCCTGAAAGTAGTCAGGCATACCCCTTGGTGTTGGTTTCCTACTATGCGGTTTGTCCCCAATATCAGGACGCTAACACCGCGAAACTGGTGAAAGCCTGGGTGAACTATGTGGTATCTGCCGAGGGGCAGCAGAAAGCAGCAGAGGCAGCCGGATCTGCGCCCCTAGGCACGGAAATCACCAAAAGAATTACTGCCGCGGTAGATGGCATCAAGTAAGAACTCAAAATAGGTACTGGCAACCAGGGGCAGCAGAATAATGCCGGTTCCCCTGGCCTTAACCACCTGGAGGAAACATGAGTACTGAAACCCTCCCCGAAAAACAAGAATCTAAACCAGTTTCCTCGCGAAAGGGAATTTTTAACTGGGATGGACTGTTTTATCTAGCTACTAAAGGTTCAGCGGTAGTCATTGCCGCATTGCTAGCCCTGGTAGCGATGTTCCTGACCTTGCAAGCCTGGCCGGCAATCTCCAACCCGGATCTGCGTCTGCGAATGCGCGGACGCACCGAAATGGTGAGCATCTGGGAATATGTTGCGCCTCAGCTATTTGGAACAGTGCTGGCAGCGGCGATTGCTTTGGCGATAGCGCTGCCACTTTCAATCGCGCTAGCAATCTTCATAAACTTTTATGCTCCCCAGAAAATCTCGGCAATCATCGCAGGATTGATTGACGTAATGGTGGCGATACCCTCCGTGGTGTACGGTCTGTGGGGAGGACTGGTTTTGCTGCCAATCTTGCAGCCGGTTATGGAGTTTCTCGCCACTTATTTCGGCTGGTTTCCGTTGTTTTCTGGACCGGTTTCTCCGATAGGACGGGTAATTTTCTCTGCCTCAGTAGTGCTGGCGATTATGGTGATTCCGATTATTACCGCCCTGTGCCGCGAGGTTTATGCTCGCGCCCCCGGCCTAGAGATGGAGGCAGCTTTGGCGCTGGGAGCTACCAAATGGGAAATGATAAAAACCGTGGTTTTGCCCTTTGGGCGTTCCGGTACAGTCTCGGCAGCCATGATTGGGTTAGGACGAGCCCTAGGAGAAACTATGGCGGTAGCGATGGTACTTTCTCCCGGCGCCTCCTACGTGTGGTCGCTGTTTAGAGCGGGAGCGCACTCTACGATTGCCTCCAATATTGCCCTCCAGTTCCCAGAGGCTGATTCC
Source organism: uncultured Urmitella sp. (assembly GCA_902468275.1). Lineage (GTDB taxonomy): Bacteria > Actinomycetota > Actinomycetes > Actinomycetales > Actinomycetaceae > Varibaculum. Next base: position 1,810 of record CABQYA010000134.1, on the reverse strand, counting down.
AATATGGCGGCAGCGTTAATCTTCACCGGTCTAGTGCTGTTCGTGCTGACATTACTGGTCAATTCGGGTGCACGTTGGTTGGTGGCCTGTAAAGAAAGTGCGGGGAAATAAATGAGTAAAGAAAATCAGAATCAGGGAGACCTGAAGTTGAAACAACAATCTATAGGCATCGGCAAAGATTCCGCCAGTCCCCGAGCAGTTAGTCAGGGAAAAAGCGATAAACTTTCGGATTTATCTTCCTCGGATAATACTTCCGCTCTTCAGGCGGTAATCCTAGAGAGAAAACTTAAATACCAGGAAAAACCCGACAACACCGAACCAAAAACGCAGGTACAGTCTGCCCGGCTGGGCGGAGAAAAAGCGCTAAGTTTTCGCCGCCGCTTCACTAATAAGGCGATTGCCGCTTCTATGTGGCTTTGTGGTTTGTTGGTACTGGCGATTCTCGGATCTATCGGATACGAACTTGTTCGTCGGGGCATCGGGATTATTTCCCCCTACTTTCTGAGCGTATCTATGAAAGGCGTGTATGGGGGGATGGAAGCTGGTGGTATCTATCACGCGATGGTGGGTACCTTACTGATTACCCTGGTAGCAGCGGTTATTTCTGTTCCTCTGGGGCTTGCGGTGGCCATCTACCTGACCGAATATGCGGGCAACACCAAGTTCGCCAAACTCACTACCACCTTGGTGGATGTGATGACCGGTATTCCTTCTATCGTTGCCGGTCTGTTCGCGGCGGCTTTATTCACCATGGTGATTGGCCCGGCTTACCGCTCCGGTCTCATGGGGGCAGTTGCCCTTTCTGTACTAATGATTCCCCTGGTAGTGCGCTCATCTGCTGAAATGTTACGACTGGTACCTAATGACTTGCGAGAAGCCTCCTACGCCTTGGGGGTTCCCAAATGGCGCACCGTGGTATCGATAGTGCTACGTACCTCGGCAGCCGGTTTGGTGACCTCCGTGGTGGTGGCAATCGCTCGCGTTGTGGGGGAGACGGCTCCTTTGCTGATTACCGCTGGAATGTTTGACGCGATTAACAACAATGTGTTTTCCGGTCGCATGGAAACCTTGCCGGTCTATATTTACCAGCAATACACCTCCACAGTTTCGTGTGCCGCCCACGCGGTGAACTGTAACCCCACTATCAATGTGGAGCGTGCCTGGGGGGCGGCCTTGGTACTGGTATTCGCAGTATTGGTTTTGAATCTAGCTGCCCGTTTTGTGGCAAAGAAACTCTCGATTGGAAAGTAGCTGGCTCGTCCTCGCCGGGGGTCGAGCTGCAACAAGCAAAAAATAGGAAAGAAAATGGCAATCTGTTTAGAAACTAAACATTTAGACGTTTACTACGGAGATTTCAAAGCCGTAGAGGACGTAAATATGACGATAGAAACCCAAACGGTAACTTCCCTGATTGGGCCGTCAGGCTGCGGTAAATCCACGGTGCTGCGCACTTTAAACCGGATGCATGAAGTTACTCCCGGAGGACGCATCGAAGGGGAAGTGCTCCTGAACGGAGATAACCTCTATGGCAAGGACGTAGACCCGGTGGAGGTGCGGAGGATGATTGGGATGGTGTTCCAGCGTCCAAACCCCTTCCCCACTATGTCGATTAAAAACAACGTGCTTGCCGGTTTGCACTTGAATCGGGTGAAAATCAGCAAAGACGAGGGCGATCAGATTGTAGAAGAATCCCTAAAAGGCGCGAACCTGTGGGAAGAAGTCAAAGACCGCCTAGATAAACCGGGGGCTTCCCTATCCGGTGGACAGCAGCAACGCCTGTGCATTGCGCGTGCGATTGCGGTTAAACCCG
>CABQYA010000133.1:0-5026 GCA_902468275.1 uncultured Urmitella sp. | reverse complement strand
AGACCGGCAAGTACAGCCAGCGTCCCCATAAAACCTTTAAAGAAACGCTGAATTAGGACGATTATCGCTAAAGTACCTAAAGCGTAAGCCAGGTTTCGCAAGGAAACCGGCAGGGGAGGAACCTGCTCGTCGGCGTGTCCAATAACGTCAGCTGCCGATACTCCCAACAAGGTGGTACCCATAGTGGTAAGCACAATCCCGATTACTAAAGGTGGGAAAAATCGAATCAGCCTAGCGAAAATGGGGGCGGCGAAGAAAGTAAATAGACCGGCAACGATTACTGCGCCATAGATGGTTGGCAGCACCGCCACGCCGCCGCCCTGATTTACTGCCAGACCGATGGCAATCATGGGGGAGATTGCCATCGTAGTTACCCCTTGAATGATGGGTAGGCGCACGCCAATTTTCCAAAAGCCGATTGACTGAATCAAGGTCGCGATGCCGCAAGTAAATAAATCAGCGTTAATCAGATGCACAGTAGTGGTGGGATCTAATTTTAATCCGCCCGCAACTACCAAGGGAACTACCACCGCACCGGCATAAAAAGCGAGGACGTGCTGCACTGATAACAGCGCGGTTCGCGGTGGCGAGGGCATCTGGTTTACCGGGTGTTTTGCGTTAGTTCTTTGCTTATTCTTTAAAGTGGAATCCGCTTGGGAAGCATTAAGAGGTGAGTTGTGTGGATTGCCAGCTGCCATGGCAGTTTTTCTCCTTTAATACCGAGAAATGTTTCTGTTGTTATTCAAACTCTTTAGGGGTAGAAACTGCAAACCACGTAGTTTTAGCATCACTATTTTGGGTTTTACTGCTGGCGAGGGCGTAGAGGAGTGGGCACTAGCGTGACGGGAAAAGGGTGAGGCTGCCTTTATCTCGTTCTTTATCTCTTTACTTGACATAATGTACATTATCGGATTGAAGTTTGGGGCTTTAGAACAAATGCGTCACCAATTTTACTTATCTGCACTTTTGCTACTGAAGGCTATTTAGAAGTATTTTCGTTTTACAAACTGTTACCATCAAAGACGGAGAAAAATCCACGCGCAATAATGTCGGAAGGGACAGACAACGAATGGCACTTCAGTGGAACAACTTGGATCAAAAAGCAGTCGATATGGCGAAAGTATTGGCTGGTGACGCTGTAGAAAAAGCCGGTAGCGGACATCCGGGAACTCCGATTTCTTTAGCTGCCGCCGCCTATTTGCTCTATCAACGCCATCTTCGTTTTGACCCGCAAGATTCGCGTTGGCTAGGACGAGACCGTTTTGTGCTTTCCGCTGGTCACGCCTCACTTTTGCAATATATTCAGCTCTATTTGGCTGGTCAAAGCATGGAGCTTGAAGATTTGAAAAATTTCCGCACTTTTGGTTCCTATACCCCAGGCCACCCCGAGTATGGGCACACCAAAGGGGTGGAAATCACTACCGGACCACTAGGTTCTGGTTTTGCAGCGGGTGTCGGTTTTGCTATGGCATCTAGGCGTGCCCACGGTATGCTCGACCCTACCACTCCCCTAGGTGAAAGCCCCTTTGACCATAACGTTTACGTAATTGCAGGTGATGGTTGCCTGCAAGAAGGAATCTCCGGGGAAGCCTCTTCCCTAGCTGGCGTACAGGATTTGGGAAACCTCATCGTCATCTGGGATGACAACCATATCTCTATTGAAGATGACACTAATGTTTCTTTCCAAGAGGACGTGCTAAAACGCTATGAGGCTTACGGGTGGCACACTCAGCGGGTTGATTGGTTAAATGCAGATGGCAGTTACCAAGAAGATGTTAATGCCCTAGATGAAGCGATTTGTGCGGCTAAAGCCGAGAAAACCAAGCCCTCTATTATTGCTTTACGAACCATAATCGGCTGGCCATCCCCCTCTAAACAAAATACTGGAGTAATTCACGGAGCAAAACTGGGGGCAGAAGAACTCAAGGGACTAAAGGAAGCCTTGGGCGCTGACCCCGAAAAGATGTTCGTCGTTGATGAGCAAGTCTTAAAACATACCCGTGAAAATGCTGCCTCACGCGCGAAAAACGCCCATCTAGATTGGGATAAACGCTTTGCAGATTGGAAACAAGCAAACCCGGATAAAAATCAGCTTTTAGAACGTATTTTAGCTGGAAAACTCCCTGATGGAATTGAGACAGTTCTCCCCGTGTTTCCTGCCGGACAGGCGCTGGCCACGCGGGCGGCTTCTGGAAAAACTATCTCCGCCGTCGCTTCTGTTATGCCGGAATATTGGGGCGGTTCAGCTGATTTAGCGGAATCAAATAACACGGTTATTGCCGGTTCAACCAGCTTTATCCCAGAATCTGCGCAAACTGGGAAATGGAAGGGTAATCCCTATGGTCGGATACTGCATTTCGGGGTGCGCGAACACGCGATGTCTGCGGTAATGAACGGGATAGCCGTTGATGGTTTAACCAGGGTTTTTGGGGGTACGTTCTTTGTATTCAGCGATTATATGCGCGGAGCGGTACGCCTTTCAGCCCTAATGAATATCCCGGTCACCTATGTGTGGAGTCATGACTCTATCGGGGTTGGCGAGGATGGGCCGACCCATCAACCGGTTGAACACTTAGCATCCTATCGGGCTATTCCTAATCTGGCGATTGTAAGACCCATGGACGCTAACGAGACTGCCGCCGCATGGCTTGCGATTTTGCGGCAAAGAGGACCGGTAGGGTTAATTCTTACCCGCCAGGTAGTTCCCACCTATGAACGCGAGGATATGGAGGGTGCGGGAAGCGATGCCTTGGCTAGCGCTAAAAACGTGGCTAAAGGGGCATATATTTTAGCTGATACCGATAGGCAGCCTGACGTTATCCTCATGGCTTCTGGTTCTGAAGTTCAACACGCTCTTACAGCCCGTAAAGAACTAGCTAAGGAAGATATAGCAGCTCGCGTAGTATCCGTTCCTTGTATGGAATGGTTTAAATCTCAGGATGCTTCCTATCGGGAACAGGTGTTACCTTCGGCAGTTAAAGCTCGAGTTTCGATTGAGGCAGGGATAGTAGATTCCTGGCGGGACTGGGTTGGCGATAATGGTGAAAGTATCGGGATTGACGGTTTTGGTCTGCCGGGCGCCCCCGGTGAATTGTTTGAGCATTACGGTTTAAACAGTGCGCAGGTGGTTGCTGCGGCTAAGCGTTCCCTGGCGCGGGTACGCTCCTAAACATTTCCGAAAGAAGCTTTTGTAGACAAGCAGAACCTTAAAATATCCACCGATTTTTCGATGCCTCTATCTTCGGTTTCCTGCCTCGCTATAGAAAACAAATGGTTGGGACGAAGATGGTGACTAACTAGGTCTGTTTCATCAGCTATGCGAACACGCGCAATCTGAAGCATAATTCTTGAGATTTCTTCGAGTATCCCAAAGGAAATGAATAGGGGTACCCAATGACCAAATTATGCAGGTAATCAGAGTGAAGAAAGCTAAATCGCCGTTAAAAGGTATTCCTAAAAGCAAATCTTTAGTTAAATCGGCGATGGCAATACCGATGAAAAGTTCAATAAATATAATAGAAATTAATTTGATAATAAAACCTACAAAGTTTTCTCTAATCAAAGCAAAACATACATAATAAATAGCGCCCCAAAATATTGTTATTAAAAACCAAAATATAGTGTTAGTATACATTCCAGTTAAATCGGGAAGGTGATAACGTAATCCGATAAATACTCCCAGTATTACGATAATTCCAGAAACGAGCCAACCGATATTTATTTTTGCTTTCATGAGTACATCCTTGGTACACACTTTATAGGATGTCTCCTATTGAGATAGGGGAAACAGGTGACACGATAATTCTAGCAATAGCAAGTTAGCTAATCTACCTTTTTAAGAAATATGTAGCTAAGATATTTTCTTTTCCGGCGTAACGGTGTCGAACTCTATTAGCTCTCCTGTTAGAATAGGGCAGGTATATCGGCTAGCACTTTGGCTGAGCAGCAAGGAGAATTATTTACTATGGCAGAGCGGGCACTACGTGGCACAAGTATCGGTTCAAAAAGCCTAGAGACAGAGGACGGCGTAGTATTCGCCCAAAGACGCGAAAGCCTCTATATATGCCCTAAAGGACACCGCTACCACATGACCTTTGCTGCCGAGGTAGCAGCACCTGCCCAGTGGGAATGCAAATGCGGAGAGATGGGTGAGCTCCAATACGAAGAACCCGCCGAAGAAGAAGATTCAAAACCGCTACGTCCCCAACGTACCCACTGGGATATGCTCATGGAGCGTCGCAGCGAAGAAGAGCTAGAAATACTATTAAAAGAACAACTCGAAGTACTTCATTCCGGTGCATTAATGGACGGGGTACATTACCGCTAGTTTTTAACCCCAACTTTTGACTTACCTGGCAAAAAATAAAGCAAAATAGCTGGGGAGCTCTTCGTCTTATGTCTCTAGGCTTCGCTTTCTGCTCGTCCTCGGGCACTTAAACGGTCATTGATTCCCCAACGGGTAACTTTAGTGAGCGCTTCTAGAATAATTGCGCTAGACATTTTCGACGATCCGGCCGCGCGTTCTTGAAAAGTAATCGGCACCTCGACAATATCTCCCCCACAGCGTACCGCACGGCGGGTCATATCAATCTGGAAACAGTAACCACGAGAATCTAAATCCTCTAAACCCAAACGGGACAGAAAATCTAGACGATAAACCCGAAAACCAGCGGTAGCATCCCCGATGCCCAGATTTAACCAAGCCGCGATATAGGCATTGCCCGCTCTGGATAGGGCTTCGCGCATACGCGACCAGCCCTCAAGTCGTCCTCCCCGAATCCAGCGTGAACCAATCACCAAATCTGGCTTGCTCGGCCAAAACCGGCGGGCAAGCAACTTGTGTAAATCGCGCACCCGGTGAGAACCATCTGCATCCATTTGCACTACCCAGGTATAGCCCGCTTGCTGCGCCCAGGAAAATGCTTCCAAATAGGCCGGGCCGAGACCAGCCTTTTCCGCCCGGTGTAAAACCCGCACTCCCCTGTCTTTAGTGGCAATTTCATCAGCAATCTGACCGGTACCATCC
>CABQYA010000132.1:0-5063 GCA_902468275.1 uncultured Urmitella sp. | reverse complement strand
GGTGAGTCGATGGCACTCTTTGAACTAGAATCAGGTCGCCTAATACCGGCACAGGTTGGCACGCCGGTAGTGCATGGATGAGAGATGGATGTGCTGGAATCTATCCGCTCGCAGGTGCTAGAGGTAATTGATCGTCCTCTGTTTCCGGTTGCATGGGCAGGAAATGGCGGTCAATCTGGAACTGGTCCGCATTCATTGACCGCGTTAGATGCCTCTGGTCAGGTTGTTTCGGTAGAAGTACTCTCCCGTCTAGACCCGGTCAGCCTGGTAGCTGCAATTTCACGTCTCGGGCAGGTATCCGGGCAAGGATGGATGGATTTAGCCAGTCAATATCCGGGGGGAGTGCAAGCTTTCCAAACCGGCTGGGCGGAGTTCCGCGAAGCCATGCCACCCACCACACAACCAGGTCCTCGGTTAATCCTGGTGGTAGGAGAAATTGATGAGGGTTGCTATTCGGCGCTCGGGGTGCTGCGCAGTTCCGGTCTGGAAATCCATCAGGTTTCTTCACGACAAATGTCCAATGGCAGACGCTTTTTAGAGGTCGCGCAGCTCACCCCCAGCAATATCAGCTACGCGCATCCCCAGATTGGGGGACATCGTGCCCCAGCTCCGCAGATTTCTTGGCATATTGATGACAATGCTGCTTCCGCTGAAGAACCAGAGATTACTCTGGTTCCGCCTGCCCCGCCGGTTCCTCCATCTGTTTCCGAGGATGAGAGTGATACTGAGGTAACTTCAGATGCGGATAATGGGCAAGGGCTGCCAGAGCCTACAGAGTTAGATACCCCGGAAAACCGGGTTGCTGCTGCTGAAGAGCGCCCCGGTGAAGAAGATGTTCCTGCTGAAGAGGACAGTGCCCAAGGTTTAGAGAGCCACGAAGTACAGGCACAGTCAAACGAGCCTGTCAACGAGGTAAAGCTGCTGCAAAAAGATGCCGAAGGCTTGCAATCTATTTCTTCACTGGTGGGACAAGATGCAGTGCTGCTGTGGTCTGATGATCAGGGACGGATTTGCGAAGCTCTCCTGAAGGAAGAAGGCGTGATTGACCCTGGGGACGGGCAGCTCACTGATCAGGTTCAGATAGCATTTGAAAAGGTCGGAGGGGATAGCTCCCTGGACGGGTGGGAAGCGTTCCGAATTGGGAACCTGCAAGGTCCGTCCTTGGCGGAAGCTATCGCCGAGGTTAATACCGAAATTGAACGCAATACCGCTCCACACCAGAGAAAACATGGTCATTAAAGGGAAAAGATGGAAAATAATGGTTTAGCTGTCGCAGGTTTGCCTACGCAGCCACCAGCAGCTCCAGCTCCGCTAGGCAAATGGGTATCAGATATCCTCGGTAAAGGTTTTCAAGCACGCACTTTAGAGCTTCCTCGCGATGAAGAGGGCGAATTGTGCGCTACTATAGTCCGGCATCTGCCCGCCGAAGATCCTTGGATGATTGCCGGAACTCCCACTACCCCCACTTTTATTTGTCTTTTTTTGCACGGTTGGAATGATTATTTCTTCCAGCGGGAACTGGCGCGCCATATTTCCCTGGCGGGGGGCGCATTTTACGCAATTGACCTGTGTAAATACGGGCGTTCGCTGCGGAAATGGCAAACCTTTGGCTGGACTGATGATCTTGTTTCTTATGACCTAGATATTTATGCGGCTTTAGAAGTAATACGGGAAGACCATCCGGATTTACCTCTGGTTATGGCTGGTCATTCAACCGGGGGGCTTACTGCTGCCTATTGGGTGAACCGACACCGGAATCAAGTGGCAGGACTGCTGCTTGATTCCCCCTGGATTGAAATGGCGGGGGGAACTTCCCAGCGTTTCGGAGCGCGCGCCCTCGCAGAATTGTTTTCTCGGCGGGCAGCCAAGAAAGAGGTTCCGCTGCAGTCAGCTGACTCCGCTTACGTAGATTCTTTGATGGGGTGGGATAAAAAAATCGACGGAACTTTGCCTAAGCGACTTGAGTCTTTCCGTCGAGACCCCGCAGTGGCCGGATGGCCGCTGATTCGGCAGTGGAAAGGCAGTGCCGATGCGCTAGTACGTTTTGGCTGGGTGCGGGCGATTACTGTCGCTCAAAAGCGGCTTTTATCGGGTGAACCTACGGATGTGCCTACCTATTTCTTGACTTCTACTGCTTCGTCTAGCGGGAAACGTAAACGGGAAATGATGTTTACTGATTCGGTGCTAAACGTGCAAACCATGTGCGCGAATGCCTGGCGTCTATCCCGTCGCGTGACCATGGAACGTTACCCCGGAAAACACGATCTATTCTTATCTTTCCCCGATGTGCGTCAAGAGGTGTGGTTCGGCATTCACCGTTGGCTTGCCGAAACCTTGCCGGGGCAGGCTCGTCCTATAAGTGAAATCGGCGAGACCGCAGCCCGCGCCATCTGCCCCTAAGGGTTAGTTAGCCAGTATTATGCTTACTGCTATCTTTTATTTCGGTATATTCTCGGGTTCCGTCCAGGTAAAAAGTTAGGAGGAAGTAGTGAGCAAATCAGTGTTTGCAAAGCTAAAACAGAACTACCAGGAACAATCAACTGTTAAACGCGCTTTGGGGAGCGGAACAATTTATGCTTTGAGCACTTTTTCCTGGTATGCGTTGCCTGACTACCTACCTTCCCGCAAGTCTCGCAGTGGCATAAAAGTATTGTTGCTAGCCGGGGAGATAGCTGCGGGATGGGTTATGGGCGTTATCCCCTCGCTACAAATTAACCCTAAAGATGCAGATGAGAAGGGTTGTGCGGAGCGCAGAGGTGCTTGCGAATGTCACCGGGATGCCGCGGCGGGCAAGACTGAAAATAGTCGGCCGGGGGAATTTTCAGAGGAGAAAAATCCCGGCGAATGTTGCGACCCGGAAAATATTACGGAAAGTGAAGAGGAAGATACGGTCATCACCATCCCGACAGCAGTCGTCTTTACTTTTGGTGCCTTCCTGCTTTCGCTACTGCCCCTCGGGGAAAAACTTATTTTTTCGAGGGGAGAAAAAAGGCGCCGGGCAGGTCACCGTTATGCGCACACCAAGCAAGCAATGTGGTTAGCAATCTTTACGGGAATATTGAGCGCGATTACTGAAGCTATCCCAGATTCAGAAGACGAGCTGGCATAGGATTTCCGACGGTAATCCGGTAAGTATTGTTGGCTTCACCTGGATTTATATCCAGCTATGAGTCATTTTTAAATAATAAGCTCTCAGCTAGGCTCGTGAGTTGGAAACTCCAAAAGAGTCTCCCCTCGAGAGCCTAGCTGAGAGCTTTACCGGAGATTCACCGCCAAGGAGGGATCCCAAGCTGAGCGAGCGTAAGCTTTGCTCTAGGGGTCGGCGGTGAAACCGTTTTCTTTTTATTTATTGGCAGTGGCTTGCTCTTGGGAAGCCAACTTTTCGATTGCCGCCACATCTGGCTGTGGAGTGTGTGGCAGGTTGGTATTGATTTCTACCGAGGGGTTCTTTAGATCAATGTCCGTGTCGTCTACCTGGGGACTGTAGGGGAGTTTTCCATTTAATACGTCGTAAACGCGCTGGCGGTCAATGGTCTTTGTCCAGGTGGCGACCAATAGAGTTGCAACTGCGTTCCCGGTGAAGTTCGTTAGGGCGCGTGCCTCTGACATGAAGCGGTCAATACCTACGATTACTCCCACCCCATCAAGTAGTTCGGGACGGTGGGACTGTAGACCGGCCGCCAAAGTAGCAATCCCGGCTCCAGACACCCCAGCTGCGCCTTTCGAGGCAATCATCATGAATACCAGTAAACCGATTTGTTCTGCCATTCCCATCGGTTTATTCATGGCGTCGGAAATAAAAATAGCCGACATAGTCAGGTAGATGGCGGTTCCGTCCAGGTTAAACGAGTAGCCGGTGGGTACTACGATACCCACGGTTGCTTTTTGAATCCCGAGATGCTCCATTTTGCGCATCAGGTTTGGTAGCGCGGATTCGGAGGAGGAAGTCGCTACAATCAGCAAGTATTCTTTCGCTAGGTATTTCATGAGTTTGAAAATATTGAAACGCCCAAATATTCCTAATACCGAGCCGAGGACGACACAAATAAACAGAATACAGGTTATATAGAATGCCACCATCAGCAATAACATCTGTCCTACTGCTTTAGCACCGGTGGAACCGACAACCCCTGCCATAGCGCCGAACGCACCGATTGGGGCGAGCCAGAGCACCATGTAGAGCACTTTGAAAACCAATTTTTGAATGGCTTCAACTGCGCGGAGAATTCCGTCTCCCGTTTTGCCGAGGCTCTGTACCGCGAACCCAACTAGCAGGGCGATAAACAGGGTTTGGAGGACGGAACCAGCGGTCAGTGAGGAGAAGAAAGTATCGGGAATGATTGATTGAATAAATCCAATAATCCCGTCGCCCTTTTGCTTAGCTCCAGAGGTAAACTGGCTAGCAGCTCCTTTGGTGGCTTCAATGTTGAGGTCGTGTCCCGGCTCTATCAGGTTTCCTACCCCTAGACCGATGGCTAAGGCAAAGGTAGACATGGCAATAAAGTAGGCGAGTGCGATTCCGCCGGCTTTCCCTACCGAGGCTGCGGCGCGTACTGAACCGATTCCGAGGACGATTGTGCAAAAGATTACGGGGACAATCATCATAGTGATGAGTCGGACGAAGGTGGTACCGACGACCTTGAATTCCTTGGCTATATCGGGGGCAGTTATCCCGAAAATAATCCCGGCTACCACTGCGATTATTACGCCGATATATAGCCAGTGAGTGTTGTCTTTCTTTGGCTTTTTGCTTTCTGGAACGTAGGGTCTGCTGGCGGTTAGCTCGGTAACCGCCAGGCTAGATTCCCCGGTTACTTCGTCTTTGTTCTTTTTGTGTTTGAGCATAGACATGGAGGAACTCCTGATGTTCGTGATTCTGTTTTATAGGAATCTGGGACTAAGTGACTAGGAGGAAAATAAATATTTATCTTCTCATCGAAGTGTAAAAGTAGGCTATAACCACTAAAGTCTTGATGCAAGAGTAAAACTTTGGTTTCCCCCATATTTTGTTTATAGGTCTTTTATCCTATATTGTAAAAGCAGGTTTGTGAGATAGCACACAG
>CABQYA010000131.1:0-5120 GCA_902468275.1 uncultured Urmitella sp. | reverse complement strand
AACCGCTGCCCCTACAATCCCGGCGGTGTTACGCAGTTCCGCCGGAACAATCGGGGTTTTAATATCCAATAGGGGTAAGAACTTCTCGTGTTTACGAGAAACACCCCCGCCTACTACAAATAAATCCGGACTAAACAGCTTCTCTAGTTCCTGGTAGTAGCGGGTTAGGCGTTTCGCCCATTTCTTCCAACCCAAATCATCACGTTTACGCACCGAGGCAGCTGCCCGGCTTTCCGCGTCATGACCATTAATCTCTACGTGACCGAGTTCAGTATTAGGAACTAATACCCCATCAATAAACAGGGCAGATCCAATCCCCGTTCCTAAGGTAGTGAAAATAGTAACCCCAGGCTGATCTTTGAAAACGCCGTATGCTTGCTCGGCAACCCCGGCAGAATCAGCATCGTTTAGAACTGTAACTGTGCGCCCGAAAGCTTTAGAAAACACTTCCGCCGCATCGCAGCCCACCCATTCTTGACCCAAGTTAGCGATAAATGGAACTACCCCTCCTGGAAGGGGAGCCGGGAAACAAACCCCCACCGGCACGTCCTCGGACAAATCAAAATGCTTGAAAACCTCAAACGCGGTTTCGGAAATCGCCTCGGGGGTTGCCGGGTAAGGGGTTTCTATCCGGAAACGCTCGGCGGTAAATTCTCCAGTTTCTAAATCAACCGGGGCTCCTTTGATTCCAGAACCGCCGATATCGATACCAAACGCGATAGCCATTTGTTACTCCTTGCTGGGCAGAGTCAGTATTTCTGCGCCGTATTCAGTTACCACAACGGTGTGTTCAAACTGGGCAGTCCGGGAACGATCCTTAGTTACTACTGTCCAGCCATTGTCCCACTGTTCCCATTCGATTGTACCCAAAGTGAGCATCGGTTCGATGGTAAATACCATTCCTGGTTCTAAAACCGTGTTGTAGGAGGGGGCGCAATCGTAGTGGGGGACAATCAGACCGGAATGGAAAGCCTCGCCCACGCCGTGACCAGTAAAATCGCGTACCACTCCGTAGCTGAATCGTTTCGCATAAGCCTCAATGACTCGCCCTATGATATTTAGCTCCCGACCCGGCTTCACCGCTTTAATCCCGCGCATCATGGCGTTACGGGTGCGTTCCATCAGTAGCTGGGATTCTTTATCCACCTGACCCACGCTAAACATGGCGCAGGTATCCCCGTGTACCCCGTCCTTGTAAGCGGTGATATCGACGTTCACAATATCTCCAGCTTGGAGCGGTTTATCATCGGGGATTCCATGGCAAATAACTTCATTAACTGAAGTGCATAGAGATTTGGGGAAGCCCATATAGTCTAGGCAAGACGGATATGCCCCCTGAGAAATAATATATTCGTGACCGATTCTATCTAGCTCATCCGTGGTTATTCCCGGGCGGATAGCTTTACCCACGATGACGAGGGCGTCCGCGGCGATTTGTCCCGCAACCCGGATTTTTTCGATAGTTTCGGGAGATTTCGTATCCGAGGCTGTCACCACTTCGGGGCCTTCATGGAAGAGATATTCGGGACGCTCGATTGCTTTGGGAACGCTCAATTTGGGGCTGATAGTTCCCGGTTGCTGAGTTCCCAGGGGGGCGCGTTCGGCTAGTTGCTGGGGGGAAAATCCTTGATACTCGTTCATATTTCTATCCTAGTCGGAGGTGGGGTGGTTATTTGCTTGTGGAGTTTTTCAAGGTCGATAAGACCGGGGTGCGGGGCGCGGGAAGTGGCTAGAGGGCGTGCGAAGCAGGAGGAATGTCCAAGCAAGTTATCAGAACAGGGGGAACCTGTGAGCTGCCTGATAGTCGATTATCGAAACCAGGACGGGGTGAGAGAAACGTGTAAAGTTACAGCCTGAGCGAGGAAAACTTAGACAGATTCGCGAGCAACGTACTGCAAAATCTGCCCGGTGGGAGCTTCCCCTAAATCCAGATTGTCGCCCTCGCGTTGAGCAATATGCATTATTTCCTTGTATGCCAGGGTGTGAGTATCAACCATTACTGAGGAAATAGCGGGGTGAGAAACTCTGCCTGAGGGCGAATCGTAGCCACCCACAACCGAGGCATCTTGAGGAACCATTTTCCCGCATTCGCGCAGACCATGCACGATTGCCATAGCAGTCATATCGCCAACCGCACAAAACCCGTCTAGCTTGGGGTGCTTTTGAAACGCTCTCAACATATAGGAGGGAATGTTTGCCGGATCTTCCGGCAGTGCCAATTGTATTGGGGCGGGTAAACCCGCCGCTTGGCAAGCCATCTGAGCAAAGAAATAATAAACAGTCGCGGCTTCGTCAGGATATTTGGCGCGCCAATGAGCGAACGCTAGATTCTTGCGATTACGAGCCGCTAATGCCTGTACCTGGATTTTTACCAGCTCGAAAGTCATTAAGCTGGCGGGATTATGCCGGTCTGTTCCCTGCATTACTGAATCTAGAACCTTTGCTCCAGATTTATCCAGTTCATCAAGAACTTTTTGGTCTAAAGGCAGGAGAGGCAAAATTGCGGCGTCATTAGCTTTTACCGTGGAGAGCAGATTTTCGGGATAATCTTCAAGATGGACTGTCCAAAATACCCCAATTCCCGCCTTAATTAGCAAACTGGTGATATTGCGTAGGAGAGCAGAATTAATGGCGCCGATATCTGTGCAGGGCGCAACGATAGCTACTTTCGTTTTTCCAGCTAGAGTCGCCAAAATGCCTCCTTTATTAAGAACCCTAATCTATTTTACATATTCCAGTCGTTCCTGCTGAGTATGTTGGTCTGTAAATCTGTTAGGCACGGGAATATCTGGAGGAACTATCGGTTCGTGGGTCTAAATTACCTCTGGATTTGCTAGGCAACTAGAGTGTAATAAAAGCGAGAGAAGAAAACAGTGACGAAAGGTGAATCTGTGTCTGACGCGACCCCACCTATCTCCCCCCTAGACCAAGAGGGGATTTCCAAGGCAGTTACCGCAGCTAAAACGGATTTTGCAGCCGCCCAGTCTTTAGAAGAATTGAAAAGGGCGCGTACGGCTCACCTAGGTGAAAATTCCCCGATAATCCTGGCTAACCGGGCAATTCGTAACCTAGATAAAGCCGATAAAGCCCAGGCGGGAAAGAACCTGGGTGGTGCCAAGAAACAGCTGCACTCCGCCTATGATGAGCGTTGCTGCGTCCTCGAAAAAGAAAAAGAAGCCCAAACTTTGGTGGCGGAAGCTCTGGATGTAACCCAGCCGGTAGCACGTTACCCTCTTGGTGCTCGCCATCCTCTGGAAACCTTGATGGAAGATATTTCCGACTTTTTCGTGTCTATGGGGTGGGAAATCGCGGAGGGTCCAGAGGTTGAACACGAATGGTTCAACTTTGATTCCCTAAACATTGACCCCGATCACCCGGCACGCCGGGAACAAGACACTCTTTATATTGACGGTCGTTCCCTGGGAGCTGAAACTTCGGGCGAGGGAAATCTGGTGCTGCGTACCCACACTTCCCCAGTTCAGGCACGGGTAATGTTAGGGAGGGGAGTGCCGGTATATATCGCTTGCCCCGGAAAAGTATTCCGCGCCGATGAACTAGATGCCACCCACACTCCGGTATTCCACCAGGTTGAAGGGTTGGCTATCGATAAGGGTTTAACCATGGCTGACCTGAAAGGTACTCTCGATCATTTCGCGCAATCCATGTTCGGGATGGAAGCTAAAACCCGGTTACGCCCCTCATTTTTCCCTTTCACCGAGCCCAGTGCGGAAATGGATTTGTGGTTCCCGCAAAAGAAAGGTGGTCCGGGCTGGATAGAATGGGGCGGTTGCGGCATGGTTAATCCGAATGTGCTGGTAGCCTGCGGAATCGACCCGAATGTGTATTCTGGGTTCGCGTTCGGGATGGGGGTAGAACGCACCCTGATGCTGCGTCACGGCATCACCGATATGCACGACATTGTTGAGGGCGACGTGCGATTTTCAAAACAATTCGGCACCACCGGGAGAGGAAACTAATAATGCCTTTTGTAGCGCTTGATTGGCTAAAAGATCACGTCGAGATTATTCCCGGCACTACCGTGGAACAACTCTCTAGCGACCTGGTAAAAGTTGGTTTAGAAGAAGAAAGCATTCACCCGGCTTCGGTAACTGGACCGCTGGTAGCTGGGCGCGTCCTCACCCTGGATGCCCAAGAGCAATCCAATGGGAAAGTCATTAATTATTGCCGCGTAGATGTTGGTCACTTTAATGATGCTCCGGGGACCGGGAAAGAGCCGTCTGAATTGCCCAGCCGGGGAATTATTTGTGGTGCCCACAATTTTAAGGTCGGGGATTTGGTAGTAGTTTCCCTGCCGGGCGCAGTTTTGCCCGGTGATTTCCAGATTGCGCAGCGTAAAACCTATGGACATATTTCTGACGGCATGATTTGCTCCCAGCGAGAACTGGGGCTTGGTGAAGACCATAACGGCATTATCGTCCTAGACCAGCTGTTTCCCGAGAAAGCTGCAGCCGGGGAGCTACCTGCCCCTGGTGAATCGGTGATTGAACTGCTGGGATTGGGGGAGGAAACCCTAGAAATAAATATCACCCCCGATCGTGGTTACTGTTTCGCTATGCGCGGGGTAGGGCGCGAATACGCGCATTCCACCGGCGCTAAGTTCACCGACTTGGGGTTGGCGGAAAATTTGCCTTCCGGGGCAGTCCCGGCGGTCAGTGACGATGGTTTCTTGGTGAAAATCGCAGATGAGGCTGGCGTTAATGGCAAAGTTGGGTGCGATCGTTTCGTTACCCGCATTGTGACTGGTGTTGATACGCAAGCTGCCACCCCGGATTGGATGGTGCGCCGCCTAGAGCAGGCTGGGATGCGTTCTATTTCCCTGGCGGTAGATGCCACAAACTATGTGATGCTGGATTTGGGGCAGCCTTTACACGCCTATGACCTGGATAAAGTATGCGAACCGATTGTGGTTCGCCGGGCTAGGTCGGAAGAAAAACTAACCACGCTTGATGACGTGGAGCGTCCCCTAGATTCTGGGGATTTGTTGATTACTGACTCCCCAGAGGGCGCGGAAGGCTCCCGGGTACTGGGTTTGGCTGGCATCATGGGGGGTGCTTCTACGGAAGTAACCGACAGTACAGTAAATGTGCTGATAGAGGCAG
>CABQYA010000130.1:0-5188 GCA_902468275.1 uncultured Urmitella sp. | reverse complement strand
AACCTGCCACCGACACCTGTCAAAGTTCTTGGTAAAGCCTGGCCAACAAGTACAAAAAGGCACCCCCATCGGATTAACCGGAGCTACCGGCAGGGTAACCGGGGCACATATCCATTACGAGATCTATCAAAATGGCAAACCCATAAACCCTGAACCATTCATGAAAGGAGCAACCGCCACCCCCACCAGTGAAGCAGGCAGCGACCCAGGCGCTACCAACGGCTTTTGCTCTTACCTGCCCGGAGGAGGTGGCGGCGGCCTGGCAGGCGATGACGCGCCGCTTAACCCGTCAGGAAACAAAGTCGTTGAAGCCGCACTACGAGAACGCGGCAAACCCTACGTTTGGGGAGCCGAGGGGCCGAATAGTTTCGATTGCTCCGGGCTTGTCAAATGGTCATACGCAAAAGGAGCAGGAATCAACCTACCCCACCAAAGCGGCAAGCAAGCTAACGCAGGCACCCAACTACCAGTGTCCGCCGCACAGCCAGGTGATGTGCTCTGGAAACCCGGCCACGTAGGAATCTTCATAGGTGAAGGTAAATTCGTACACGCCCCTCACGCCGGTGACGTTGTAAGAGTAGCGGATATGAAATACGGCAAATGGCAAAAAGCAATCAGAATAACTAAGGGTAAATAATGGATCGGATAGAAATCTACGATAACGGACGCGCAGAAATCCACACCGGTGATGACACCATCACCGTTACCAGCCCGAACCAGGCAGGACTGCGCACAGCTGCGATCATAAAAGCCCGGGCACTAGGCTACCGGCCAGTAACGCGACGGCGGCTAGGAAACCTACCGATCAAACGTATCCTTACCACCGCGCTAGTCCTGGCCGCTATCTGCGCGCTAGGTGCGGCAAGCGGGTGGATACTACACGGGGCAACCCTCGCTAAACCGGCTACGCCGCCAAAAACGCCGGAACCGAAAATAATCACCCGCACTGTCCATTCTTCTCACCTAGCCGGAGCTAACCTATTCACCTGCAAGACCGGCATAGACGGTAACGGCATCACCTGTACCGGGCTAAACGATACTGGGCAACTAGGCACGCTCTCGGCGGAAATCACCAGCTATGAAATAGATGAGCTTAAGCACAAGCCGATTAGCATCATCGCCACCGGGCGATCCACTACCTGCGCCGCAACCGGCAATAGCGTGTATTGCTGGGGTAAAAACGATACTGGGCAAGCCACCGGCAAGCCAAGCAATACGCCAGCTACCCCAACAGCGGTACTGACCGGCAAAGGTGAAATCACAGCATTAACATTAGGTGCCGCTCACACTTGCGCGGCCGCCAAAACCGGGCTGTACTGCTGGGGAGATACCTCAAATGGGCAAATAAAAGATGCTGGCCAGACCCTGACCCCCACCAAAATGAGCCTTCCGAAAAATATCAAAGACCAGATCACTGCCCTGGAAAGCTCAGGGTACGTCACCTGGGCACAAACCAAAACCGGGCAGCGGGTAGCGTTCGGTAACAACCGGGCAGGAGAAATACCCGGAGCTGAAAAATCAAGTCACATCGCACCTACCGAAATAAAATAACCATGCGAAGAACACTAATAAGAATTGCGGTACTGATCCTGGCCGCCATGAGCCTATACACCATCGCCCGCCCCTATATCCCAAGCATTGCCCGCCACGAAACCTTACAAGCGGAGGTCTGTGCCCGGCTGCAAGAACAAGACCCCACCTTCAACTGTAAGAACCTAACCGAAAAAAGCGCGCGGCAAATCAACAATCTACTAACCCAAGGCAAAAGCCCCGCGCAAATACTCCAAGAAATCGAAAATCCCACCCCACTCGACCTACCCGAAAGAAAATAACCTAAAAATAGCTACTAAATAATAGGTAAAACCAGTTAATATCTGCTATAATAGTAGGGAAGGTCAGGGAAGAAGTCCCGGCCACCTGGAGTAAGGAATTAAAAATGGCTGGATATTTTAATCATTCAATGAGCAACAATGCACTAGCAGCATATAGTGAAGGCTTGCGTCCAATATCTAAGTGGAGCAAGAAAGACCTGATCGAGGACGCACTAGATGCTGACGGTTGCGTATTTTCGCGTGAGGAACTGCAAAGCTGCACCCTCGCCGCACTTAAACAATACCTGCTTGAGCGTAAAGAATGGCATCACACCTCTAAACACTTCAACCGCACCAGTTTCTACGGTATCAACCTAGAAAACGCCGCGAACCTAACCATTCTTGAAGCGATGAAAGCCTATAAGCCAAGCGCGGCGAAACCGGGCAGCTACAAAGGCAAAATAAAATTCGAAGAATGGATCGGCACCAGAAATAACGGGCGTTTCCACACCCGCACAGCGTTAGCGATAGTAAAAAATAACTGGGCATACACCCTTAAAGGGAAAAAACTGGTCACAGGTAATCACGTTTTAGGTATTGAGCGCTTCGCGCGTGCCCCCAAGGGCACAAGCACCGAATTTGCGGCAATCGTCAAGAAATACGATTTATAGGAGTATCCATGTTAGCTGACTTTTCTTTACAATCTTCACTACTAGGACTTAGCGCCGCTGATCTGGCACGAAAGTTTGAAGTCCAAGAACGTACCGCCCGCAGGTGGCTAACAGGTAGAGCTACGCCACCAGAACCAGTAATCGCACAGGTACAAGAATCCTTCGAGTCCTTCCTTGAATCACTTGGTAGCATGATCGAACTACTTGATGACAACGAGGAAATATATGCCCACATCCTTGACCCAGAACAAGCAGAATATAAACACATGAGGCCACTTGTTCAAGCCATATATTTACTTTGTAGCCTTTACCAAATCGAAACAGAGATAACCTTCAAGCAATAAAAGTAGTCACGGCCGTGGCTAATATAATTACCCGGAAACTAGCAGTAACCCCAGGTAAATACTATAATTAGTCATATATTGAACGCAGAGAATTAAGGAAAATTATGCAACTAACACGACGAGAAAATATGGAACGAGTGATCCATTCTGCCAAACTTGAGGGTGGTACTTTCTCTAATCAGTTCATCAAGGACGCGAATGAATACATAGCGGGAACTCTTACCCTTGACCAAATGCTTCAACGCGCCTTAAAGCGCAATACAAAGAAGCACCCTGCATAGTCGGATGAGTCTTACCGATCCATATATCGACCCGGAAACGGGGATATTAAAAAACCTGCGCGGCATTGACACCTGGCCTGAGCTGACCAAAGCTGAATCGGAATTATCTTCCGTCAGAGCAGCACAGTTAGAAGAACGCGGGTGCCCGCCATTGCAGGGAACCCTTACTGATCTACAAAAGATCCATCACTTCCTGTTTCAGGACATCTACGAATGGGCAGGCCAAATACGAACCGTTGAAATCTGGAAACAAGGCGCACACGGCCATATGTTCCTGCCCTGCGCCAGAATTTATGATGCTACTTCCTGGGCATACCAAGAGCTATGTAACGATCAGCATTTTAAACACATGGAACCGCGAGACATCCCAAAACGCCTTGCCTACCATTACGACAACTACAACTACATACACCCGTTTAGAGAGGGAAACGGACGTACCAGCCGGGTTATGTGGACGAATATCCTTCGGCAAGCAGGATATGAAATATCGTGGGAAAAACTAAGCAGTCAGGAAAACAATCACGCCTGCATGATCGCTAAAGAACAAAGCGATTTGAGCGAACTCGAAGCAATGTTTACTAAAATTCTCACTCCCATTAAAGCCCGCAAACCCGCGAACTTAATAGTCCTTCCTGGCGCAAGGCTAAGAAGAAACCCGTCCTCACTAGAGATTTAGGCACTAGGAAATATGAGGCCACAAAACACAGAATCCAAGACCAATTACCGTCCGGAAGATCAGCTAACACCATATGTCGAGGTGGCTGACTACCCGACCCCAGCAGAAGCGGCGATAGCATTTGCTGACTTTGCTATGAATCTTGCTGATATGCCGGTAACTGATCCTAGAACCCGCGACATCGTGCGCCAGGTGGCAGAACAATCCCTCAGCGCCGATGAAGCCGTAAAAATTCGTTTATCCGAGATTCTGGATTCACAACCTCTAAGTTGAGACGATGTTCGAACGCCTTGATAACATTGGGATGAGGAAGGGGAGGGGATTAGATGTCTAATTCTGAGGAACTTGTCGCCTTGGTAGCACTCCTGCGTTATGGATCATTCCAAACTTCACAGATGGCATTAAGACAACGATTAATAGATGGTGATTCTCCGACCCTGATTCTTGCCGAAGATTCTAATTCTCGACTTATCTACGATAGGGCTGTTCGCGATGTCGATCAGTGGATTACTAGTGGTGAACACCCGCTGTCCTGGCTAGACAGTGATTACCCCCAGCAACTGCGTGAGGTACACGACTTTCCCCCCGTGATTTTCGTGCGCGGCAAACTAGCCCAGCCAGATAATGGAATATGCATAGTTGGTTCACGGAAAGCCGGTCAAGCCGCACTCGAAGCAGCAGCACAAATCGCGCAACTCGTTGTCGATAAGAACTGGACTGTTGTCAGCGGTCTGGCTGAAGGAATAGACACTGCAGCGCATACAGAAACCTTAAACCGTGGCGGGCGAACGGTTGCGGTAATCGGTAACGGCATCGATTATTACTATCCCCCTAAGAATCGTGGGCTTCAACACGCAATCGAAGATCGCGGGTTGGTTATTTCCCAGTTCTGGCCGGGCACTTCCCCGAAGAAGTACTCCTTCCCGATGCGTAATGCCGTAATGTCGGCATATGCGCGCGCCACTATCATCGTCTCAGCAAAAGAAAACTCAGGAACCCGACACCAAGCAAAGCAAGCCGCAGCTCACGGTCGCCCGCTGGTTGTCTCTCGAGCCGTATATGAGAACACTACCTGGGCACGCAAACTCGTTGACGATCCCAACGTTCTAGCGCGTGTTGCATACAGCACTGAGGAATCAGTCTCCCTCGCAATGGAAATGGCTACCTTCACCATTTCTGACCTTGCCTTATTGTAGGAACCTTATGGTTGGTCAAACTCTCGATCAGCGGCTACTGGCTCTTATCGGATACCATGCGAGAACCGTCCGAAAAGACTCCACCTTCCCTACGGGAGCATTAATACCACAAGTGCGGGTATGTTCGGTCTGCTGCGGCCCGGTGAAACCAAAATACTCACGCTGCTACCCATGCAATGAAAGAGCCACACAGTTCGGGGATGATCTGG
>CABQYA010000129.1:0-5191 GCA_902468275.1 uncultured Urmitella sp. | reverse complement strand
GGTTCTTCGCTAACCCCCAGCATTCTGGGAATCGAAAAACCGTAAATATCGGCGTCAAGAACCCCGACTTTCAGCCCCTGCATGGCAAGAGAAAGCGCCAGGTTAGCGGTCATTGAAGATTTACCAACCCCGCCTTTACCGGAAGTGATGGCATAGATTCGGGTTAGATTATCGGGTTGGGTAAAGGGAATCACGTTTTGCGGCCCGGAAAGTTTCTCTTTCAATGCGGCCCGCTGGTTTTCATCCATGACTCCCATTTCTACGGTCACTGCACTTACACCGGGGACTTTAGAAACTTCTGCTTTTACGTCCTTTTCGATTACGGCTTGCAGCGGGCAGCCCGCAATAGTTAAATCTATCCCAACTCTAACCGCTCCACCAGAATCAATAGATATTTCACGTACCATATCTAAGTCGGTGATTGACCTGCCCAACTCGGGATCGATTACCCGTGAGAGCGCTTGCTTGACTGCCTCTTCATTTAACTGACTCATGTCTTTATCCTATATTGACTGCGGTCCTTGCTCACTTTCACCAAGAGCTATGAATGTTTATCCCGCTCTAAGTGAATATTATTTTGCTCATGGTCGCGGCGGCTGGAGTGTTTTTCTTCTTCCCGGATTTCCTCAAGGAGGTCGCGAAGTTCTGCCCGCACAAAGTCGCGGGTGGCAACCTCAGACATCGCAATTCTTAAAGAAGCGATTTCGCGGGTTAAGTATTCAATCTCGGCATGATTGCGGACAGCGCGCCGTCTGTCCTGCTCGGCGGAAACCCGGTCGCGGTCGTCTTGACGGTTTTGCGCTAAAAGAATCAGGGGAGACGCATAGGAAGCCTGTAAAGAAAGCATTAAGGTCAGGACAGTAAATCCCAAGGTCGCACTGTCAAAGCGCCAAGCCTCCGGAGCCCAAGAGTTCCATGCCAGCCAAACAATTACGAATACGGTTAAGTAAACCAAAAACTGGGGAGTCCCCTGGAAGCGAGCAAAAGATTCCGAAGCCCGCCCTACGCCCTCGGACTGCAAATTTATACGCGGAAGTCGAAAACGGCGTTTTCTTTCCCGCGGAATATCCAGCCTATCCGTCATCTTCGTTCCTGTCCCTTTCCATAGCTAGGTCAGTTTCGTGTTCATCAGCATCGCGCCAGTCCTCAGGCAAAAGATGATCGAGGACGTCATCGACACTAACTGCCCCTAAAAGATGTCGATTCTTATCAACCACGGGTACCGCTGTGAGGTTATAGGTGGCAAGTAACCTGGTGACCGTGCCAATTCCTGCCGATGGGTCTACGCCTTTTAGGTCGTCATCAAGAATTTTACCCAGTAGTGTTTGCGGAGGCTCGCGCAGAGCTTTTTGAATATGAACCGCTCCCAGAAAACGCCCGGTGGGGGTTTCGGTGGGGGGACGACATACACAAACCATGGCGGCGAGGGCGGGGGGAATATCTTGGCGGCGCACATGGGCTAGCAGGGTGGCAACATCGGCGTCTGGGGGCAAAATCACCGGGGTGGTGGTCATTAGACCTCCCGCAGTGCGTTCGCCATAAGCCATTAGGCGGCGCACGTCTTCTGCTTCCTCCGGTTCCATCTCTGCCAATAGAATTTGCGCCTGTTTTTCTGGTAGCTCATTTACTAGGTCAGTGGCATCATCTGGTTGCATCACATCTAAAACATCGGCAGCTCTGGCAACATCTAAAGAAGTTAAAATCGAAACTCGATCCTCTTGCCCCAGTTCTTCAAGGACATCGGCTAATCGTTCATCTCCTAACTGTGCTGCTACTTCGATGCGGCGTTCTTCAGGAAGGTCAGCGAGAACATCTGCCACATCTGCTGCTTTTGCGTCCTCTAATTGGGTTAAGAGAGTGGTGGCTTCCTGAGGAAGAACTGATTTACGCAGGTGGGTTACTTCTGAAGGGTCAATAAGTAGGGTTTCGCCGCGGCTAAGAGCCAGTGCCGAAGTAATGCGTTGCACATAGAGCTTAGTTATATACCAGTCGCGACGGTCATCTTGCTCCATACACATATCCTGGATTTTTACTTCTCCAGAACCGTCACGCATTGACAGCACTCGATCCATGAGTTCGCCCATCACCATGGTTTCTGCAACTCGCTGTCTAAACTGGCGGATATTAACTAATCCGGTGGTGATGACCTGTCCCGGTGCGATAGCCACTATTCGGGTTACAGGGACAAATACGCGCCGGTGGGTGGCAACTTCAACTACCAATCCCACCACGGTTGGCAGTCCGGTAAAGCGTAGCACCGTGATGACATCGGTTACTCGCCCAATGTTGTCTCCGACCGGGTCGAATACGCGGGTTCCCGCCAGTTTCCCGATAAAAACCCGTGAACCGATAGGTTTGATTGAGTGCTTGACGTGCTCCATGACTCTAACTTTACGTGAAGATTCACGCCGGTAAAGCTGTAAAACTTAATAGTCAGTTTTTATTATCATTTTATCTTTGAGGCTTCTAAGGTATGCCCCAGATTAGACGCTGATTCGCCCCTGGCTAAACCCGCCTATTTTGCGCTAATCGCTTTTGCATTTAAGCAGCTTAAAAGGCAAACTGTGGCTATGGCTTTAATTCCAAACCGTATGATAACTACCGCTCCCACTGGGCAAGACTTAGCGATTTTTTCTTCCCGAGAAAGCGCAGAAGAAGCCATTAATTATTTGAAATCTAAAGATTTCCCTATCCAAAATCTGGTTTTGCAAGAACGGGGATTGACCCGCTCAAACCAAGTTCTAGGGACAGTAACCTGGCCTAAAGCCATGATTTCGGGGTTTATCCGCGGACTAATTATGGGGGTATTTTTTGCTCTCCTGTTTATGATTTGGAAACCTGCCCTGTCAGTATTTGCTCCCCTAGTGGTGTTTACATTCGCGTTTTTAAGAGCAATAGAACGGCTGATAGCTTGGGCAATTCATTCTTCCGCTACTGGCGCACCCATCGCTTTTTCTTCCGCCTTTACCGCCCAAGAGCAAGTGTTAATGGTTCGGGAAGACTATTTCACGGCTCGCAGGTTTCTATTAGATAATCCCCGTTTTCAAACCGCAGTAATCGAACAAGATACCCCCACGGCCGCCACTAATTATCCCAGCGAGTTCGGCTCGGGGATGGATGAGCAACCTCGTTTCGGAGTGCGCCTTAGTCCCGATGCGCGCAGGCAACTTCGTGAACAACAAGCACAGTTAAAAGACGACTCGGCTTCGTCAAATATGCTAGCTGCTAACGGTCAAGTTACTCAGGGCGCTACCGGAAATAGTGCGCAAGATTCTCCTCAGATAGAGGAAACTCCTTCAGAGGAGCTAAAAAGCTAGTCACCCGGATAAACGCCGGATTGAGTCGGTATAAACAGTGACTTAAATGACGTCCGTTAGTACTGGTAGAGCTGGTAGAGGTATATTTATTTTAGTTCCGGCGCAGGATCTAATCCCGCCGGTTTTTTCATGTCCGAGATACCACTTGGAACGGCTATAAGGAGGCGCGAATGGAAGTTCGCCAGGATTTGCGGAATGTGGCAATCGTTGCCCATGTAGACCACGGGAAAACTACCCTAGTGGACAAAATGCTTTGGCAGTCCGGAGCGTTCGGAGACCACGCGAGTGTAGAAAAAACCGGGGAACGGGTGATGGATTCTGGTGATCTCGAACGGGAAAAAGGGATTACTATCCTGGCGAAAAACACTGCCGTTCACTACCGCGGTAAAGCCGCTCAAAAGGTCGGAGTCAGCGAGGGGATTACCATTAACGTAGTTGATACCCCCGGTCACGCCGATTTTGGTGGGGAAGTGGAGCGCGCCCTCTCAATGGTGGATGGGGTAGTACTGTTGGTAGATGCCGCCGAAGGTCCCCTACCACAAACCCGATTTGTACTGCGCAAAGCCTTAGCGGCACGCCTGCCGGTAATCGTAGTGATAAATAAGGTAGACCGCCCAGATTCGCGTATCGACGAGGTTGAAGCCGAAACTGTGGATTTGCTTTTGTCGCTGGCTCAAGACCTAGTTGATGAGGGCGAAGAAGTAGATTTAGATGCTCTGCTCGATGTTCCAGTGCTGTACTGCTCGGCGAAAGCCGGATGTTGTTCGTGGAAAAAACCCGGTCGCGGTCAGCTCCCCGGAAATGACCTGCACGACCTATTTGATGCAATCATTAACCGGATACCTGGCCCCGAATACGACCCGCAAGCTCCCCTGGCTGCTCACGTAACTAACCTGGACTCTTCCCCATTCCTAGGACGCTTGGCTCTGCTGCGTATTCACAACGGTACTTTGCGACAGGGCGAACAAGTAGGGTGGGCTCGCCACGACGGTTCAATAACCAACGTAAAACTAACCGAGCTGCTAGCCACCTTCGGTTTGGAACGCCAAAGCGTGAGCGAAGCCCACGCCGGAGACATTGTGGCAGTAGCAGGTATCCCGGACATTACCATCGGAGAATCCCTAGTAGATTTGGATAATCCCCACCCGCTTCCCCTAATCACGGTAGATGATCCGGCTATCTCGATGACTATCGGAACTAACACCTCTCCGCTGGCCGGAAAAGTCAAAGGACATAAGCTGACTGCCCGCCAAGTTAAAGACCGTTTAGACCGCGAGCTAATCGGTAACGTGTCTTTACGGGTGCTGCCAACTGAACGCCCCGATGCCTGGGAAGTTCAAGGGCGTGGGGAGCTGGCGCTAGCGATTCTAATTGAGCAAATGCGCCGAGAAGGCTTCGAGCTAACAGCCGGAAAACCGCAGGTAGTTACCAAAGAAATCGATGGGAAAACCTGCGAACCTATGGAAGTAATGACCATCGATGTGCCGGAAGAATACCTGGGTAAAGTTACCGAACTGATGGCAGCACGTAAAGGTAAATTGCAGACCATGTCTAATCACGGCACCGGCTGGGTGCGCCTGATTTTCCGGGTTCCTGCTCGCGGGCTGATTTCATTCCGGTCCAAGTTCTTAACCGAAACTCGCGGCTCGGGGATTGCTTCTTCTATTGCGGACGGCTATGCCCCTTGGCAGGGTGCTATTACGCGCCGTCAAAGCGGCTCTTTGGTTTCAGATCGCGCCGGGAAATCTACGCCTTACGCTATGATTCAGCTGCAAGAACGCGGTAGCTTCATTATTCAACCCGCTAGTGAGGTTTATGAGGGGCAAGTGGTGGCCGAAAATCCGCGCGGGGAAGATATGGACGTAAATATCACT
>CABQYA010000128.1:0-5285 GCA_902468275.1 uncultured Urmitella sp. | reverse complement strand
ACGGTTTCTACTGTGGGGCTGGTGCCCGGAATCAGGAAGCTAACGGAAGAGAAAATCCCGGTCACCTTGGCGATTTCCCTGCACGCTCCCGATGATGAGCTGCGTGATGAGCTGATTCCTTTAAATTCTCGATTCAAGGTCAGCGAATTGCTGGACGCTGCCTACCAGTATTTTCAAGCCACCGGTAGGCGAGTATCCATTGAATATGCTTTGATAAAGAACATGAACGACCAGGCGTGGAGAGCGGGACTACTCGCAGATTTGCTGAATGCACGCGGACATGGCTGGGCGCATGTGAACCCGATTCCACTAAATCCCACCCCCGGATCGATCTGGACGGCGAGTGAATCCCACGTCCAAGCAGAATTTGTGGATACTCTGGAACGTAAAGGTATAACTACCACTATCCGTGATACTCGGGGACAAGATATTGACGGAGCGTGTGGTCAATTGGCAACTAAATCTCGGAAGGAGAGAACTGGCAAGTGAGCGAGAACAACTTTCCTAGAGCCGGTTTTTTTACGCGCGGATACGACCCCTCCCAGGTGGACGAGTTTTTTACCGATGCTCGCAAAGCCTACGAAGGGGGAATACCCGCCGAAGAGTTTTCGGCAGAACAAGTACGGGGCGCTCACTTTGACCTGGTGCGTCGCGGTTATCAAACTAGCGCTGTAGATCAGGCAATGGATCGGCTGGAAGCGGCATTTATCCGCCGTGACCGGGCAGATAATGTGGCAGTTAATGGTTCCCAGGCTTGGATGGAACGGGTAGCCCAACGAGCCACTACCCTCTATCCTCGGATGCTTCGCCCCGAGGGTAAACGTTTTGCGCACCCGCAAGGCAAAGGCTATGACGCTGCCCAGGTAGATGCGCTCCTTGATCGATTAGCGAAATATTTTGATTCCGATGAGGGGATTACGTCTGCCGAGATTCGCAACGCCACTTTCAAGAGCGCAAAGGACGAGAAAGCCTATAAAGAGGGCGTAGTAGACGCTTATCTGTCGCGGGCGGTAGAAGTGCTGCTAGCGGTAGAGTAGCAGCATTTAATCAGGTAGCGGTTAATAGTTTTCTGGTAATAGGGAGGCTCTTTGCGCGAGGTTTTCATATTAGGCTCTACCGGTTCTATCGGTACCCAAGCTCTGGAAGTAATCGCTAAGAATCCGGGGCGGTTCTGTGTGCGCGCCCTCAGCGCCGGTGGGGCTAACCTAGCGTTACTGGCGCGCCAAGCGGCTCGTTTCCGCCCCGATACTATAGCTATATGCGCAGATAAAGGTAAAGAGTTTGCCAGCGTCCTCACCCAACTATTAGCTAATGAGGACGCGGAAGAAACGTCCCCAGGCGCAGTTGCAGCAGGTAAATACCGACCGGAGATATTAACCGGAGAAAAAGCCAGCTCCCAGCTCGCTGCTCAAGCCTCCTGCGATTCGGTGGTGCTTAACGGCATTACCGGAGGAGTAGGTTTAGTGCCGACTTTGGCAGCTCTAGAAAGTGGCGCTACCTTAGCGTTAGCGAACAAGGAATCCCTGATAGTTGGGGGAGCCTTGGTTAAAGCTGCCTGTCAGCGCCCTGGACAAATCGTACCGGTAGATTCTGAACATTCGGCGATTGCCCAAGCCTTAGCTTCCGGTATTCACCATAAGGGGCTAACCAGTGTAAACCAGGATGGACGCAGTGAAGTTAGCCAGATTATCCTCACCGCCTCCGGCGGGCCATTTCGGGGTAAAAAACGCGCTGATTTAGCGGAAGTAAACGCGAAGCAAGCACTTAATCACCCTACCTGGTCGATGGGGCCGGTGGTTACCATTAACTCATCCACCCTGGTAAATAAGGGTTTGGAACTGATAGAAGCTCACCTTTTGTTTGACGTTGCGCCCGAAGATATTGTGCCGGTGATACACCCGCAATCTATCGTTCATTCCGGGGTAACCTGGCGTGACGGTGCTACAGTTTTGCAGGCCTCCCCGCCCGATATGCGCCTCCCAATTGCTCTCGGTCTTGACTGGCCGACCCGCTTGGATAACACGGTAACCCCCCTGGATTTCGCGGTGGCTCAGCAATGGCAATTTGAACCGGTAGACCACGAAACCTTCCCGGCGATAAAACTCGCCCGGCAAGCAGTAGCAGCCTCGGCCTCACACCCGGCGGTTTATAACGCCGCCAATGAAGTGTTCGTAGCTGCCTTCCTGCAAGAAAAGCTGCCCTACCTGCAAATAGTAGATTCTCTAGCGCAAGTATTATCCGAACATACCGGGGTAGATAATCCTGATTTAGGACAAATTATGACTGCGCAAACCTGGGCGAAAACCAAGGCTCAGGAAATTGTCATGAACGCTAGGTAGGCTATCCCCATGGCATTTTTACTTGGCGTACTAATCGTGGTTATCGGGCTAATTATCTCTATCGGTCTACATGAATGCGGACATCTACTCCCCGCAAAGAAATTCGGGGCATTAGTACCCCAGTTCATGATTGGTTTCGGCCCCACCTTATTCTCGCGCAAACGCGGGGAAACCGAATACGGAGTGAAAGCGATTCTCCTAGGAGGATACTGCAAAATCCTGGGAATGTATGGTCCAGGAAACCTTGACCAGGTGGGATATAAACTTGACGGAAAAAAGCTTACGGTACGTCAGGCGCGCGCCCTAGAATCCGACCAGGCAGATAAACTGGTTCCCACCTGGTCGCAAGAAGCCCGAGATGCCTCACTAGCAGAAATACCTACCGAGAAACGTTCCCGCGCATTTTATAACCTGCCGGTTTCCAGGCGCCTAGTAGTCATGTTCGGTGGGCCGGTAATGAACCTGTTTTTATCGTTCGTGCTGATGGCGATCGCGATGTTGGGAATCGGAATCGCCACCCCCACCACCACCGTGGATAAGGCTGTCTGCTTAAAAGCCGGTCAAGTAGTAGATTGTTCCCAAGTCGGCGCGCAGCCCGCTCCCGCAGCAAAAGCCGGAATAAAACCCGGTGACGTCCTCGTCTCCTGGAATGGAAAAAAGATAAATAGCTGGGACGATTTACGCCAATATGCAAGCCAGACTCACGGTGAAGCCACCGTTAAAGTTCGTCGCAACGGACAGACGCTCGATTTTCAGCTCAGCCAAGTAGACGGGAAAGCAGGGCTCTACTCCAAAACTGAACGCGCCAGCACCGGGATAGCCACCTACGGGAAAACCATGTGGCAACTCTTCTACCAAACCGGAGCGGTAGTATTAAAACTGCCGGTAGCAGTGTGGAACGTGGGGATATCGGTATTCACCGACACTCCTCGCGATAGCGCCGGAATCATGTCAGTTCTAGGGGTAGGCAGAATCGCAGGAGAAATCGGATCTGCGCCCTCAACCCAGGTAACCCTGGCAGATCGCGCCGGAGGCTTACTATCCCTGCTAGCTTCCCTAAATATGGCGCTGTTTGTATTCAACCTGATTCCGCTACCGCCCTTAGATGGTGGACATATTGCTGGAGCCTGTTGGCAAGGAATTAAGAACACCTATGCGAGGCTCCGTTCTCGCCCTGCCCCCGGCCCGATTGATGCCGCGAAAGCTGTGCCATTGACCTACGTGGTGGCAGGGCTGCTAATCGCTATGACCGTGCTGCTTATGGTGGCAGACGTTACTGACCCGATTCGCTTACCGTAACCGACCGGTTTAGAACTAGGGTTTACGCCCTGAGCGCGTAATAATAGAAACGTGAGTGTTGAACTAGGAATGCCGGAAGTAAAGCCCGCGGGTTTCCCGCGAAAGAAAACTCGCAAGATTCGTTGCGGAAACGTAGAAATTGGGGGAGACGCCCCGATTAGCGTACAGTCCATGTGCACCACCAAAACCACCGATATTGGTGCCACTTTGCAGCAAATAGCAGCGCTAACCGCAGCCGGGTGCGATATTGTGCGGGTAGCCTGCCCCAGCGCCGATGACGCAGAGGCGCTGCCGATAATCGCCCAAAAATCTACTATTCCAGTAGTCGCCGACATTCATTTCCAACCCAAATATGTGTTCGCCGCGATTGAAGGCGGGTGCGCTGGGGTACGAGTTAATCCCGGAAATATCCGCAAATTCGATGACCAGGTAGAAGAAATCACCAAATGCGCCCGCCAGCACGGCACTGCCCTGCGGATTGGGATAAATGCCGGTTCCCTCGATCCGCGGGTAATGGCGCGCCACGGGAAAGCCACCCCGGAGGCTTTGGCAGAATCCGCCGTTAATGAGGCACGACTGTTCGAGCAATACGATTTTCATGATTTTGCAATCTCGGTGAAACACCACGACCCGGTGACTATGATTCGCGCCTACGAATTGCTTAGTGAAATGGGGGACTGGCCACTGCACCTGGGGGTAACCGAAGCCGGTCCGCAATTCCAAGGCACGATTAAATCGGCTACTGCTTTCGGGGCACTGCTGCGTCAAGGAATCGGGGACACAATCCGGGTTTCTCTGTCGGCAGACCCGGTAGAGGAAATAAAAGTCGGGATTGAAATCCTGCAGTCCATGGGGCTAAAAGAACGCACCTTGGAGATTGTTTCCTGCCCCTCCTGCGGACGCGCCCAAGTCGATGTTTATACCCTGGCAAACGCAGTCACCGATGCGCTCAAGGACGAGATTAAAGTGCCGCTGCGAGTTGCGGTTATGGGGTGTATCGTGAATGGCCCCGGTGAGGCGCGGGAGGCCGACCTCGGGGTAGCCAGCGGTAACGGCAAAGGAAAAATCTTTATTAAAGGCGAAGTGATTAAGACGGTTCCCGAAGAGGAAATCGTGCCCACCCTGATTGCGGAGGCGCATCGTCAAGCCGAACTCCTTGGTCTAGAAGAAGGCTCCGGAGAAGTTGAGGTAACCGTCTAGGCTTAGGGCAGGAGTGGGAAAAGATGCGAGAGGGACACGCTATTAACCATTACCCTCAGAATCGGATACGTCCCCAATTAGATAGTTCCAAATACGCCCTTGTCGTTTTTACAAGGCTCACCGGGGTTCCCCGAGTGCTTTTCCCACTCCTGCGTAAAAATCTAAGAGCCGACTAGCGCGCGAGCAGATTTTGTCTCGCGCCCCGAAATCCGGAAAATGCTTTGGCATTTTCACGGATTTAACGCCTTATGAATTACAGATTTTTAGATTTGTTACCGGGTATCCGATTTAGGGAGTCTTGGTGGCTAGGGTGTCTACCCCTCGGCATAAATCTGCTCACGCGCTTTCTGTCATTTCTGACGTCTACGGTCGTCTGTATCTCGGTTCGGGGCTGGCTCGGTAAAAGCACTCCGGGGCCCCGTGACCGGCTTCGCCGCTCAAGCCCCT
>CABQYA010000127.1:0-5292 GCA_902468275.1 uncultured Urmitella sp. | reverse complement strand
AACATGGTGCTTATGCTCAATTTTAAGCCAATATTGAGGGAGTAGGTATTGTAGTTCACAGACTGCTTGTCTAATTTTTTCTAATTCCGTCACCAACAAGGGATTACGTATGAGCTATGACATTAAGCCTTGGCGAGAAGGTACCCTCGCCGAAAATCTAGCCAGCGCCGGGGTTAGCCGACGTGATTTCGTGAAGTATTGTGCTGGTCTAGCCGCTATTTTCGCGGTTGGAACTCCCGAGTTGGCGCACGCAGCGCCAGCTCAGCTTCAGGCAGAAAAACTTGCTGACAAACTGGGGGCAATCACTAAACCCAATGTGGTTTGGCTGCAGCTTCAAGAATGTACCGGTTGTATGGAATCCACCCTGCGCAGTGGGGGAACCACTGTGGAAGAGGTGGTGCTAAACCTGCTGTCCGTGAACTATAACGAACTGGTGATGGCGGCAGCTGGGGAAGCGGCAGAAAAAGCATTGGAAGAAACTAATGCCCGGGAACATATCCTGGTGGTAAATGGTTCTATTCCTACCAAGGATGGCGGAATCTACTGCACTATCGGTGGAAAATCGGCTGAACAAGTCTTGCAGGAATCCGCCAAGAACGCCACTATGATTTTGGCTGTTGGAGCCTGTGCCGTATATGGATCTGTCCAGGCCGCTAAGCCTAATCCCACCGGTGCGGTAGGCGTTGATGAAATTATTAAAGATAAACAGGTAATTAATGTTTCGGGTTGCCCCC
The DNA here is from genome assembly GCA_902468275.1 of uncultured Urmitella sp. Lineage (GTDB taxonomy): Bacteria > Actinomycetota > Actinomycetes > Actinomycetales > Actinomycetaceae > Varibaculum. The sequence goes on along the minus strand of CABQYA010000127.1, from coordinate 4,558 downwards.
CAATCGGTGAGGTAATCACCGCGTCTTTAACCTATATCTTGACTCACGGTAAGGCTCCCGAAGTTGATTCTGAGGGTCGTCCGCTATTTGCATATGGTCAGAGGATTCACGATTCCTGCCCGCGTCGTCCTCATTTCGATGCGGGACAATTCGTGCGCACATTCGATGATGCCGGGGCGCGTGAAGGCTGGTGCTTGTACGATGTGGGCTGTAAAGGGCCTTCAACTTTTAGTCCCTGCCCGATAGTGCAGTGGAATCTGAAATCAGGGTGGCCAATAGGTGCAGGGCATCCCTGTATTGGTTGTACTGAGCGTGATTTTTATGACCGGTTCACGCCTTTCTATGACAAGTTGCCAAATATCCCCGGTTTTGGGGTAGAAGCCACTGCCGAAAAGGTAGGTCTGGGTTTGACTGGGGCGGTAGCCGCCGGGGTGGCGGTACACGCGGGAATAACCGCTGCTAGAGCCGCGGCTGACCGCAAAGCTACCAAGAATTCTCCGATGGCAGCTTTCGGAGATAACGCAGTTGGGGGCGAAAATAACTCCCTAAGCGAGGACGCTACTAGCGATAAACAGAACAGTGAGGCGAAGTAATGACCGAAAAAGTAGTCATCGATCCCCTAACCCGTATCGAGGGTCATCTGCGTATTGAGATTGAATCCGAGGGCAAAAAAATTAAGAAAGCCTGGAGTGAAACCACCCAGTTCCGCGGTCTTGAAACCATCGTTCAAAACCGTGATCCGCGTGATGTGTGGGCGTTTGTGCAGCGTATCTGCGGGGTTTGTACCTCCGTTCACGCTATTGCTTCCATTACCGCAGTAGAGGACGCAATAGGTTCGGTTCTTCCCGATGATGCTCGTCTGATTCGCTCCCTGGTGCTAGGGTCGCAAGAAATCCAAGACCATGTGATTCACTTTTACCACTTGCACGCCCTAGATTTTGTTAATGTTCCTAACGCAGCAAAAGCTGACCCGGCAAAAGCGGTCGAGTTTGCGAACTCTATCGGTTCAAAGTGGCGCGGAAACAACCTTAAACGTTTCACCGAAGTTAGAGATACTATCAAGAGTGTTCTTGACTCTGGTCAGCTATCGGTCTTTACCGGGGGCTATTGGGATCATCCCGATTACCGGCTTCCTCCGGAAGCAGATTTGATGTGCGTGGCGCACTATCTAGATGCTTTAGAGTTCCAGCGATCCATGATTCGCATTAACACGGTGTTTGGAGGCAAGAATCCCCACCCTAACTTCCTGGTCGGGGGAATGGCCTGCTCAATTGATCCTAACTCTTCAGAATCCATTAACCAGGTACAACTAGATCAGGTGAAAACCTGGATTGATGAAATCGTAGAGTTCGTAAATGACTGCTATTACCCAGACGTTTTGGCAGTTGCCGGCGTGTATAAAGACTATTTCGATATCGGGGCTACCCACGCGAATTATCTGGCGGTAGGTCTTGCAGGTGCCACCTTTGGGGGAGACCCCAACAAGTCACGGGTCGATTCTCGGCATAGTGCCATTAAACCTGGCGTGATTTTGAACGGGGATTTAAGCAAAGTTCATCCTTTTGATCCGCACAAGATTGAAGAGTTTGTAACCTCAGCCTGGTACGAGTATTCAGTGGGGGACAAGAAAGGTCTTACCCCTGATAAAGGGGAAACCACCGTTAAATATAACGGACCAAAGCCACCATTTAAGTGGCTAGGTGATGACTTTGATGGCAAATATACCTGGTGTAAGGCTCCTCGCTATGACGGTAAACCGATGCAGGTCGGTCCGGTGGCGCGTTTGATGCTCGCCTATGCGCAAGGATTTGCACCGGTTAAAAAGCTAGTGGAATCAGCAGCCTCTACCCTGGGGATTACCCCTGCTCAGATTAACTCGACGATGGGGCGCACCTTTGCCCGCGCTGCCGAGGCAGTAGTCTCTGCCAACTTATTGTTAGAGGATTACAACGCGCTGGTCGCCAATATCAAAGAAGGTAATATCGACGTTTTCGATGCCAGCAAATGGGAACCCTCCTCTTGGCCGCAAACCGCGCAAGGTTACGCCTTTGTCGAGGTCGCGAGAGGTAACCTCTCCCACTGGGTCACTATCAAAGACGGTAAAGTTGCACGTTACCAGGCAGTGGTTCCCACCACCTGGTTAGCGGGAGGACGTGACGCTCAAGGAGTTACCGGTCCGTACGAAGAGTCACTGATGGGCACGGGAAATCACCCCTTAGTAGACCCGAAAGCTCCTCTAGAACCGTTACGCACGATTCACTCTTACGATCCGTGTATGTCCTGCGCCGTGCACGTCCTCGACCCGGAAGGAAATCTTGTGAGCGAGGCGGTGACTTCATGAGCCCCCAAAATACGCCCTCCCCAAAAACCAATCCGAACAGTGAAAACGCAAGTGCTACCCTAGAGGGCGAACCGATAGAATCGGCAAATACCGTCAGCACCGGGAACCAGGATCAAGAAATCCAATTCTTTGGTAATGAAAGCCATAAATCCAGTGGGATTGAAGTTGGGGGCGGTTTTAGCTGCTCTGACCTGTCGATGCGCCGTTTGCTGTTAATGGCAGCGGTTAGCCCTACTGGCAGCAGCGACCCGGTTGATATTGCCCTTAAAGAATCACTGCGTTACCGGTTCAAACACGGGATTCCCAATAGCGAGATTCCCGCAGAAAACTTTGATCCCCCGCAAAACCGGCGCTACTCGCTGGCTCGGATTAACGATATGAAGCGTACCAAGACCGGTGAGCCCATGAACATCGTGATTGCTCGCGGTGACCTGGAATCGGTAATGAATGTGGCCAAACCAGAGCGGGCTTTGCGTACTCTGCTTCGTAAAAACGCGCAGATGGCTGGCTCTAGGGGATACCGCTGCCTGGGGGTAGCTACCGCCAGGGTAGATGAAAATGGCGAATGTGGTCCTTTCCAAATGGAGGGATTTATCAATGTGCGACCGGTTGGTACCGGTTTGCAAGATGATGACCTTACCCCCACCACCGAGGATTGGGTAAGGCTGAGCGTTTGGTCTGTCGGTTTACGTTTCTTGCACTGGTTGAATGTATTTCTGATTGTGGTTATGTCGGTAACCGGTTATTACATTATGGATCCCTTTTTTGGAGATACTTTCTTTAGGGGCGTGGATATCGGCTATCTGATGGGCATAATGCGTTTTATTCACTTCGTCGCGGCTTTCACCTGGATAGCTATCGGTGCGGTACGGGTAGTTATCGCCTTTGTGTCCAAAGATCGCTACTTACGCTGGGAGACTTTCTGGCCGTTCAAGAAAAAAGAGGACTTGAAGTACCTGAAAGAAACTGTCGGGTTCTACCTGTTCTTGCGCAAAGAGGGGCCGCTATATGTGGCTCACAACCCGCTGCAGCAACTTACCTATACTTCGGTCTATGTTATGGGGGCTTTCCAAATGGGGATAGGGATGGCTCTTTACGCCCTCCCTTACAGGAACACCAGCCTTTTCTGGGCGATTATGGCAGCACCAAACGACTGGTTTGGGATACCGTTCATGCGTCTAGTTCACGCCATGATTATGTTCCTATTCTGGGGTTTTGTAATTGCTCATATTTATTTGGCTTTCCGGGCTGATTCTCTAGAACGTCATGGCGGAGTCTCGGCAATGATTTCTGGGGGAGTGTGGATGCGTCGTACTTCTAAACCAGTTGATGCCCCCGAGCTGTAGCCGGAAAGATTCTAATGATTAAAGGTGAACAGTTACCCGCGTCCTCCCCGCCCGTTTCTTTGCGGCAACCGGCCGAGGTGGTCGCTATAGCTGCGGCTGACCGCCCGATACCGGATTTCTCCAGGGTGGACGGTAGTGGCTGGGCGGGAAGCCGCTACACGGTTCTTGCGGTTGGTAACCCAATCATGGGTGATGATGGAATCGGGTTAGAGATTTTAAAGCAGTTACGTAAACTGCTGAGCACTCGCCCCAGTTGGCAAGAGGCAATTAATCGAGGAGAACTAGCTCTTTTAGAGGGCGGAACTGGGGGAATGGAGCTGGTTCCCGTTGTTCAAGAATCCGAGCATTTGCTGATATTGGATTCGGTAGCTGCCGGTGCAGGGCGTATTCCCGGTCAGGCGCTCCATTTGCGCGGGGATCATGTGCCGCGCTTGCTTTCGATGAAAATGTCTCCTCACCAGGTAGGGCTACTAGATATTCTCACTTCCGCCCGGCTTACGGGCAAAGAACCTCGCGTAATCGAAGTAGTAGGGGTAGTTAGTGAGGACGTCGATTTGCGTTTAGGTTTAACCTCAGCAGCTACCAGCGGGATTGAGCAAGCTACTGGTTATGCCGCCCAGATTCTTGACTCTTGGCTTTCCCAGTAGATTTCTATTCTTTATCCCACTCAACCCAGGAGATATCAAACTCGCGGCCATGGCTAAGGTTCGCGGTTGGGGTTTGGCATGTTGGGCAAAGTAGGGCAAAGAACTCGTCTATCTCGACTTCCCTTTGGCATTTTGGGCAATAAACACTGGCGGGGATGGGATTAATTTCCAGTTCAGCGCTTTCGCAGATAGTTTGCGTCTTGGCTATGGGCCACGAGCCGTAA
>CABQYA010000126.1:0-5292 GCA_902468275.1 uncultured Urmitella sp. | reverse complement strand
TATTAAGCCCATAGAAGCGGGTAGCTGAGGTTGCCGGCGAGGAAAACATAGTAGAAATCTGGTCTGGCGATCCAGTTAAGAGGCTCACCAAAATCCAGATGATGATAAAGCAAGCAGCTACTATCACCGGTGCCGAGTAGCGCAGGAACTGGATTTTCTTGGCAATCAGACTTCCTAGTGCCAGACAAAGAGCTGAGAGAATAAGGGCAATCATGATTACTACCCAGAAAAATTGCAGACTAAGCAGCGGAACCGACATTTTCAGCGCATTGGCGCTAAAGTTACCGCCGGTCGCCCCTAATAGTTTTGCCGGGATATTGGCCGCTAATGCGCTAGCAGGGCCGAGGAGACTGGCACTTAGACACAGATGTACCCCCACCAATTGCTTACCTCGCGTAATAGGTCGGGACAATCTGCGCTGCAATACTATTAACAAAGCTATGGAAAGCAGCAAAGTTACCCCGATTAGGACGATGAAACGAGCTTGCAGGATAGTTGCCTGGTCAGCGCGCAACGACTGATTACGAAGCCAGTCAAGATTGTCACTCATCCCATAATCGCGCCCGATACTGAAATTTCCCCCTATTAAGTAATCAGCATCATTAACCCCATTGGCAACCAAAATTTGTTGAGTGAAGTCCACAGTGGACGTTAATCCCAGTTGCCGGGTAGAGGACGAGCGAATAATCCCAGATTCGCTCTTTGGGCCGCGTACGAACGCCATTCCCAGGTGGGGGTGAGCAGAATAATCGGCAACATCTAGCCCGAAAACTAAATCTGAATCTTTTGCTGCCTGTAAACCAGCTGTCAAAGCCTGTAAAATCTGACTACTTTGGACTTTTTCTACCCTATCTGCCCCTGGCAGACCATCAGCAGGAGTGGCATTTAAGGAGGTAGGAGAAACTTTTATGTCTCTACTAGAAGAAACCTGCCCCACATCAACAATGGTCACTTCCGATTGTTCCATGGCTGTTTTAATTTGCGAAGCAAAGTTAGAAAGATCAGCTCTTGGGCTATAGTTAACAACTTGTCCAGAAGTATCCATGGCAGCAATTGCAGCTCCTATACCAATCGCATACACCTGTTTGCTGTGCTCAGCTAGCTTTTGTCCCAAAGCTCCAGGAGTGGCACGGTCATTTTGCTGCCGGGCATCTTTAGCCCATTCTTTTATTTGCGTACTCGAAAATGTGCCGGCACTCAGCTCAGGGATATCAGGGCAATGCCCGCTGCTTCGCCCTTCGGTAGCAGTTACACGCATCCCGCTAGACAAAGTGAGGTATCCATCGAGAGGACAGGTAGTTTTAGCTGCATTATGGCGAATCAAGTTAGCGACACGGGCAGAGCCTAGCGCATCTAGGAACTGCTTCCCCACTTTTTCTTGCGGGTTCACGTCTGACCAGGAAAGACCGGAGGTTATGAGGACGAGGACGCGCGGATTTTCGCTTGCCTGCGCACCCAGCGGGGACAGTAATGTCATCGCTAAGGACAGAATTACCAGGAATACGACCCGCCACGACCTGCGGGAGCAGTGTTCATTCACGTCCCTAGCATAGCGGGCTTTTCCTACCGGGGAGCACCGGCCGCCCTCTCCCTAAAAATCTCAACACTCGCCCTCAAAGAGATACCCACCACAGATAACCCGAAATTGTTTGCATAATTATTCAGAGTATTGCATACTTTCTAAAGACGTTAGAGATTGGAGATATCATGAAACGTAAACTAGCAGCTCTCGCCGCCATCTCACTCGCCTCCCTTGGTTTAGCAGCCTGTACCTCCGGGAGCGACAATACCGCCGGGCAAAGCACAGACCCCGGCGAAAAAGGCTTCGACGTTTCCAGCATCAAAGCAGACCCGGAAATCCAAAAATTAGTACCCCAAAACATTAAAGATGCCGGCGTCCTCAAAAATGGAGCCTCCACCGATTACGCACCCGCCGAATTCAAAAAAGAAGACGGTCAAACCCCAACCGGATACGACGTGGATATGGTTAAAGCAATAGCGAAAGTAATGGGGCTAAAAGAGGGCACCACCACCCACGCCGAGTTTGATTCCCTCCTACCTCAAATCGGAAGCAAATTCGATATCGGCGTTTCCGCTTTCACCGTCTCGAAAGAACGCGAAGCCCAAGCAAACATGATTTCCTACGCCGAAGTTGGCTTCTCATACGGCGTACCCAAAGGCAATCCCCAAAAATTCGACCCCAAAGACCCCTGCGGCAAAACCATCGGGGTACAAACTGGGACGGCCCAGCACGAAGCCATCGAAGCCCTCTCTAAAAAGTGTACCGATGACGGCAAAAAAGCCATCAGCATTAAACCTCATAAACTACAGACCGAGGTCACCCAGAAAGTAGTCGGCAAACAATACGATGCCACCCTAGCTGACTCCCCCGTAGTTGGCTACGCAGTCAAAATGACCGGTGGACAAATCGAACAAGTCGGAGAGCCTTTCGACACCGCCCTACACGGGGTAGTAGTCGCCAAGAATAACGAGCAGTTAGCCAAAGCCGTCCAGGCAGCAATCCAAAAACTCATGGACGATGGCACGCTCAAAAAAATCTTCACCCTATATGGAGCTCAAGACGCTCTCAAAGATAAAGCCGAACTAAACCCCGCCGTGGACTAGCGTTAAGGTTGTAAACGTGAACGGTCAAAAATATAAAGACCAAGTGGAGCTCAGCTGCCCGCGCCCAGTATTCTCACTGGGGCGGGCGCTCTCCGCCATCATCGTAGCGATAGTAGCCGCTATGATTATCCACGGTCTTATCTCTAACGAAAACTACCGCTGGGACATGGTGGCTAAATACCTTTTCCACCCATCAGTTGTTCGCGGCGTCCTATACACCCTGCTGCTAACGGTACTAGCCATGCTAATCGGGGTAACCCTCGCCGTAACCATGGCGATTATGCGTAAATCCACCAACCCGATTATGAAAGCGGTTGCCTGGTTCTATATCTGGTTTTTCCGGGGAACACCGATTTACACTCAGCTAATCTTTTGGGGACTTATCCCCACTCTCTACAACAAACTCTCCCTCGGCATTCCCTTTGGACCAGAGTTTTTCCAGTTCGACACCGCCACCATCCTAAATGCGGGGGTAGCAGCGGTATTGGGCTTAGGACTTAACGAGGGCGCATACCTGTCTGAGATTGTTCGTTCCGGTCTGAACTCGATTGACCCCGGACAGGCGGAAGCTGCCAGCGCTTTGGGGATGCGGCGAGGACAAATCATGCGCCGAATTATTTTGCCACAAGCAATGCGAGTAATCGTACCCCCAACCGGCAACGAAACTATTTCCATGCTGAAAACCACCTCACTCGTACTCGCAGTACCCTTCACCTTAGAGCTCACCTATGCTGCCTCGACAATTGGAAATCGAAATTTCCTGCCCATACCGCTGCTGATTGTGGCAGCTATCTGGTATTTAACTATTACTTCCATCTTGATGGTGGGGCAAAGCTATATTGAACGCTACTATGGGCGCGGCTTTGATAACCGTACCGGAGATAAAGCCGGCAAGAAACTGTTTGGCTCCGCTAAACAACGCGCGGTTAATGCCGCCGGAACCACAAAAGACGACCCATTTATCGAGTACACACCATGAGCAATATGAACAAAACAGATGAATCCAGCGACCTAATGGTTAAGGTTCAGGCAGCACATAAGTTTTTCGATGATTTACATGTGCTTAAGGGCGTAGATTTAGAGGTTAAACGAGGAGAAGTCTGCGTTCTACTAGGACCTTCCGGGTCAGGAAAATCTACCTTACTACGCTGCATTAACGAATTAGAGCAGGTGTCTGGAGGACGCATCTACCTGAATGGTGAACTCTTGGGCATGGTCGAAGAGAACCCTTCCTCCAACCCCATACGCGCCCTTTTAGATCGTAAACGGGGGTCAATTACCTCTGAAGGAAAACTACTGCGTAAGCTACCGGACAAAGAAATTGCTCGGCAACGCGCAAAAGTTGGGATGGTTTTTCAGCGTTTCAACCTTTTCCCCCACAAGACCGCACTTGAGAACGTGATGGAAGCCCCGATGCAGGTTAAAGGGCTATCTAAACAAAAAGCGAAATCACAAGCCTTAGAACTGCTGGAACGAGTAGGGCTCTCTGACCGTGACGACCACTACCCCTCCCAGCTATCGGGTGGGCAGCAGCAGCGGGTCGCGATTGCCCGCGCCCTCGCCATGGAACCCGAGCTAATGCTGTTTGACGAACCCACTTCCGCCCTCGATCCCGAGCTAGTGGGGGAAGTGTTGTCGGTCATGCAGGATTTGGCACGCGGCGGGATGACCATGATTGTGGTTACCCACGAGATTGGTTTTGCCCGGGAAGTCGCCGACCACGTCGTGTTCATGGACGAAGGTAAAATCTTGGAGCAGGGTACCCCTGAACAGGTAATCAACCACCCCCAGAACCCCCGCACCCAAGACTTCTTCTCCAAGGTGCTTTAGAGTCGAGAACGCCCCCTAGCTAGCACGCTTTCTAGCTTAGAAATGCGAGACTCACAAATCTTTACTACCAGTATCTATATTCCATACTGATGGAATTGGCGCGATTTGACTGGTGGATTTGGCGCCGTTCCGTTGGTGGATTTGGCGAAATTAGGTGATTGCAGACCAATCCTTGAACGCGCGAGTATGCCAATCCAGACAAAGATGAGGAAGCGAAGGCAGTTTCATCTATGTAGGCGCGGAGGGTAGATTTTCCCTCCTGCCCAAGAAATTCGGAAAACGTAGCGGCGTTTTCCGAATTCTTATGCCCACCGCACCCACTCGGATAAAATCTACCCTCCGCACGTAAAAGCAACAGGAAAATCAAGGTCACCCACCAGTAGAAATAGCAAACATAGACATCAATGGGGAAGAAAGAGGCGCGGCCGGCAAAGCCACGGTCTTAACCACCACCCCAACATCGGAAACACACCCATTTAGCCACCACAACAAATTCCATTCTTAGCATCTACGAGGAATCGAACATACAGGTACTTTTACTTCTTCAGACCCGCAGCTTCCAACGCACAGCACACCAAAACACAGACATGAATGGCGAAGAAAGCGCTGAAACTAGGTTTTCCCGAGTCGGAATCAAAGGGGCGCGGGGGTTAGGTTTTATCCGAACAGGCTAGGCGGGCGTAAAACTCGGAAAATGCATGAGCATTTTTCGAGTTTTTGGGCGGGAGGAAAAACCTAACCCCCGCGCTACACCATGTTTCCGAGCCAGCCCCTGCCCTGCGCGATTCAATCACCCATCTATGTCACCTTTGGTGAACTGTGCGTTGTAGAGGCGGG
>CABQYA010000125.1:0-5352 GCA_902468275.1 uncultured Urmitella sp. | reverse complement strand
GCAACATTTAGTAAACTTCCTGCTGGTAATGGGGCTGTCTCTCTAGACGGGGCGCAAACTGTAGAAATATTCTATAAACCCTATGTCTCATTCGGAGTACAGCTGTCTGATGCAAAAGGAAAGCCAGTAAAAAGTGGCGAAATCGTAGGTGGCAAGTACACCGTTAAATACGGCTTTATGGATAAGAAATGTAACTTTATAGATAAGTCACCACTCTTGGGTGATGTTAAATATAATGCAAAAGTTATTAATAACGGTAAAGTTGTAGCCGATAATTTTGCCAGCGGTGATCAGATAGAGTTAAGTGCCGGTTCAACCCAATTTAATGTTAAAGCTAAATATCTCAGCGGTAGCACTTCTGAAGCAAAAATCGACTTACAGGTCTATCGCCCAGCTCCGCCGGCGGGTATTCAAGGTGATAGTCAGACCTATCAGGTCAGTAAGCTAAATGATTACAAGATTCCCAATGATGCCTTAAAACTGCAATATGGGGAAAAGAAAGATGGCAAGATTATTTCCTTCCCCGAGGCAGAGTGGAAACAAATAAAAGATGGCGATATTAAAGTAACCTCCCCAAAAAGAATGGAGTTTGCGGTAAAGAAAGGTGATAAGAACGGTGAAGTGTTCATACTGCCTAAAGCACCCGATGGGGATATCTATAAGGCAGATACTGGGAATATACTGCTACATATAGAGGCAAAACATAGTTATGAAAAGCAGTTAAGTAAAGCGGTATTTGATACTTCAATTAATGTAAAAAATGATATCTCTCTCTTTGATCGTATAAAAAACTGGATATTAACTCAAGGATGGAAATGGCTGCTTTGTTTACTAGCTCTGCTGCTACTCATGGGGTATATATTCAAGCCCCGTTTTTCCAAGAGAATTGTTTCATCTCCAAAAGTTAATATCAGTGACGATAATTTGGTCTCGCTAGGTTCAAATAAGGGTAGCGGAAACTTTGTTAAATCACGTTTACGCAGAGCATTACCTTTCGTGGCTGATACCGCAAGTTTTAGGTACGTGCCGCGAGGTGTTTCAGGGTTCCCTCCTATGAAGCTAAAGGCTGCGCGAAAAGGACGTATCAAAATATTGAATTGGAAAGCCTTAGCTGCTCGCGAAAATATGTCAGTAACTATCAATGGAAGAAAACTGGATGTAAAGGATAAAACTCATCCTATGTTTAATGTGAATAGTAAAGTTAAATCAAGTATTTCGGGTTCTGGAAAAAGCTATTCTGCAAATCTTAATATAAAAAAGTAAATAACTTCTAATATCTAATACGCCGATTTGAAAGGAAAAAGAAATGTCGATTGCACCTACTTTGATTCTAGGACTGGGCGGAACCGGTTCGCAGATTGTAAAAAAAGTCTCGCAAAAGGTGCGAGAATCTGGTTCTAATCAATCGGAACGTATCGCATTTGTCGTATTCGATACCGACGCCAACGACTTGGGGAAAATCAAGCAGGATCATCCGGAAATGTACACGGTGCAAACCTCTACCAATAGCCGGGTCGGTGATTATCTGGGAATCAATACTAATGCTCGAGATAAATGGTTCCCGATTAACGAACTGATGAATCGTAAATCTTTAACCGAGGGAGCTGCCCAGGTTAGAGCCATTTCTCGTTTAGCTTTTGAAACTACTTTGAAGAGCTCCCATCTTGATCAATTGCATAAGGCGATTGAAACTTTATTCAGAATTGATAAAGATCAAGAAGAGCAATCTCTGCGGGTGATTATTACCTCTTCGCTTGCTGGGGGTACTGGTTCCGGACTGATTTTGCCGGTGGCTCTCTACCTGGCTAGCTACTTAAATGCGAAATACCCGAAAGCTAAAGCAATTACCAGAGGCTTTTTTATTCAGCCTGATGTGTTCTATAAAGTGATTAAGGCCTCCGAAGAACAACACAACTTGCAGGTAAATGCTTACGCAACAGTTCGGGAACTAGATGCTTTTCTTATGAAAGGTGACCACACTTTACCTAGCCAGTATCGCAACCTAAAGTTTGAGTTCCCAAGGGTTGGTGCCGAGGGAGTGGAAGCAGTCGAGGCTATGCCTTATGATTTCTGTTTCTTATTTGATGCCAACAACAAGAGCGGAGGAAGTCTAGATTCTTTTGTGTCTTATCTAGACCATGCGGCAACCTGCATTTACACTTTGGCTATTGGACCGATGTCAAAGAAATCAAATTCACGGGAAGATAACGTTTTACGCGAAATAATAAAGAACAATGGGCGTAACCGCTATGCAGGTGCAGGCGCTTCCCGTCTGGTATATCCCTGGAAACACATTAGAGACGTAATCGGTAAAACCTGGGCACAGCAAGTGCTTTCTAGGCAATGGCTTAAATTTGATGAAGCCTATAAAGAAAGGCAAAAAGCTTTAGCTAAACAAAGGGAAAGCGGTCTAACTGCCCGAGATATTGACCGGGGGGCAGAATTTATTAACACCATCGACAGTTTGGCGAAACAAAAAGATCCTTTCGCTAAGTCGGTTAAGAATCAAACCTTAGTCTTTTCCGAGGATGGGGTAACTAATCTTGGTAATCAGTGGGATGCCTATATAAATGCTTTGAATAGTTATATTTCCACTCCCGATCTCAGTCAGATTGCTGATACCCGCGAAGATGATTTGCGTTCAGCCATTATGGAGTTGCAAGAAAAAACTGATGGCGAAGAATACGCCATGGTCTTTAATGACCTGGAAAAGTTGAAAATCATTACTGAGAACGAGGCTGAAGAACAAGCAGGTGTTATTGGTTATACCCTATTCAAAGCAGATGAAGACGAAATTGTAGCCGGTAATTCTCTTCCAAATAGAATTGAAAGCTATATGGTTGAACCGGTTAAAAAGAGCTTTATGCACCCGGTATCTTGTAGATACTTCCTCTATCAAGTTCTCAAAAAGCTTGAACTGTTGCAAAAGAAAACTAATCGTGAATTAGAAGGAGAAGAAGGGTTAATCAAGTTCTTTGATGAATTTGAACGGAATAACTTTGACGATCCCTCTACCGACGACAAAGTTGAAACGGCAGCTGATTTCGCGATGCGTAAGAAGAGCATAGCTCAGCGTATTACTCGCAAACCCAGCGCCGAACAGCAAGCAATCGCCACAGCGCTATCCAATTATTTAAACAATATCGGTGAATACCGTAAAGCTTTGATATTCCAAAGAGTTATCGCTGACGCTATGGAATACGTCAAAGGCGTAATTGACGCATTTGAAAAGCTATTTAACTCTCTAGAGAACAACCTCAAAAAACTGGAAGTAACTCTAGGTCAAGACATGGTTAAATACGATAATCTCACCGGCTCGACTACCCGATACGTCTACGCCAGTTCTAATTGCTTGCGCAGTATTATTAACAACACTCCCTATACGGGAGGGGTTAATTCGATAGATTCAGAGCTGTCCCTAAATATCTATAACTCGGTGCGACGCTATGCGATGCTAACCGATGACAAGGACGAAAACTACTTTAAAGATTTGTATAACAATGTGATGCTAGGGTATTTCTCCGATCAAGTAATGAAGAATCATAGCGAGATTATTAAACTTGATGTAATAGATGCTCTTGAACGCGAATATCGAGTGGAAACCCGCAGTTACGAAGCGGAAAATGTACGACACTACGTGATTGAAGAAATCAATAAAGTTAAACGTTTAGCCTCTCCTTTCATAGAACAGCCCCTAGGAGAAGAACGGCATCCGATTGAGGCTTGCGCCTATAACAAAGTCTTAGAAGGGGAAAATAATCCGAAACGCGAATCGCTGGTGCGGGAAATCTTAGGTGACTATGGAGGGGAAACCGACGGGGATATTAGTCCGCAAGAAATCCTATTCTACAATGCAATTTATGGTATTCGCGCCTGCGATTTATCAAAGTTTGCCCCGCCTCTAAATGACATCACAACTCATCGCACCGCGGGGGAGTATTTCTCCGCTTACTACAATCTAGTCTCAGAGATTAAACCGACCGTAGGGGAGACGAAAGTAATTACCCCGCATATTGATCGGCGTTGGCATTCGATTTCCGAACTACCTGATTTAGATGAAAAGAATCAGGCGAAGCAGCTTAGAGAAATTCATATCTCGCTCTTACTCGGGTTAGTGTTTGGCAGAATTCAATGGAGTCATGCCCTAAACGGCACTAATCGGGTATATCGCTATAAACCTGACGATGGTGGATTGCCGGAAGATTTTATTGTCTCAAATGGTACTCCTTGCGATAAGTTCTATGAGGTATTGGATGCTTTAACCAATAGCCCTGTGGCAGTTAGGCAGATTATTTCCTATGTTTTGGGTAGGCGTGAGCGGCGTTCTCAACAGGAACAAAGGGTTACTTTTGAGAAAACATATTTAGGGGAAGCTCTCAAAGAGGGAATTGACCTCCAGCAGCTGTACTCGACCTATCCCGAGGAATTCCCCTCTGGGAAAGCCTCTATCTTTGACGTGGTTGCTTATGTGTCATTATCGACACCTACTGAAGAGTATATTGACGAGCTAGCCTATACTTTGTCCGACAATCTAGTCAATTATGTTAAAGACCGGGTTGTCTTGCTCAGTTCTGAAGAAGAATCTCACCGAAATGTTAGTGAAGTTCTGTGTCAGCAGCTGGAAATGTTTGCTCAGAATATAGATGGATACCTGGCGGTATCTGGTAGCTCATTTGCGAACAAGCTGAACACGGTGCTACTGCCGGTGCTAAATCTTGCTGACAAGGACGAATACGTGGACGTTGAGAAGGCAGCTATGTATATTAGCAGGAAACTTGGCTAATGCCCGCAAGTGTAAGAGTGTTTTGATGGTGCTGGTCACCGTAGCGTAACCAGGGGTTTACTCGGTTAGAAATAACCTGCCCCGCCTACGGTGACTAGCACACAATACAAGTGAGGATTAGCCAGTGTTTACCGTTATTATCCTTTCCGAGGCAGCCAAATCGATTTTTGATAATTCAAGAGTCTATTTTTCACCTTATGAGGAAATGGGTGATATTGCCTTTTGTTCTTGGAATCAGTCTCCTAATGCCCGCACGCTGCGGGAAGTTCTACCGGATTTGCCATCTGCTTGGCGGGCAGTGGTAGTAGATCATCCTCGAAACACAAAATCTCAAGTGAGAAAAGCTCGCTATGATTTACCGGAGAATCGAAACAGAGAAAATCCTTTTGACTTTCTAGATAATACCCAGGTTGAGCTAAACCTAAGGCACTCTAACCATGCCTTAGTTCGTCTTTCTCATGTTTTATTGGGTTACCCTTCTTTAAGTGCTAAGGGATTTATCCCGGTAATAACCTATTGTGATGCCGACACTAATAAACGGGTTGAAAAGAGTATTGGTCAGGCGATTA
>CABQYA010000124.1:0-5404 GCA_902468275.1 uncultured Urmitella sp. | reverse complement strand
AATCGCGATTAAGGCTCGCTGACGCATACCACCTGAAAACTCGTGCGGATATTGCTTTGAACGAGCCTCAGCATCAGGTAGCCCGGCATCTTTTAATGCCTGCATCGCCTGTTCATGAATATCTTTATCTTTAGTGGCCTCGTTAAACTTCAGAGCTTCTTCAACTTGAGAGCCTATTTTCCAAACCGGGTTAAGATTCGACATCGGGTCTTGTGGGACCATTCCGATTTGAGCCCCCCGTACCTGCTGCATTTCCTTGGCAGTCAGGGTAGTTAGCTCCCGCCCATCAAACTTTATGGAACCGCCAGAGACTCTCCCCGTTCCCGGTAGCAGACCAATAATGGCAGCCGCTAGGGTTGATTTCCCTGACCCGGATTCGCCTACAATCGCAACGGTTTGTCCCCGGTAAAGCGTCAAATTTGCTTTGCGCACCGCCGGGACTACCCCGGTAGTGGAACGGAAAGTAACCTCTAAATCTTTTACTTCCAACAGGGGTGAGGGCGCAGCGGCGTTATCCATATTCATTCCATCACCCGCGTCTTTAGGCATAGTATCAATCTTTGGCTCGGTCATATTATTGTTTCCTCTGGTTCGGATCGAGCGCGTCGCGTACCACGTCGCCCATCATAATGAAGCTCAAAACAGTCATTGCTAGGGCAATCGATGGTAAGAACAGCACCATCGGAGCTACCCGCAGTTGCGCCTGAGCAGTCGAAATATCTCCGCCCCAAGAAACGATGGAGGACGGTAGTCCAATCCCCATAAAGGATAGCGTTGCTTCCGCCACGATAAAGGTGCCCAGCGCCACGGTAGCGTAAACAATCACCGGTGCCGCCGCATTAGGCAAAATATGCCGAAGCAGAATCTTTATATCCGAAACCCCTAGAGTACGAGCCGCGGTTACGTATTCTTCATTCTTGATAGACAGCACTGCTCCGCGACTAATACGTGCAATTTGTGTCCACCCGAAGATTCCTAAAACAATCACTACCATCCAGATGGAACGGTGTTCCTTGAACATCTGCATAATCACGATGGCAGCTAAAACCATGGGGATAGCAAAGAAGATATCTACAATTCGGGAGAGGATGGCATCTAGAATACCGCCGAAATACCCGGCCAGTGACCCAAATATTACCCCGATTACCGTAGCAGTCAGGGTAGAGAAAATCCCAACTGCGATTGAGGCACGTGCTCCGTAGATAATTCGGGAATAAAGGTCGCAGCCTTGCTTATCAAACCCGAAAATATGCCCCTTGGTCGGCCCCTTAATGGAATTCTCTAAGGTGCAATACGCGGGGTCTTGAGAGGTGAATAGCTGGGGTACAAGTGCCATTAGCACCGCAATCACGATGATGGTAGCTGCAACCCAAAATAGTGGTCGCCGGCGCAGCTGTTTCCAGGCTTCTCCCCATACCGAGGAGGGAGCTGATTCATCAGCTACTGCATCTACAGCGCCCAGACCGGTTTCATCAACTTTATTTACGTAATGTTCTTGTCCGGGAAGTTTTTGGTTACTCATAGCGAATCCTCGGATCTAGTACAGCGTATAACAGGTCTACGAGCAGATTAGCCACAATATAGACCAGAACCAGAACGGTGGTAATAGAAACTACGGTAGCAGCTTCACCACGTAAAATAGCTTGGTAAAGGGTGCCCCCGACTCCGTTAATAGCGAAGATACCCTCGGTGACGATTGCTCCGGTCATAAGAGACCCCAGGTCTCCACCTAGGAAAGTGGCTACCGGAATCAGGGAGTTGCGCAGCACGTGATGGGTCATAACCCGGCTTTCGGGAATACCTTTAGCTCGAGCAGTACGAACATAATCCGCCGTGAGGTTTTCGGATACTTCTTGACGCGTTAAGCGAATAACGTAGGCACAAGAAACCGCGCCCAACACTATTGCGGGCATCAATAAAGACTGGAAGCTAACGTTACTGCCCACTGTGGTGGGTAGCCAACCCATCTTTACCCCAAAGAGGAATTGAAGCAGAAAACCGATAACAAAGGTGGGAACGGCGATTACTACCAGAGAAAGCACTAGCACGGTCGAATCAAAGATTTTCCCTTTTTTGCGACCGGCGAGAAAGCCGAACACGATACCGATAACTGCTTCAAAGAAGATAGCCATGAAAGCTAACTGAATCGTTACCGGGAAAGCGCCAGCCATCACGTCTGTTACTTCCAGTCCGGAGAATGTCTTTCCAAAGTCTAAAGTCAATATCCCCTTTAGATAGAGCAAATACTGCATCCAAAGCGGCTTATCCAGGTTGTACTCTGCCCTAATCTGAGCTGCGACCGAGGGCGGAAGTCCTTTGTCGCCGCCTAGTGCCTGTACCGGATCGCCCGGCATGGCATAGACCATGGCGAATATCAGGAACGTTGCCCCAAAGAATACCGGGATCATCTGAAGTAGACGACGCCCTATGTATCTGAGCATAGGTATCTCCTTATCAATAAGCTGCCTTTTACTCTATCGTGATATTTGATTGAGGAAAAAATAAATCTGGGGGCGGCGATAAGAAATCACCGCCCCCAGAGGATTATTTGCTGCTACAGTAGCCAGTTCGACTAGAACTAGAGACTACTTAGCGTTCTTGGTAATCTCGTAGTAAACCGGCTCACTCTTCCAGTTGAAGGCAACATTGGAAACGTTATCTTTGTTCCATACACCTACTACGTTGGAGTACCACAGCGGAATAGCCGGAAGATCGGTAAACAAAATACTTTGTGCTTCAGCAAACTTCATGTCTTGCTCATCTCCCACCGGAAGTTTCGCAATATCAATCATCAGTTTGTTGAACTGTTCGTTATTGTATTTACCATCGTTAGAGTTTCCGTTCTTGGAGTAAAGTGGTTCCAAGAAGTTACTCATACCGGGGTAATCTGCCTGCCAACCAGAACGGAACGCACCTTTAATGGTTTGCTTGGTGATGGCATCGCGCAAGCCTTTGAAATCAGGGAACGCTTCCCCTTCAGCTTTAATACCCAGGTTATTCTTTAGCTGGTTAGCAACTGCGTCTACCCAATCTTTGTGGGAAGAATCGGAGTTGTAACCAATGGTAAAGGTGTCGTCATACTTAGAGATGGCATCGGCTTTTGCCCACAGTTCTTTTGCCTTGGCTTTATCGAACTTTAGAACTTCGCCTCCCTTGGTCTGTTTCATTACCTTTTCATAGTTAGGCATAGACGGAGAGGTGAAGTCTTTGGCCGGTACCCGGGTGTCTTGGAAGATGGTCTTGCAGATAGTCTCGCGATCGATTGCGTAAGCGATGGCTTGACGACGCAGACGACCTTCCTCGTCCATTCCGAAGTGCTTTATCCGATCGGGAATGGTGAAAGACTGGAAAATAGCTACTGGCTGATTAGCGTTAGATTCCGGGAAATCAGATTTGAAAGTGCTGAATGCAGCGGCAGGCAACTCATCAAGCACGTCCAGCTGACCAGATTGCACATCGGCGTAGGCAGCATCAGTCTTCAGATAAATCTTGAAAGTAAGCCCGCCATTCTTTGCCTGGCGCGGACCAGAATAGTTTTCGTTCTTTACCAGTTCGATGGATTCTTTGTGCTTCCAGCCTTTATCCTTAAGGGTGTAAGGACCGGAAGTAACCGTGGGGTTCTGGCCGTAGGCTTTCATATCCTTGAACGCCACATCAGGAAGAGGTGCATAAGCGGAGTATCCCAGGCGCAGCGCAAAGTCTGAAGTTGGCTGATTCAAAGTAATTTGGAAAGTATAGTCATCAATCTTCTTTAGACCCGACAGCTCCGGTACATCGGGTGCCTGCGCACCGGCTTCTGTAGGACCGGCAGTAAAGCCCTTAATGACCTCGAAGAAAGAAGAAGACAACTGAGCATTCTTGGGGTTGGCCCCATAGTTCCAAGCCTTGATGTAGTTGTCAGCCTTAATCGGAGAACCATCAGAGAACTTGGCATCTTTCTTTAGCTTAACGGTCCAAACTACCTGATCGCTCGACTCAACCGATTCGGCGAGTTCATTCTTTGCTTCCCCGGTCTTGGGCTCGTAGTAAACCAGCCCAGAGAAAAGAGCGTCAAGGACGCGACCGCCACCGGTCTCATTGGTTGAGGTAGGAATCAGAGGGTTCTGAGGTTCTACAGTGTTTACAGTGATAATTCCTTTGTCATCTGCTTTTGCGGCTGAGCCGCCGTTGCTGCTTCCACAACCGGCCAGAGCCAGGGAAAGAGTAACAGCAGAAGCAAGGGCTAATGCGCCCCGTCGTTTCACTATTGCCTCCAAGAGTGTTGTTTGCATTTTTTAAGCTGACTAATCAGCGAAAATCGCTCTCACGATTACAGCTCAATATAGCACTTCAATTATTTTTAATAAATTTTCAAGGATTCCTTAAGACAGATTTGCATAATGCAGCATTTACTTCCTAAACCGGATTATGAAATGTTTACCTGTCAGATAAAATCCATAAACGTCCTTTAAATAGCCAAAAATCTAAATCTCGCAAACTAGATATGACGGGACAAATCTGCCTCACGGGGATTAACCGCCCGGGAACGGGTAACTAACTTGTGACCGCCCCACAGAGCCAAGAAGAAAAGCAAGCCAATATAGATAGCCAGGAAGTTCATAATCGAGAACTCGCCGGTAATCACATCTAAGGATTGCCCTATTACTACCACCGCACACATAATCAAAGCGATAATCGGACCTGCCGGATAGAAAAGCGCCTTATAGGGCAAATCTGCTACGTCCTTTCCTTGAGCTTTATAGGCACGCCGGAAACAATAATGAGACCAAGCAATCCCCATCCAAGTGATAAACCCAGCCAAGCCGGAAGCATTAACCAGCCAAACATATACCTGACCAGTCCCCACCCTCGAAGTTGCAAAACACACTGCCCCCACCAAGGTAGTTGCAATCAAAGCCACAATCGGCACCCCATGCCCCGTTAGCCGAGCGAAAATCGCCGGTGCTTTCTTTTCTTTAGCCAAAGAATAGAGCATCCGCGTAGCTACATACATCCCAGAGTTACCGGCAGAAAGAATTGAAGTCAGGATTACCGCATTCATAACCCCCGCTGCAATTGCTATTCCCGCACGTTCAAACAGTAACGTAAATGGAGACTTCGTTACCGCCTCGGTAAAGCCTTGGGCTGTGTCAGAATCGGCGTTGGCTCCCTGCAAGAGGGCGGGATCGGTGTAGGGAATCAGAAAAGCAATCACCGCGATGGCTCCAATATAGAACAGTAGAATCCGCATGAACACTGCGCGAGTTGCCCGGGGAACATTCTTTTCCGGATCCTCAGTTTCACCCGCAGCAATCCCAATCATTTCGGTGCCTTGGAAAGAGAAACCGGCAATCATGAACACCCCCATGATTCCCCAAAAACCGTGGACGAAAGGAGCATCCCCGGTCGTAAAGTTAGTGAATCC
>CABQYA010000123.1:0-5418 GCA_902468275.1 uncultured Urmitella sp. | reverse complement strand
ACCCCAGCCAGGTTGGACTGTTAAAGGAGTAGGGAGTGCCTTTAGCTCAGAAGCCTATCGCCGCCTAGATATTTTACGTTCCCAACTAGCTACTGTGCGCCGCCACCTGCATGATTCTTTAGGTTCGTTGGTGCAGCGCACAATTTTTACTCTTTGCCTAGATTTGGATGTGAAAGTACGTCCCGATGGGGGAGTATCTGCCAGGTGCTTGGAAAGCTTTGTAAAGGTTGCTCGTGATTACCAGGCGAGTGGAGTAAATGCCGATTTACCTGGTTTCTTGGAATGGCTAAAGTTTGCTGACCAGCAAGGCTCGGGACTGGATATGCCACTGCAAGAACCAGATCCAAACGCTATTCAACTCATGACTATCCATGCCGCGAAAGGACTGGAATGGACTTGGGTAGCCGTTCCGGGGATGGATGAGTCTCGCAGCGGTAGTGGCAGTTTACCGAAAACCGCTATCTCTGTTAATAAGGGCGAATGTAAGGATTCCGCCTGGATTAGCGATAAAGGGATGATTCCTTATGATTTGCGCCCAGATAAGCAAGTTCTCCCCACCATTGAGCGTGGCATTGAGAACAGTGGTTATGACTTTACCGAGGGAACATTTTCCGATAACCCCAAGGTTATAACCAGTTATCAGTATGCGTTAGGTTTTCACTCCCAGCTAGCGGATCGGCGACTAGCATATGTGGCGTTTACGCGCGCTGAATCCAAATTGTTGATTGGCGGTAGCGCCCATAGTGCTACCGCCAAGAAAGAGCGGGTTCCTTCCCAGTTTTTGGCGGAAGTCGATAGCAGCGGAAAGCTACGCGAGCTGCGTAATCGGCAAGCAGATGAAAACGATAGCTGGGAGCCTCCCGCACGTGAAGAGCCTTGGCCGGGCGCGGTATCGCCGCAGCTGTCTAGGCTTTCGGTGGCGGCAGGAGAACTCAGTGAGCTGATTAACGGTATTCATGCTCACCCCTTTTTACATCGGTTAGTGTCCACCTCGGATTTAGAGGAGGCACAAGACATGGCGAACAGTCATTCTTCTTGGCTCAGTCAGGCTTTGCAGCTGACCAGAGATTTACGGGTTGAACAAGAGTATCTAGGTCAGGTTCAAATGCCGGTGTCTAGTGGCGTAACCCGGGCAAGGGAACTACAAGCTAACCCCGCGGCTTTTGCCTTAAATCAGCGTCGTCCTTTGCCAGATTTCCCCACTGCGGGTGCTAGGGTGGGCACCTTATTTCACCAGTGGGTCGATCAGCAGCAACGGGGTAATGATTATCCTCTTCCCGATAATCTCGATAGCCGGGTGCGGCAGGATTTGCACTCGTTACAGCATAGTTGGAGGCAAGCGAAAATTCATCCTGAGGACGGGTGGGAATATATTGATTCCGAGGTTGAGTTCTCTGCTCCGATGGCTATCAAACTGGTGGCTCGAATTGACGCTATTTTACGGAACCCCGCAACCGGTAAACCCACGATTATTGATTGGAAAACCGACTCTTTACAGTTCGATGAATCCGGGTCTATTAGCGACAAAGCTGGCGAGCTAGTAGCAAAATATATGCAACAGATTAATACCTATCGCCTGGTGTATGCCTTTTCTAAAGGAATGCGCCTTGACGAGGTGGATGCGGCACTATTTTTTGTTAGACACCAGTTGCTGTTGCCTTTAGAGGACTGGCGGGCAAGGCTGAATCTGCCCCAAAAACTCGAAGAACTGTTCCCAGATTTGGTCTAGCCGCTAGGGTTGGTCATTTTCGCCCTGATTATCTGGGGAATCGGTATTTAGTTCCTCCTCGTCCTCTGAATCTTCAGGGGTAGGTGACTCCTGGTTGTTGGTTTCTTCCCGGTCAGCATTAGGGGTATCGCTCTGATTCGTCCTATCGGCTGTTTTGGGGAGGGGGTCCTCGCGTAGAGCCGGCAGTAGCCCGGTTGCGTCCAAAGTGTCGGCTAGTTGAGAGATTAACTCGCGGGCATCGACTATGATTTCGTCATTGTTCTCGTGGACTCCATGCAGTAGCCACTCTAGAAGTACTAGCTCGGAGTGGAGTTCTATGCGGGTTGTAAACTTTGGGTCTTCAACTAGACGGAGTTTTCGATAGGTAGCCAACACCCAGGTAGCGAAGTCATCTGAAGAGGAGGAAACTACCCAGGCGAGGTCGCGGGCAGGGTCGCCAATTTGGGCTTGTCCAAATCCGGTGATACCGCTGATGGTTTCGTCCTCTATATATAGGTGTTGTTCTAATAGGTCATTGTGAATGAAGGCTGGCGAAAAATTCCATAGGGAAGTATCTTCTAAACGTTCTTCCCAGCGTTGCCAAAGACGTGGGGGGATAGCGCCCGTGGTTGCGCCCTCGTCTAAGAGGTGAAGCCAACGGCGGCGAATCTGGTCGGCGGTGAAAATAGGGCAATCGGCGCTCTGTAAAATCCGGGCGGGTAGGTCATGTAGGGAAGCGAGGGCAGTACCTAGGGAGGTAGCGAGTTTTTCCGATATTGTGAAGTCTTCTGCTTGCGCTGGTCTACCCGAGAATGCGGGATGGATGAGGGCGTGTTTTCCCCCTACTATTCGTACCGAGTGTGCTGGCCAGGGCACTGAGAAGGGGAGGCGGGCTCCATCGTGTGAGAGAGCCCGCATGATTCGGGTTTGAGTTTGCAGCTGCCCATCTAGGTGGCTAGAAGTTGGGCAGGTGACTAACCATTTGCGTTCGGCAGTGTCTTTAACTGCACATACTCGCATTTCTTCGGTTTCAAAATATGGGGAAGCAAGAGAAATAAAGTCAGTCTCGGGCATCGCGGCGGATGCCATAGCTGCTAAAGGTAGAAAATTGTCCATGTCATTCACTGTTTTAGGTTATCAAGCTGGGAGGATTTCGGGGTTTAAGTGAAGCGTTAATCGTATTTTTTGAGGTTTTCGGGCTCGTTTTGTTGGGAGTGACTTACGGGGGTGCGGTTTTTGGCTGGGGGTTGGTGTTTAGCGGGAGTAATGATTGGCGAAAGTAGAATTTCTATGAGGTGAGGCACGAAAAGATTTGAAGTGATGAAAAAGTTATTAGATAACGGTCATGGAGTAGGTGTTTTTAAGGGAAATTTGGCGGTAATCCCCAATACTTACCAGATGGTAAGTATTGGGGATAGAATATTGTCTTAAATAAAAAAATCTTTATATTCCCTGGTGAAAGCGGTAAAAATGCTTATTTTTATACTTTCCGCCCTATAAGTTTTTGGCAATTGTGGTGCACATCACGCAAAAATAAGGGCTATTAGCTTGCTTTCATCTAACCGGGTGGTAAGATTAATACCAACAAGAAAGAATTCAAGTCGTGAGGGAGACTGAAATGAACAACAAAGCTTCAATCAAGAAGATGGCTGCTTGCGGAATCGCTGCTGCTGCTTTGATTCCAGCTGGTGTCCTCACCGCTCAGGCTGCCGAGGGGCTGTCCAATGATGGTGTTCAGACTTCCGTTCAGATTCAGGCTCGCACGACCGAGGTTAGCGGAAACCTAGCCGCTAACGATGTTGATGCTACAGCTTATGCGGCCAACAATCTCTCCGCGATTGACCGTATGGGCGGCGCCGGCACCCTCGCCGGAATCGTTATCTTGGGTGGCATCGGCGCTGCCGGTGCTATCAGCCTTACACGTTCCTTCATGATTGGGTAGCTCCTCTTACTACCTAATAAGAAAAACCCCGGGTATCCCTCAACTGCCCGGGGTTTTTCGCACCCTGAAAGACTTTTCGGGCAATGCCTAATCTTCGCGGATAGGTCCCAAGGCGCTTAGGGGAATCACGTGTACACCGCTAGGTAGGGTATACCCGGAAGTGCCTCCGGTTATGATGGCTAGGAAATCTGGGGGAGTAACCATTCTGCTGTTCCGCAAACGGAGAAGGTTATTCTCGGCAGCAGAAATAACGCTATCTGATTCTCCAAGTTTTACCTCAAGACCTGCCCAGTTTCCATCATCAAACTCAAGCAAAATATCTACTTCTAGATCTGATTCGTCCCGGTAGCGAAAACAGTTAGCATCAATTTGCTCCGCGTAGGTGCGAATGTCTCGAACTGCCATGGATTCAAAAATCTGTCCAAAATATTCCGGATCGTTTGCCAGTGCCTTCGCATTGGTTCTCAAGGCCGCGCAGGCAAGAGAAGGGTCGCAGAAATGGAGTTTTGTCTTTTTTCTAAGTCGAGATTTTGATCGTAATGCTCCACTCCAAGGAGGTAGCTCTTCTAAAACGAAAATTCGCGTTAATGAATCTAGGTAAGTTCGTACGCTGGCGGGGCTAAGTTCACCACCATCAGACGAAATGTCTTTTGATAAAGTTACTGGGGTAGCTTCGGTAGCAATGTTTCGAGCGATTGAGCGAAGTAAACGGCTTACACGTTCAGGGCTGAAATTATTTCCGAGCTGTGGCAAATCAATGTGGGTAATATTGTCTATGTAATTACGGACAAATCGGCTATATCCTTTGGCTTTCGAAGCTACTAGCAGTGGCCAGCCACCCCGTATAGCCTCTGTGGCTAAATCAGTATAAGTGAGTGTTGGTGGCATAGTTGTCACCTGCCGGGCAGTTCGGAGTTGCGACAGTGTTAATTGGTTCGGATGAGGGTGAGACTCTCCTAGTGCCATTGGGCGCATTCTTATTCTGGAAATTCGACCAGCTCCGGTGTGGCGGGTAATTGAATCTGCAGGAGTGGATGAGCCTGATAGGAGGAACTGTCCTGGTGAGCGCCGACTGTCTATTTCGTGGCGGATTTCGTTCCATAGACTTGGGGCAAGTTGCCATTCATCAACTAACCTGGGAATTTTTCCGTCGAGAGCGGCTGGCGGATTCAGGGAGGCGAGATGGCGATTGCTTGCCTGGTCTACTCGAAAATGTGACTGTGCATGGAACAGGCCTGTCTCAGTTTTTCCGCATCCGCGCGTCCCCTCAATCAATACAGCACCCATTGCTGTTAGCTCTTCCTGTATGGAAATATCTACTGCTCGCGATAAATATGTCATAAGCTAACTATATCGCTTCTAACAGCTCTATTGATACTTTTGCGAGATTTTCACTTACACTTTTGCGAGCTTTTTATTTAGACTTTTGCGATGTTTTCATTTATACTTTTGCGAGATTTGTTCGCCTTAGGCTAAATGAAAAGACCGGGGTATAGCTGGGGATTGATAAAACTAGCTGCTCTGGTTTTCCTTGGCCTGGCGAGTATATTGATCAAAATCTTCCACATTGTTGTTGGAATCCCCACCCAAAGGGGAAGAAACCAGCGGAACTTTCTTGAAAGTAAGCGCGGGGTCGTAGGGCATAGGGCGCTGCCCCTTGCGACGCGCAGCAGATATGAAAGTAACCAGCCAAGAAAGCATGGTCCAAATCGCCAACACCACGAGTGCTTTGCCCAAATGTAGTTCCCCGCCGGCAATAGCCGCGCGA
>CABQYA010000122.1:0-5461 GCA_902468275.1 uncultured Urmitella sp. | reverse complement strand
ACGATATTCGGATTATTTGTGGTCTGGTACTGGGCATTATTGGGGTTTTCCTGATTGTCTGTGGGCTTTTGATTGAACCCGCTACGGTTCCTGACTATGTTGCCAATAATCTGGAGGGAATAAATAACACCCCGATTAATGCCAATATGTATTCTGGTGTGGGGCTACTGATTACTGCCCTGGTTTTCTTGGCGTGGACTTGGTTTAATCCCAGTGCCGGTATGGGGCATCCGGATGAAGAAACTAAACCTGTACACGAAAATGCAGATTCAGGACAGACACATAAGTAATCAGTTTGCTTAATCCGCAAAGAGCGAGCACGCAATGTAGGCTTAGATAATGGTTGCGTGCTCGCTCTTTGAGAACTGGTGAAAGTCGGGCGCTATTTTTTGCTGGGTTTGTCATGGCTGATTGGTCAACGGTAGTTAAAGGAACTAGATGATGCAGGATTTAAAAGTTGCACAGGTGCAGCGGGCAGTTGAAAACTTTCGGGTTAAAGGTGATTTCCTAACCGCTAACCCTTACGGCTCGGGACACATCAACGAGACTTTGTTGGCGAAATGTCGCCTAGAGGACGGCAGCGAACTGCCACTGACTTTGCAGCGGATTAATACCGATATTTTTACTAATCCCGTGCAGTTAATGGAAAACATTGCGGCAGTTACCGAGTTTTTACGGGAACGTATCCAGCAGGAGGGCGGTGACCCAGATCGGGAGACGTTGCGAATAATCCGCACTTTTGACGGCTATCCTTGTTACCGCGATCCCGATGGGAACTGGTGGCGGATGTACAGCTATATTGACAATGCTTTCACCTTAGATTTGATTGAGAATCCGCAGGATTTTTATCAGTCTGGTTTAGCTTTCGGTAGTTTTCAGCGTCGCCTGGCTGATTTTCCAGCAGATTCTTTGCACGAGGTAATTCCGCGCTTCCATGACACTATAGATCGCTTCGCTCAGTTCGAGCAGGCGATAGCTCTAAATCCACTAGGGCGAGTCAGCCAGGTTAAGGAAGATATTGATTTTTATCGCCGATATGAGCATTTGGCGCACGCATTTGCTGATTTGCAAGCAGCTGGAAAGCTGCCGTTGCGGGTAACCCACAACGATACCAAGCTCAACAATGTACTAATAGATGCAGAAACCGGTAAAGCTATCGCGGTCATTGACTTGGATACCGTGATGCCGGGACTGGCAATGAATGATTTTGGGGATTCGATTCGTTTCGGAGCTTCTACTGGCGCGGAGGACGAAACTGACCTCTCTAAAGTGTCATGTTCTATGGAGCTGTTTGCGGCGTTTACTAAAGGCTTCTTGGAGGGGCTGCAAGGAAGCCTAACTGATTTAGAGATTGAACTGTTGCCTTTGGGGGCTCAGGTGATGACCTATGAATGCGGGATGCGCTTTTTAACTGACTATCTGCTGGGGGATAACTATTTTAAGATTCACCGCCCGCAACACAACTTAGATAGGGCGCGTACCCAGGAGAAATTAGTTGCGGATATGGATGATAAGTTCTCCCAGATGCAACAGATTGTTGAAAAATATGCCTCTAGCGCGGGGAATCTTCTCTGAGAATCTTCTCCGAAACTCTTGGCTAAATCTAAGGATTTCTAACAGACTCTGCCCTCCTGTTTACCGTCTAGATAGCTTCTGTTGGAGAATTCTTCCCCCCCCGCAAACCCCTAGGACGTGGGGAAATAAGTGGTAAAGCCCCTCCTTTAGGCTAGGGGAATTAGGAAGGACGCAGAATCGCGAAGGGGTCGGTTACCTGTAGGGTCTGTTTCGTGAAACGATAACGCCGGGCGGGTCGTCCTCCTTTATTGCCGGGGCGTTCTTGCTGACCGGTGGGGATAAGCTGTCCGCGCCGACTGAGTACCCGCTGTAGATTCGTAGGTGAAACTTCCCGCCCCAGGGCTGCCTGATAAATGTTCGTTAGCTCGGCGATAGTGAAATCCCGGGGAGCTAAAGCGAACGCTATATTGGTATAGGAGAGTTTCGCGCGCAGCCTATCTGCGCCCTCCTCAATAATATCGGCATGGTCGTAGGCCATTTCTGGAAGCTGATTGAGGCTTATCCAGCGGGCGTGAGCGGGAAGTGCGGTATTGATTCCGGCGGGAACCAGCCCTAAATAGGCGGTGGCTACGGTGCGTTGGCTGGGGTCACGGCGGGCTTCAGACCGGGTACCAATTTGCTCCATATAGGACAGGGCGTCAATGTCCATTTTCTGTGATAGATGTCGAAAAGCGCTGGCTCCCAGGGTTTCTTCTGGTTCTAGCGGACCGGAGGGTAGAGCGTACATTCCCTGAAAGGGGGGATGGGAACGGCGGGCAACTAATACCTGTAGACAAGGGGGTCTGGGGGTATCTAGGGCGCTGATATTGTTTTCGCATTGATTGTCTGGGTGGCTGCGAATCTGTAAGACCACAGCTAGTGCCTCGTGGCGATAAACGGCGACTCCATTTGAATCTCGAGGTTGTGTTCTCACAAAGTCTTATGGTAGCTTAAATCCAGTTTTCGACTAATAGGCGAAAACTAAAGTATGGGAAATAGCTAAAAGGAAATCCGCAGATGAAAGAACGTATAAAAGGCTGGTTATCGCTATTTTTTATTGATGCTATGACCGGGATGGCACACGGTCTGTTTGCGTCCTTGATTATCGGAACCATCATGGTGCAAGTTGGAGGTTTTATCCCGGGAATAATCGGTAAAACCCTGGTGTTAATCGGGTCAGTAGCCTCCGTACTCACCGGTGCGGGAATCGGCATCGGCGTTGCTCATCGGCTAAAAGCCTCAACTTTCGTAGTAGTAGGTACCGGATTAGCCGGAATGATAGGGGCGCACGCCGCCAAAATAATAAATGGCGGAATCGTTGAGGGAATCACCATGCATCTGCAAGGTCCCGGAGAGCCCTTAGGAGCATTCATAGCTTCCTTTGTGGCAGTCGAGTTCGGTCTTTTGGTCTCGGGTAAAACTCCGGTAGATATTCTGGTAACCCCCTTTGTGACCGTCACCTCGGGGGCGATTATTGGTCTGCTGATTGGTCCGGGTATTTCGCGGTTAATGACCGGTCTGGGAGCCATCATTAACTGGGGGACTGAGCGACAACCATTCCTTATGGGAATCATCGTGGCAGTGCTAATGGGCATGATTTTAACCCTCCCGATTTCTTCCGCAGCGTTAGGAATAGTGCTTGGCTTGTCGGGGCTAGCTGCCGGGGCAGCTACTGTAGGGTGCAGCGCCCAAATGGTAGGTTTTGCGGTCGCGTCCTATCGAGAAAATAAGGTTTCCGGTCTGATCTCGCAGGGTATCGGTACTTCCATGTTGCAAGTCCCCAATATTATGCGCCATCCCCTAATCTGGATTCCCCCCACCCTGGCTTCTGCGATACTCGGACCTATTGCCACTATGGTGTTCAAAATGGAGTCAAATGCGGCTGGCTCGGGAATGGGGACCTCCGGTTTAGTGGGGCAGATTATGACTTGGAATGTTATGGGAGCTACTACTTCAGCTCCGGCACTATTAGGCATGATTTTGCTACTACATTTCATAGTCCCGGCTGCTTTGTCTTTACTTTTCGCAGAACTTATGCGTAAAAAAGGCTGGATTAAAGCCGGCGATATGCTGCTTGAAAAATAGTTTCCCCTGCTAACCCGATAAAAACTCCGAATTCGTCCTCGGGAAAATCGCGATACGGGATAGCTAGCTAAAGCGCTTTGCGTCCAGATTGAAGCCCTGGGAAAATCAGTTTTCTCCACTTCGCTAAACTAAGTCCTAAGAGCAGACAATAGCTAGTGGCAATTGGGACGGATTCCCCTTTGCCTAGAGGGAAAGGATAATCGTGGGCGATATTATTGATGAACTTCAGTGGCGAGGCCTACTGGCTCAGCATACTGACCTGCAAAAACTACGCTCTAGCCTAGCTGGCGGAGCGGTTACTTTCTATTGCGGTTTCGACCCTACTGCTCCCTCTTTACATCATGGGCATCTGGTGCAGTTAATCATGATGCGACACCTACAAAATGCGGGACACCGTCCGCTAGCCCTGGTTGGGGGAGCAACCGGATTGATTGGGGATCCGCGAATGACGGCTGAGCGGCAGCTTCAACCCAAAGAGGTAGTTGCTACCTGGGTTGAGCGCCTACGTGCGCAAATTAGCCATTTTCTTGATTTTGAGGGCGATAATCCCGCAGTCATGGTCAATAACATGGATTGGATTCAAAACCTCAGCGCGATTGGACTTTTGCGTGACCTGGGTAAGAACTTCCGAATGGGAACTATGCTTGCTAAAGACGCAGTAGCCCGCAGGCTTAATTCTTCCGAAGGTATTTCCTATACCGAGTTCAGTTACCAGATTCTCCAGGCCTACGATTTCTTGGAACTATACCGTCGCTATGGCTGCACTCTAGAAACCGGTGGGAATGATCAATGGGGCAACCTGGTTGGCGGTATGGATTTAATCCACAAGGTCGAGGGCAAAGATGTCCATGTAATGACGACTCCGCTCATCACCAAGGCTGATGGCTCCAAGTTCGGTAAATCTGAGGGCGGGGCGATTTGGCTTGACCCAGAAATGCTGTCTCCCTACGAGTTCTACCAGTTCTGGCTAGGAGCTGAAGACGCAGATGTTGTCCGGTTCTTGAAAGTCTTTACTTTCTTGTCTCGAGACGAGATTGAGGCGCTGGCGCAAGAGGTAGCGGAGCGCCCCCATAAGCGAGAAGCTCAAAAGGCTCTGGCCGGTGAGGTTACCCGTCTGGTACACGGGCAAAAGGCTCTTGACCAGGTGATTGCGGCGACCGAAGCCCTGTGGGGTGGAGGTGACCTGCAGAAAGTAGATGGCGCAACCCTAAAGGGAGCAACTGCCCATTTACCGGCTGCTACCGCAAAAATCGGCAAGACTAATATAGTAGATTTACTGATAGAAGCAGGTTTCGAGAAGGGACGCGGCGCGGCGATTCGTACGATTAAGAACGGCGGAGCCTACCTAAACAATCAAAAGGTTACGGATCCGGATAGGGTGATTGTTCACGAGGACGTGCTTGCGGGTTCTCTGGTGCTATTTAGGAAAGGGAAAAGGAACCTAGCGGTCGCTCACCTGCATGAATAGGTGTAAAACCTGGGTGTGTGGCAGCTCACCGCTTCTCAGTTTGAAGTTTTAGTTCTCGGCTGTGTAAGTTATTACCTGTTGCCCCGGCAAAGAACTTCGGTTCTGGCTCAGTGGGCGGGATTGTTTGACTTAGTATTTACAGATTGAAAAAGTCTTTATGGCTTGTTTCACTTTCTAAAAACTTGAAAGTTGAAAATAAAATCTGTTAGACTGAGACTCGCGCGTTTTTCGCGCAAAACCCTTTACTGATTGTTTTTGGTTGGTTTGTGGTTTGGTTGTTTGTGTTCTCGATAGTTGTGTTTTTTTGTTTTGTTTGTGTGGGATTGAGCTGGGTTGCCTGCTGTTTTTGGTGGG
>CABQYA010000121.1:0-5490 GCA_902468275.1 uncultured Urmitella sp. | reverse complement strand
TCCCATCGCTGCCACCTGGCGCATCTCTTCTTCTTCATTAATTGTCCATGGCTCGACCCGAATTCCGCGACTGTGAGCCAGGGAAATAAAACTGCGGTTCACAATGGTGATTCCCTGCCATTGCAACGGCACTTGCGCGAAAGCTGCTGGGAAATCTACCAGCCCACTAAAACCAGTATTGCTCGCAATAACGGTTTTTAAGACTTCTAGGGGAGTCATCGCGGTTTGCGCTTGCGGATAACACTTTCTGAGCTTACGCAGGGTATTTGTAGAAAAGGAAGAAAAAATCACCCTGTGCCAGGCGGTAGTTTCTGATACTACTTGCAGCGCTCCTGCAAGGGCGCGCGGCTCTTTAATATCAACGTTATATGCCAGGTTGGGAAAGTCCTCTAGAGCCTGTTTTAGCGAAATAGGATGTTCGTCCGCCGGTCCTCTAAGGGACATATATTCTTGGTAGCTAAGCTCATTAACTCGGCGAGTATCTCCCCAAGGGTTCAGCAGTTGCTCGTCATGCTGGAGCACAATTGTTCCGTCTTTAAGGGCGCGCACATCGGTTTCATAACGGCTTACGTTCTGGTTAAGCGCATATTTTATGGATTCTCGAGTATTTTCTATTGCTTCCCCGCCACCTCCGCGGTGCGCAATAACCTGGGGTTTTATTCGCATTTTTGTCCTAAATAACGGAAGTTATGAGATTGAAGCCAGGGAACCGGATCTATATAGTTTTCTTCGCCGTCTGGCATGATTTCTAGGTGCAGATGATTTCCGGTTGAATTTCCGGTCGATCCTACTGCCCCCAATCGGTCGCCCGCTTTTACCTTTTGCCCAACTTTGACCGCAAATGAACCGGGAAGCATATGTTTATACTGTGAAAAAACGGTTTTTCCCGCTATTGAATGCCTTAGACGTACCGTATTTCCCCCTCCCGGCATCATGTCCACATACATGACCTCACCATCGGTTAAAGCATGAATCGGGGTACCAGCGGGGGCAGCGAAATCTGTTCCGGTATGTAGTTTACGGATTCCGGAAATCGGGTGAATGCGTTCACCAAAGGAGGAAGTTTGCCTAAATGTTCCCTGCTGCAAAGGAAAAAGAATCGCTCCCTCATCAGACATTACAGTGTCGCCGCGATTGCCCGACCCGACATTTGAGAATTGGCATTGGGGATCAGCGCTCAGGATACGAGCGCGAGTTCCTGCCGCTGGAACGGGAATCAAACCGTCCTCGGAATCAGTAGCTACCAACGCATTTGCACTGTCTGCCCAGCTTTGTTCTCCTCCCGCTAAGGAAAGAACATGAGCGGTCATGCTGCCTGGTTTATTTGCTTGCACAAATCCGCTGAGAGGAGCGACGATAGTAACCGCCGCTAGTCCTAATAGCACGAGAGCGCGGGGAATAGCAGCCAGTCGCTGGTGACGGCGACGCCGAACTCGCTGCATTCGGCGAGTACTCGACGACGAAATAGGTTCTACCATGGACTGATTCCTCCAAAGAATTAACTAACCCTCAAATAATAACGAATTTGTAACATTTTATCTAGGGCGGGCAGTTATACCGATTGTAAAGTGAAATCAATGCTCTACATGTGCACTCATTCACTTTCTTGATTGGACGCGAGTTAGCACTATCCATAACCGACTTGGTGCGGTGACTCTCATTCCTTTTATCGGAAGGAATCTAACTATTAGATTTTTCTGCCTATTCGGTAGTCTTAGATTCAGCAGGATTGTCACCGGTGGTGAGCACTACGGATTCTTGAGAATATTCACCTTTATATACCCATCCAATCCATTTTAGTTTGGTGTTATCCACACCTGAAGCTACCACGGGCTCTAAGTTGAAGGTGTCCACACTTTTACCAGTTAAATCCACTGATATTACCTCATCAGTAGTTTTAGCGTAGAACTGATTCTTTAAATAATTGACATCACCAAAATGACTGTCGTCGTTATGTAAAAGTCGCTCCCACTGGGCGCTGTCTAATATCTCGCTTGCTGTTCCGTCGGTGCCGATATGAAATGCCTGATTAGAGTCTCCGCTGGTTACCAGCAGAGAACCATCTTTAAACTGCTGACAATAGCCGCGGGTATAGGGGCTATCTTCAGAAAGTTTGAGAAAATTAGGAAATGGAACAGCTTCATTGCTGCTAGCAGTAACTAAAAAGGTTTGGTAAAGACGCTTTTCATCGTCCACACGTCCATCACAGATATATACATATTTATCCGCGCTGAGTCGATATAAAGCCAAAGAACTACCCAAAATTTCATTAGTAACGCAGTAGTTCTCGCCATCACCAATTTTGAAGGGCAGTTCAAATAGCACCTTGTTGTTATCAATGGAATATACGCGCCGCTTATCTGCGACAATCATATAAGTATCATTGGTAACGCTGGATGAAACCCAAATCTCACCGTCCTCGCCCTCCGCTTCTTGCAGAGAAGAAGCATTCTTTTCTCCTGCGGTTATCGCCATGACTTGTACATGACCTTGCTGAGACCAGGCAGAATCAGTTTTGGTAATCCAGGTCTTAGCAACCGCTATTTTACTTTCTGATTTTCCGATGACCTCATATTTATAGTCTTGACGATCATTGACTACATTATCGGCCTCGGTTTGCAGGTCTATGCGGGGCTTAGGCTTACACGACGGCAACTCTAGTTCTTGGGCATAGAGGTGAACTGTTTCTGGAGAAGTCCCCACCGCTTTGGTAAGAATCGTATAAACCACAAAAACCGTAGGTTTATCCCCATAGGTAGCTGTTACCGAGACATCCGTGCCGGTCATCTTTTCGCCGTTTTTAGCCGGAGAAAAGACACAATCAGCTACCTGGTCCTTTAGTTGCGGAGCCCATACTTGAAAATAGAATTCCCGGCTTTCTGGCTCACCTTGACTATAGATTTTGCTAACCATTGCGCCCCCCTGCCATTGCCACTTAGAATCAACCGTTTTATCTCCGGCTGAGAAACTGGCAGGCAAATCCACTAGCGTAATCTCGGGGGTAGGAGTCTCGGACACAGAAGGGATGGTAGTCGTGGTGTCGGGACTGGAAGCAACCGTGGTTTTTGGCTTAGGAAAACCACTAACCGCATAGGCAACCCCCGACACCAAGGCGATAGCTGCCACCGCCCCAATAATTACTGTTAATAAAGTCTTTTTATTGCGATACCACTTTCTCGGTAAGTTCCCATCCTCTCCGGTACTACCCCCATTAGGAAAAGGAGGATAATAACCGGCAGCGCTCCTATTTTGCCCCGGAGCTCCTCCGAAATAACCGGGATTACCCGAAGAAGCAGCATCGTTACTAGGGTTAAAACTAGCCACAGGAGAAACTGGTGGTACTGGAGCCACCGGCGGCATCGGAGATCCCATAGGCTGACCGGGCCCCACAGGTGAGGCAGAAGCTCCCGCATCATTTTGCCCTACCGGCCTCGCGGAATCATTTCCTGGCAAAAACTGACCATCTGAGCGATACCCGCAGCTGGGGCAACATCCATTTTCATTTAAAAAAGCAGCAAGACAACTGGGACACTTATCCATAATCACAAACTCTTCTTTAAGTGAGGAACATTTTTATTCAGCAAGTATAACTAGGGATAGTTGCGAAGATTAGGGATTCAAATGGATTCTGAAAAGTAATATCTTACTATTACAAGCTCTCTTTTCGTTGCATCGTGTCGCGAACTTCCCCAACCAATTCCTCTAAGATATCCTCTAGGAAAATAGCCCCCAAACACTGCCCATTTTCGATAACTTGCGCCAGATGAACACCGGTTTTTTGCATTAGGCGCAACGCGTCCTCAACTTCTTCATCGGGGGAAACCTCGGGGAGGACGCGTATTCGCCAATCCTCCAAAGGAGCCTCGCGCGCGGCGATAGAATCAGCAAAAATGACGTCTTTAATGTGAAGATAACCAGTTAGCTGCCCTAACTTATCGCTGATGGGAAAACGAGAAAACCCGGTTTTAGCTACCTCGGCTTCAAATTCAGCAGCCGAAAGCGGCCAAGACAAAGTAACCAACTGCGAGCGCGGAACCATCGCCTCCCGTACGTCCTCGGTAGAAAACTCCAATGACCCAGAAAGAAGCCCCAGCTCGTCACGTAAAGTACCAGCTTGGGTTGATTTCTCAACGATGGCGGCAACCTCTTCAATAGTGAAAGACTGGGCGACCTCTGAACGAGGAGTAACCCCAAACAGTTTTACAAACCAGTTAGCGTTAGAGTCTAGAGCATGGACAACCGGGCGCACCGCGCGAGCAATGCGAACCAGCAAAGGCGATACTGTCAGACATACTCGCACCGAAGCGGCCACGGTAAGATTCTTTGGAATCATCTCCCCCAGTAAAATATGCAAGAACACCACTATAACCAGGGCTAATACGAAAGCAATCGGGTGAGTTAGCGAGGAGGGAACCGCAAAGAATTCTAGAGGGCGAACAATTAGGTGGGCAACAGCTGGCTCTGCCACTGCCCCCAACCCGGTAGAAGCTAGAGTAATCCCCAATTGGGTAACTGCAAGCACCAAGGATACGTGTTCAACCGCCCATAGCGCCGCTTTTGCCCCGCGTTTACCCTGCGCAACCAGAGGTTCGATTTGGGAGCGGCGAGTAGAGGTAACCGCGAATTCTCCGGCAACAAAAAAGGCGTTTACCGCCAGCAAAGCTGCCGCAATTATCAGAGCTAACCAATCAGACAGTGTTCTCACCATCCTTTGATAGCTGCTGATTTCCCGGCTTAGAGTCACCAATGGATTCCGGTTGAGCCGCTGCCTCTTTGACCTGAGCAGCTTCAATTAACACTTTCTCGATACGCCGTCCTTCCATTTTTGCCACTGTCAAAGTGTTTGAACGCACTTTTACGCTCTCGCCAGGCTCGGGAATTTTCCCTAGATGCACCAACATCAAACCAGCAACAGTTTCGTAAGGACCATCATCAGGCAGAAGCACATTTATCCGATCAGCAATCTCATCGGGACGTAAGTCCCCATCTACCAGCCACCGGTTCTTGCCCTCTAGCCGGATGCCACGGCGGCGCAAATCATGTTCGTCAGCAACTTCCCCCACGATTTCTTCGACAACGTCCTCTAAAGTAACTATTCCGCAAGTTCCACCATATTCGTCCACCACAATTGCCATTTGTAAATCGGCTTCTCTCAGTTGCACTAAAAGTGGCGCTAGCCGCACAGTTTCGGGAACTCGCAGCGCATTAACCAGCAGGGACTGTGCGGTAACTGGTACTTGTGCCCGCCGGGAAAAAGGTATTGCCACTGCCCGGCGCAAATGCACCAAGCCCAGAATGTCGTCTGCGTCCTTGCCCTGAACTGGAAACCGAGAATGCCCACTACGCCGAGAAAGCTCCACCACGTCCTCGGCACTTTGAGAGGCTTCTAAGGTGTCCATGCGACGTCGGTCAGTCATTACGTCACGCGCACAAAGTTTTCCCAGCCCTACCGAGCGGGTAAAAATCGTCGCGGTAGATAAATCAAGAGTC
>CABQYA010000120.1:0-5523 GCA_902468275.1 uncultured Urmitella sp. | reverse complement strand
GGTGCTTTAGCTTAATGACCAGCATCAGCATAATTCATTTGTAACAGGTAAACTTCTTGCCGCAGCGCATCAGCCAAATCATCACTGAGAGTACCGTCCTCCCGCAAATCCTGAATACACCCCAGTTGCAGCCGCAAGGACTCTTCTTCTAAGTCATCGACTTTTGCCTGCAAATCATTACGGTATGAGCGCGAATCATTCTTCAAAACTTTAACTATCTCTCGGTGATCTTCCAGCAGATAGCTAGCAACTTGACGCTCCAAATCATCGGTAGCGCTTTGACGGGCACGCAAATACTTGATGGCTTCCTCTTCCATCTGTAAACGCATTGACCGCATCCCATTAGGATTTTCGATTACCGGGATAGAACCAGACCTTAAACGTATCTTCTTGAACCAGTCCCCTAAACGGTTACGCAGAAACTGACCAACACCGCGCAAGCTTCTCCCAGGATGATGGGCGGTAGACTGCGAACCTGACAATAGTAAGGAGCGACGTAAAACTTTGCGCATAGCCGCTACTACCGCTTTATCTGCCTGCCCAGAATCCGCGATTTCATCGAGTAAACGCATCTGGTGACGAATAGTATCAATCCGAATCTCGCGGAAGAGATTATGGGAATGAGAAGAATCCAAATCCTCATTAATTTGGCGGGTCAAACGCGTACAAACCACCGTGACCGCCAAAGGGGAACGAGACGCGAACTGTTCCCGCAAAACCTTAATTACCTGCTTCTTTACCCGGGCACGTGCCTGGTGAAGCTCGGTATCATCAGGTATTTCCGGAGTACGAGTAAGCAAGGGGGTCAAGAAATTAGCCATCAGCAAAGTCAATAGAATAACGCCGGAAGCAATAAAGATTAACTCGCCGCGGGCAGGAAACTCTTTACCTCCCGCCGTCACCAGCGGCAAAGTAAAAGCAATCGATAAGGTAACTGCCCCTTTAGGTCCAGCTAAAGTAGTGACCAGGGCATTTTGAATAAGTTTGAGGGCGCGAACCTTGCCGGCAGCAAAAACCTCGGTAAACTCTAGCGAGGATTTGTTCCGCCGCTGCAAACGCAGGTAGTAGCGACAATCGAAAAGCAAAACCCATACAAAACGTAAAACCACGCTTAAGGCAGTTATCGCAAAAACTAGCCCAATCAGGGATAACGGATTAGAATTTTCACGCCAAGTACTGTTAAACACCCCCGGGATTTGCGTACCCAACATGATGAACACAATCCCGTTGAGAATGAACGCGACGACTTCCCAAACCGAACCGGACACCAGGCGTACCCGAGCAGCAAAAGCACTCGTCCTCTGCGGAAGTAAAGTAACCAAAAGACCACCGGCAACTACCGCTAAAATCCCGGAAACGTGCAGCTCTTCGGCAATAATAAAGAAAACCAAAGGTGAGAGCAGTTCAAAAGTCACGTGGAAAACCGTGGACTCTAAACCAATGCCGCGCACTGCCTTTAGTATCAGCAAAGATATAATCCCCAGTAACACCCCTAGGGATAGTCCCCCCAAAAACGAAACCGCAAAAGCTCCGGCCGCATTTGTTAAAGAAAAAGCACCAGTGACGGCAGCCGCCACCGCGAACTGAAAAGATACAATCCCGGAAGCATCATTAATCAGGGCTTCACCAGCTAGTAAAGTGCTTTGCCGCGAATTAAGTTTTACCGTTCCCGACAAGGCTCCTACCGCAACCGCATCGGTCGGCCCCAACGCTGCCCCTAATGCAAAAGCCGCCGTAAGCGGGATTGACGGTTCTAAATAGTTCAAGAAGAAACCCACAGCTAAACAACTGCAAATTACCAGACCAATCGCCAAATTTAGCACTGCCGAAAAATGCCGATAAAGCAATCGTTTAGAGACGTTTCGGGATTCATCATAGAGTAAAGGAGCAATAAAGAGCACCAAGAACAGCTCGGGATCTAAACTAAATTCCAGAGGTCCGCTGATAAAAACGGCCATTAGCAAACCAATCCCGATTTGCACCAACGGCAGGGAGACTCGCGAAATCATCTGGTCAAGGACTGACGAAAGCAGCACAAAGCTCAATACGACCACTACAAAGTGCAAAGTTTCCATTCTTTAGCGTCCCTAGTCTTTTATTTTCAGTTTTGATAGATTCAGCCCCACCACCAGCTATATAAATCCTCTACGGATTCAAAAGGGCGGAAATCGGGCTTTTCGTTGCCATCAGTTCCTGCAGTCAGCTACCACCAGGTAAGCAAAGTAGCTGTCTAGCGAGCTATTGTGCGGTTACATCCGCAGGATTAATTCTACCAGCTGGAGGAACCCCTAGAATTTCGCTACAGGAACGCAAATCTTCATCCATTCGCGCGAGCAGTTTTTCTACACTCTCTAGTTTCAGCATCGGACGCAGATGAGCAATAAAATCTATCGCAACTGGTTCATCATAAAGATTAAGGTCGGCTCGCCCTAACACGTGCGCTTCTACCGTAACCTTGTCTCCAGAAAACTGCGGATTAGTACCCACCGAAATCGCGGCCGGTAAATGCTCAACCGCGTTAGTGCCCGGAACTGAACGTATCAATAGCCCCGCGTAAACCCCATTGACGGGAATCACCAGTCCGGCAGTCTGCCCCAGGTTAGCGGTGGGGAAACCAAGCTGACGTCCTCGTTGGAAGCCCCGTTCTACGATTCCCCGCAGCCGGTAGCTGCGTCCTAAAATCTGGGCGGCGCCCTGAACGTCTCCCTCTGCCAAACATTGCCGTACCCGCGTGGAGGAGTAACGTCGCGCTTGAGCATCAGCAATATCGGCAACCTCAATCACCTGAAAGTCCTGTTTAGCGCCGGATTGACGCAAGGTTTCAATATCCCCACAGTTATCGCGCCCGAAACGAACATCTTGTCCCACCACGATTTCTTTTAGATGTAAACCATCTACAAAAAACCTATCAATAAACTGTTGGGGAGTATGATTAGCTAAATCGCGAGTGTAGGGCACTACCCAGGTGGCATCCAGCCCTAAAGCAGCTAAAGCATCTAGCCGATCTGGGAGCGGCTGAATTAGGGCGGTAGGGTTGGCCGGGTTATGAATAACCGAAGGGTGCGGGGAAAAGGTTACTGCCACCGCATATAGCCCGTCTCGTTTCGCCCTGGATACTACAGTTTTAATAATCCGGGTATGCCCCTTATGCACCCCATCGAAAATTCCGATAGTGGCGACCGTGCGCTCGTTAGTTTCCAGGTGGGGAGGACGTGTCCAGATTTGCACAGTTAGCTACCGTTTTTAGTTACGCCTAGTTCTGGACGACCATTTGCGGGCACTCCTAGCTCGCCGGTGCGTTTTTCTTCGGCAGTTTTTCTACTTTTGCCTTTACCTCCGCAACCGCAGCCACAGCCACAGGTTTTGTTGGCATTGTTTTCGATGTTTGCGGTATTTTCGGTATTTCCAGCGTTTCCGGTATTTTCCTTTTGGCTCATGCTTCTCCTTTAGCTACTTTGTAAACTTAATACATTTCGCCCTGAGGCTTCCACTGGCTCAGCCAGCAGCGATAATCACGATATGCCAAATCAAGCAGCTATAGTTCTAAAACAAAAACGAATCGACCAGCAAAATCTAAAATCAGTAACTAGCTTGTAAACACTTTGGCGATTAGCGGGTTTTTCTCACAGTAGTCATTTAGGAGCTTACGAGCCACCAATACCGAATCTACTAGTGGATGGGAGGCGAAAGCACGCCAGGCCTTGGTCTTATCCCCTTCTATAGCCGCATCAATAACCAACTCTTCACACGCTTTAACCGAAGTTATCAATCCCAGCTCCGCGC
Organism: uncultured Urmitella sp.; assembly: GCA_902468275.1. Classification (GTDB taxonomy): domain Bacteria; phylum Actinomycetota; class Actinomycetes; order Actinomycetales; family Actinomycetaceae; genus Varibaculum. The sequence goes on along the minus strand of CABQYA010000120.1, from coordinate 1,740 downwards.
CAGTAACCGGGGCTACTTTCTGAGGGTGAACACCGCTACCATCGACCCAACAAGGAACTTCCACCACGGCTTGTGCATTTAGCTCAGAAATCAGTAACGGGGTTTCTGCGCAATCAGCATTACCTACATTAAGAATCATTCGCGCTGGAGTATCCAGAGTTAGTGCTTCCATAATTCCCAGAGCAACTTCTTGGTAGCCGCCTCCAGCAATATCTTCTGCACGCCTTCCATCCCGTTTATTTGGGTCTCTTGATTCTGCCATATAAGTGGCTTCCCGCTCATTATGATATTGATTCCACAGCTGCCAAGCCTTTTGCGGGTTTTTTAGCACATCTCGATAAAAACCACTTTGCTGACTGTTAAGAAATTCCCCTCTGGTTTGCGCCCCATTTTTTATACGGGATAGTGATTCGCGATTTAGATAGTAGTAGTAAAGATACTCATTAGGTAGCTTCCCAATTGCGCGAATCCAATCTCCTCCTATAGTGCGAGCTTCCTCCATATGGTCCAATAAGTCGTCGTCCGCGAGCAATTGTGGAAGCAAATCTTCCCCATCTTTTACCAAGGTACGCAGCCAACCAAGGTGATTTAATCCCACATAATCAAATTGCACGTCCTCTTGGTTTACCCCTAAAGCCGCGCAAGCTCTGCGCATGAGACCGATTGGGGTATCACAAATACCGATTACCTTATGTCCCAAGATTTTTCGCATTGCTTGAGTAATAATCCCGGCAGGGTTAGTGAAGTTAATAGTCCAACTCTCCGGTGCAACCTTTTTAATAGTGCGAGCCAGCTCTAGGGCTGCGGGGATAGTGCGGAGGGCGTAGGCATATCCACCGACACCAACGGTTTCCTGACCTAGAACCCCATGCCCCAAGCCAACTCGCTCGTCAGTAATGCGACCACAAGTTCCCCCAATGCGCATGGCTGAGAATATAAAATCAGCATCAACAAGAGCCTCAGACAGGTTATAACAAGCTGAAACCGATGGACTGGTAGAGCACTCTAAGAACCCTGAGCCTCTAAAAACCGCCATGATTGCATCTGTACGTGCGCAATCAACATCATATAGAACAACTTCATCTACTCGGAGTTTTGCTTCCGGACTACTTAGAACTTCTATAACCTGGGGTACTCGAAATCCGCCTCCCCCAATGATTACTAACTTCATGCAAAAATCACCTCTATTTTTTTAGTTTGTTCAGGAAGTAATGAACTATCAGCGCTGGTTACCAATCCGGTCATGTTCTCTATGTAAGTAACATTTAACAAGCCAGATCCAGGGAATTTATCGGTGGCTGCTAATAGGTAGGTATTTAGCGAATGCTCCAAAATACTGTGTTTAATAGGTACTTCAATACCGGTGGAATCCAATACCATCCCATCAGATCTCACGCCAGACGTTCCCAGGAAAGCATAATCGGCAGTAATTTGAGAAAGGGCGTTTTCCGGAATGTTTCCTACTAGAGAACGGTAAGATTGACGCAGCACTCCTCCAAGAACGATAAGTTCCGTTTGGGGGGAGTCTCGTAATTCATCAACTACCGCCAACGAGGTAGTAATCACCGCTAAATCTCGACCACGAAGTTCTCTAGCTAATGCCGCACCTGTGGTTCCAATATCAATTATTACGGTCGTACGATCCGCTATTAGCTCCGATGCAGCCTTAGCGATGCGCTGCTTTTCATCATGTGCATATGCCGCAACCTCAACGAAAGGGTTTACATCAGATTCGATAAA
>CABQYA010000119.1:0-5535 GCA_902468275.1 uncultured Urmitella sp. | reverse complement strand
CATAGTTAAGTAGATAAAGCTAGGGCGACCCATTAGAGTCATAACCCCAAAGATAACGCTTAGTAAAGCTGCGATTAATCCCAACAGAACTAACGCATTTCTCGCTAACTGAAGCATTGCTTTTTCACCCCAGACACCCCAAGTAATTCAGCGCCTAATTCTGCTAATGCGCCACCGGCAGCTTTCATTTTTTCTATTTTAAAGCTAGCTTTCCACATTAATTTCACAGCGTTTTTAACCCCTCCAAGAGCTTTAATTAGCCGTTTAATTTTAACTATTTTTGCTACTCCAACTACATTACTTCCTATCAGCCAAGCTACTGCACCTATACAGCCAAGAACAGAAGCACGGGTTGTAGTGATTGGGTTTTGCTTCTGCCAATCTTGTAATGCGGCATCTCCGTTTTCTAAGACGGCATCTGGAATATTAGCGTAGTAGTTAAGGAGCTGGTACATTGCTTGTGTATTTTCATCTTCACTGAAGTCGTCAGATGCTAAAACATTATAATTGTTATTTGTCGTAATGGAAATAGTTTCGGCTTCTGTTGCAGGAGCGGCGTTCGCTACTCCGACTGCTGTAAACGATAAAGCGAGGGTGCATACACTTGCTGTAGCAAACTGAGTAACTTTGCGTAGTTTCATCTTTGTATTCCTTTCATCATGCCATCGTTATAGATGGTGGGTTACACAGCGTGGGAATATGAGCTGTGGTCTCCTCGTAGGGGCATTGCCAGATAACCATTTTTTGCTAGCGCTACAACATTGACACTTGGCGGTATTCAATACCGACATTCGTCGGTATGTCGGTACAGGAGAATTGTGCTATAGCTATTGGGATTACTAGAACATGAATAGTCCTCGCTCGTCGTAGACCGAACCCGCCGAGGTTGAATTGTCCCCGCAGCACCATTGCTTTATTGCGACCGCGGATAACGGCAGCAACGATTCTGCCGATAGTCCCCCATTTCGGGGAAGGTGGAGCAAATGACTGTAACCTTTACCTATGCAAGGGTACTAGGTAAAAGGGGTGTTGGTGGAAAATAAGCTAGTTCAAATAGGTGTAGCCGCCGGGGAGCAGGCGTAAGCAACTAACTAAAAAATATTTGCCCGACCAGCAATGGCTAGCCCAAGGCTATATCGAATGGTCTTTAGGCGTGAGAGCTTATCCTAGACCCATCAGTGAAATTGACGAACTTGCCGCCGAGACAATGAAATTATTTACCTCCTGGTTTGCGGCGCTAAAGAACAACTGACTCCCGCGAATCGTAAGCCGTACCGCTACTTGGGTTATCGCCACTGCAGTAGAGGCTGCGGAGGTAGGTAGTCCGGTTTTTGTTAGTGACCGCGGTAGGGTAGGGCAGCTACGGTCGGGGAGCGAGGCGGGCGAACTTTTCTACCTGTTTCGCGCCGCCGTAAATCTGTACTTGGTCGCCCTCGGAAAGTGCTACTGCCCCTAGCACCGGTTGCCACTGGTTTTCCCGCAGTACCGCCACGATCTTGACCCCGTGCCGGTTCCAAAGATCGACCTCATCGAGAGAGCCGGCCGCCGACTTGGGAAGAATAGTTCTAACCATCGCGGTGCCGGAAGACAGTTCAACGTAGTCCAGGTTTACCCCGCGTACCAAGTGGGCAACCCTGCGCCCCATCGCTACCTCGGGATGAACAATATGAGGCACCCCAATTTGTTCCAAGATACGTCCGTGGGCGGTTCCCGAGGACTTTGCCCACAGGTTCTTAACCCCCATATCGGTGAGCAGCGAGCAGGTGAGGATAGAGGCCTCCACATGGGGGCCGCCAATCCCGACTACTACGCCATCGCAATCAGCGACGCCGAGCTCAGTAATGGAAGCAATATCGGTGGCATCGGTTTGTGCCACCTGGCTCAAGATGCCGTTATTACGGTTTACTACCGTTTCGTTTAAATCGATACCGACAACCACGGCATAGTCTGACATCAGCTCGCGGGCGACGGCGCTACCAAAGCGTCCTAAGCCCAGCACTGCATAAGTAGGTTTCGAGAAATTAACCAATGATCGGCCTTTCTGTGGGGAAGGAAATCTTAGAGGCACTAGGTGCGAAAGCGAGTGCGGTAGCAACCGTAATCGGCCCTAAGCGCCCAATAATCATTAAAGCTATAAGTATTAACTGCGAAGGATCGTTAAGTAGCGGCGTTATTCCGGTAGATAGACCTACGGTACCAAAAGCGGAGAACACTTCAAATAGGGTTTGTGACAAGTTGAAGTGGGTTAAGAACATGATCGAAATGGTGGAAGTAACCACCAAGATAAATCCCAACACCACCACCGCGACTGCTTGCTGCACCACCTCGGAAGAAATGCTTTTTCCAAACACTACTGCTTGGTTGCGCCCGCGGATAACCGCAGCGACAATCGCCAGGAGGGTAAACATGGTGGTGATTTTGATACCCCCGGCAGTTCCGGCCGGTCCAGCCCCGATAAACATAAAAGTATCCATCGCAAACAAGGTGGGTTCATGCATTTGTCCAATATCTATGGAGTTAAAACCGGTGGTGCGGGTTTGGACTGCTTGAAATATTCCGGCCAGAATCGCATCAGAGGTAGGGAGTTTGCCTAAAGTTTTCGGGTTATGCCACTCGAAAGCCGTAACCAGCAGGGAAGAAAATAGCAGCAGACCACCGGTGCCAGCTATCATCATCCGAGTGTGCAGCGACCAGCGATAAGGCTTGAATAGGCTGGTGCGAAGTTGGAAGAGAACGGGGAATCCTAAACCTCCGATAATGATCGCAATAATCAGGGGCAGACACACCCCCCAATCGCCCACGAAGGAAGACATATTGTCGGAATAGAGGGCGAAGCCAGCATTATTAAAGGCCGAAACTGCATGAAAAACCCCATGCCAGAGGGCGCGCGGCAGCGAATACCCTAGTGACAGGAAACGAATCGTCAGGGGAATGGCGGTGAGTAGCTCAATCAAGAGGGAAGTTCCCAGTACTCGGCGCAACAGTACGCCCAACCTGCCGGTGACGCTGCGCCGTTCTGCCGCTGAAGCCAGCTTGGCGCTATGGCTTTCTCGGCGGATTACTGCTTGGGCGAGCACGGCAGCAAAACTCATCACCCCGAAGCCGCCTACCTGTATTAATAGTAAAATCACGACCTTGCCGAAATCCGTCCAGTAGGTGGCGGTGTCAACAATTGTTAAGCCGGTAACGCAGAGGGCAGAGGTGGCGGTAAATAAGGCCGGAAGTAGCGGTAGCCCTCCGACATGCACCGTTGATAACGGCAGCATTAGTAGGCAGGTTCCTATCAGCAGGGCGATGAGGAACCCGGATAATATCACTGCCGCATAGTTGAAATAATGCCGCTGTGTTTTGGACACGAACTGCATACTACGCAGTATTGCTCCCTCCGGCAAGTGCGCGATTCTCGTCGAAAACAGTTAGCTGTTTTTCCAGGTCAAATAGTATTGCTGCTATTAGATTGGAAAACACTTTCAGGCGATTATTGTGCAATCAGCGGTGAGCTAGTGGGGTTTTTACGTCGCATATCCTGGTAATTACTTTGGTAAAACCTTTTCGCGTTTAGAGGTACACGCAGCTAGCTGGGGAGAGTAATCGCGATTAAGATTAGCGCAACTGCCAGCGCCCCTAACCAGCCGAACTCTTCCTGCAGTACGAGGGCGCCTATAATCGCAGCTACCGCCGGGTAGCGTCAGCATCTCTACCCCTGCAACCGCCAAGAATGCCGATAGCAGCATTACGGGATTAGGACGTACCCTCGCCAAAGTGGCAGTTGCGAGTAGCACCATCACAATACTGGTGTGTTCGGTGAGCGCTACTGGACCGGTATTTGCCATGGTCAAGGCGGCGGGCAAATAACGCTACCAGTACTAGGAAGTCTGTCCCACAACGCAGCGCTAAAACGTTGAAGGTGCTCATGGTTTCTAGCAGAAGTTTGCTGAAAACAAACGAAGTGCCCCGCGCCATCATCACCAGGGCTAACAGTATCTCCAGCCTGCGCGCACTAGTTTTCTTCATCTTCGTCACCCTATCGACGAAGAGGGTGACGGTGACGCCGAGATTCCAATACCGAGATTTTGGTTATAGGCGATGAGAATGAAAATTTTAAAGATGCTGCTTCCATCTTTAGTCCTGCAAGGGAGTAGCCAACTAGCCAATACTCGCGATTGAAGATCTCAGAATTTAGGTAGTGGCTGTGCGGTGTATTTTTTAATCGAAAGTTTCGTTGATGTTTCGGGGAGGGAAAACTTGGTAGCATGCGCCTAGGACAACCTGGTTTTTCCGGTGAGGAAACCACATTTTTAAGAGGGTTTATTTGGTTATGAAACATTCTTACGGTTTAGATTGGATCGATGAAGACGCGTTGTACGAGGTTACCAAGCTTTCTTTTTCCAAAGTGTTTTCCCCAGTAAAACGCAAGCCTCTCCCTCCTGATCCCTTTACTCTGGTGGCACAAGCGGTTCTTGCTGGGGAGGCGGTATCTCAAGCTCGTCTGTTTGAAAAAGAACGCTCTTTGAACAAGACCTTATCCGATAATGTGGGGTATTGGCATCAGCGGGTGCTGGGACTGGCCGAGAACTGGACAGAAACTGGTGCCTCAGGTGGCTCCATAGACTTAAGAACAAAACCAGGATTTTTGCATCCCCTACATGAGAAACCGCTGTTTGCGGAAGTAAAAAATCGATTTAACACAATCAAGGCGTCTGATGAAAAGAATATTTGGGACAACCTAGATTCTTTAGCGCGTGCCAGTGATGCCATTGCCTATCTGTTTCAAATAGTGCCAAAAACTCCCGAACAATATGATCGTCCCTGGAAAGTATCGGGACGCTCGGAAAAATCAATAGTTAGGGTATGCGACGGGGTAACTGCCTATGCCTTAGTGTTTGAGCGTCCCACTGCATTACATGAAATTTATATGGCATTGCCGCGAATTTTTTCCGATATTACGGGTCAAGGTGTAAAACTAGACGAAAACGAAATGGAAGATTTGTTCACTACGAGCCTACCGATTTAGCCGAAAGAAACTTGTTTATAGTAACCTTTACCTATGCAAGGGTACTAGGTAAGAGGGGTGTTGGTGGAAAATAAACTAGTTCAAATAGGCGTGGCGGCCGGGGAGCTAAATGTGTCGGTGGATACTATCCGCCGTTGGGCTAAACAGGGGCTGATTAAGGCTAGTCGTGATGGACGGGGAAACCGTCTATTCAATGTGGCTGAAATCGAAAGGCTGCAACGTAAACTCTCAGGAACCGGGGAAGAAAAACCATTTACGGTGCTGCGTTCAGACAAAACCTTTGCCCGGGCTACCTGCGTGGATTTATTTGCCGGAGGTGGCGGTACTGCCCTCGGTTTCCATAATGCGGGAATCCCGCATGTATTTCTCAACGAGTTTGATCGCAGTGCGGTAGCGACTTTACGTAAAAATAGCCAGGAGCATGGCTTGGATTGGAATATCTGCCCCGATGACGTGCATGAGGTAGATTTTTCCCAGCTTCAAGCCCAAGTTATCCAAGCAGGATTCCCTTGCCAAGCGTT
>CABQYA010000118.1:0-5573 GCA_902468275.1 uncultured Urmitella sp. | reverse complement strand
GGTAAGCCCACTGGTCACGTACCCGCAGGGGGCGCTCCAGGCGGCCGTCAAGTACCGAGTCCTCGGTGAATACCGCCATCCCCAAGCCGATAATCAACTCGGGAATCCCGTGGTTGACTTCTGGATCCAGGTGATAGGGACGTCCAGCGAGCACAATCCCGCGCACCCCGTTTTCGCGAATCCACTCTAAAGATTCCCGGCCTTTCTCCCGGATTTCTGCCTTGACGGCGGCGTCTTCTTCCCAGGCCGCATCCAAAGCAGCTTTCGCTTCCGCCTCAGTCACGTTCCAATCCGCGAATACTTCCGCGATCCGTTTAGGCAGGAACTCTCGGTTCCCCAGGTTCAAGAACGGGCTGATCAGGCGAACATCGCTATCTTGCACCGACTCCATATTGTTACGGATAACCTCGGGATAGGTTCCTACCACCGGGCAGTTAAAGCAGTTATCGGTGCCTTCCACCAGTTGTTGTTCATAAATCACCGAGGGATAAAAAATAGTTTTTATCCCTTTCTTAATTAGGGACTCGATATGCCCGTGCACCAGTTTCGCGGGGTAACAGATATTTTCAGAGGGAATCGACTCCATCCCGGTCTCGAACAGGTCATGATTGGAGCGTCCCGACACCATCACCCTAAAGCCCAGCTTGGTGAGCATCGTGAACCACAGTGGATAGTTTTCATACATATTCAACACCCGGGGAATCCCGATATCCCCACGGAATGCTTTCTTTTCGGTCAGGCGGCGATACCCGAAAATCCGCTTATATTTCCAATCAAACAGGTTCGGCAGTGCCGACTTCTTGGGTACTTTTTCTAAGGAGGCGCCACGTTCGCAGCGGTTCCCCGACACGTGCCGCTCCCCATTAGAGAAAGTAGAAATGGTCATTTGACAGTGGTTTTGACACAGTCTACAGGTCTTGCGGGTGGTCTCTACCTGGAAGTTATCCAAATTCTCTAGGGTGACCAAAGTGGATTCACCCTGACCGTCATCGCCCTGTTTCGCAATTAAGGCCGCCCCATAAGCGCCCATCAAACCGGCAATATTGGGGCGTACCACTTCCCGCTTAGTTAGTAGTTCGAATGCCCGCAGCACTGCATCGTTAAGGAAGGTTCCCCCCTGGACAACTACCTTTTCGCCCAGTTCTTCCGGGGTTTTGAGTTTAATAACTTTATAGAGGGCGTTGCGCACCACCGAATAGGAAAGCCCCGCCGCAATATCTTTCGGGCTGGCACCCTCTTTTTGCGCCTGTTTCACCGAAGAGTTCATAAACACAGTGCAGCGCGTCCCCAAATCCACCGGCGCTTTGGCAGCTACCGCATCCGCGGCAAAGCTTTGCACGCTGGTCCCCATAGTGGCCGCAAAGGTCTGCAAGAAAGATCCACAACCAGACGAACAAGCCTCGTTCACCGAGATAGAATCCACGGCTCCAGCGCGAATCTTAAGATATTTCATATCCTGCCCGCCGATATCAATCACCGAGGAAACCCCGGGCAGCAGGTCTTCAGCGGCACGGAAATGCGCCATTGTTTCTACTTCACCTTGCTCTAAGTTGAGGGCGGTTTTCACCAGCCCCTCCCCATAACCAGTGGAACAGGCACGCCCAATATAGGCGCCCTCGGGCAGCTCGGTGCGAATACGCCGCACAATCTCGACTGCCGCCGAAACTGGGTCACCCTCATTAGAGGCATAGTGGGTGAATATGATCCGTTTATCCTGGTCAATCACGACTGCTTTGATGGTGGTAGACCCGGAATCTACCCCCAGGAAGCAGCGACCCCGCGCCTGGGATAGTGGCAGCTGCGGGATTACTTCTTTATCGTGGCGAGCACGGAACTCGGCCAATTCTTCTTCATTAGCAAATAGCGGGCGCATCCGCTGCGAATCAGTATCGATTTTCCCGGTTGTCAGGTCGCTGATTAACTGCTCGAGGTTGCGCGGCTGCCCTTTATCAGCGCTTAAGGCTGCCCCCAGCGCCACGTAAAGTTCGGCGTGCTCCGGGGTGAAGAAACTATCGGCTTTGGGGAGCAGCTCCTCATAGGCTTTACGCAGATTAGGGAGGAAGTGTAGCGGCCCGCCCAGGAACATTACGTTTCCGCGAATCGGGCGTCCGCAGGCCAGTCCCGCAATAGTTTGGGTGGCGACCGCAGTAAAAATCGAGGCCGCGAGATCTTCGTGCGCCGCCCCCTCGTTAAGCAGGGGTTGCAGGTCAGTTTTGGCGAACACCCCGCAACGCGAGGCAATTGGGTAAAGCTGATTGGCACGCGCGGCGAGTTTGTCTAGACCCGAAGCATCGGTGTGCAACAAGGTAGCCATCTGGTCGATGAAGGCGCCGGTTCCCCCGGCACAGGTGCCGTTCATGCGCTGTTCGGGAGTGGGATGCAGATAGGTGATTTTGGCGTCTTCCCCGCCCAGTTCGATAATCACATCGGTTTGCGGGTGAGTATCGCCCACTGCTTTGGTACCGGCAATAACTTCTTGCACGAAAGATACTTTCATCGCTCCAGCAACCGAAAGCCCGCCGGAACCGGTAACCGCGGCCTTTACAGTAATTCCCGGATGCGCGGCGTTAATATCGCGCAACAAGCCCGCCAGTTCTCCGCGCATATCCGCGTGGTGGCGGCGATAGTCGGAAAAGACTACTTGCCTACCCTCAAGTAGCACCGCTTTCACCGTGGTGGAACCGATATCGATGCCCAGTTTGAGCGCATGCGTGCCCTCGCTTGCGGCAAAGCCGTCTGCACCCGCGATTTCAAAAGGGGCAGGCGCGTTAGTCACGGCATCTTCCGGATTGGTTATCACCGCTTCAAACTAAAACGAAACCCTTAAATTCACTAGGTGTTGAAATTAGAATATAGCTATGAACTCAAAAACACCACAAAACCCTATTAACCAGCCAGAACGTCCTAAAGGAGGAAAAACTAAAACCAAGAAACTCTGCGGTGATGATGAATTAGAGTCAGAAGATTACGAAATAAAGAAATTAACTAATTCGCTTCCCCAGCAACTTGTCGCCCAAAACAAAGCAGCAATAAACAACAAAACAACAGTTCCTAAACTCGCAATAGATAGTCAAAGCCAAGACTTATCGAGCAGCAAAAACAGTAGCCGAACTGCGAAAACTGAAAACTCGTCCTCACTCAAAGAAACCACCCCAACCTTAAAAAACTCGGGACGCGGACCGAGAGGGGCGCGCGGGAAAATGCGCGACCAAATCAAGCAGGTAGCAGAACGCCAATTTATTGCCCGCGGCTATGACGGAACCACCATGCGCTCAATCGCGAAAAAAGCAGGCTGTGACCCCGCCATGGTCAGCTACTATTTCGGTTCCAAACAGCGATTATTTCGAGATTGCTTCGATTTACCACTAGATCCCTTAGAACAAGTTCTCCAACTGTGGGAACCTGGAATTGAGGGAGTAGCCGAGCGGCTATTAGATTTCGCCTTCACTCTCTACGAGGAACGCCTCACCAAAGACCGAATGAAAGCCCTGATGCGCGCGCTTATCACCGATGCGGAAACCACCCAGCGGTTTCGCAGCTATATCCGCGATAATCTACAAAAAGGGGTAGTCCAACTACTCGATTCGCTTGCCCCCTATCTTCCTCCGGCACAAAAAAGGCAGCTAGAGGTACGCTTCCCGATGCTGATTGAGATTTTGATGTCTATGATTTACGGGGTAGCAACGATGCGCTATATCGTGCAGTTAGAGCCGGTAGCCTCCATGGAGCGCAGCGAATTACAGAACCGCCTCGCCCCCATACTGCAAACCCAAATCAACAACCTGGCTCGGGAAATCTTCCCCACACTAACGCCCACCTTCCCGGAAAGTAACGACCAAAACCAGGTTTAATAGGAATAATCTTTTATGTTCAGCAAGAGTTGAAATTAGCTCTGTCGCGTTTTTCACTGCCAAGGGCGGGCTGGCAGCTTGCTGACATCGCAGAATGCGTTTTACAGATTATCCTCGCTATCCTGAAAGGGTGATGCAAATACTCGCTTCTTCTCCCCTATTGACCCTATTTTTAGTAATCGCCCTGGGAACTCTATTCGGTTCGATACCTTTCGGCCCCCTAAAGTTCGGTGCTGCCGGGGCCTTATTCGTCGGCCTGGCAGTCGGAGCGTTAAACCCGGCGCTCGGAGAAAACCTTTCCCTGGTCTCCGCTATCGGCTTGACACTTTTTGTCTATACTATTGGCTTGGCAGCGGGCGCTTCTTTCTTCCGCGACCTACGCAAACAAGCTCCTCTCTTGATTGGGGCTGTCGTTTTACTTGCCGTTTACGCCCTAGTGGTGGCATTCGGGGGCAAAGCCTTGGGGCTGAGCTCTCCGCTACTGGGAGGAATGTTCGCCGGTTCGCTAACCACCACCCCAGCTTTAGCGGCAGCAACCGATGCTGCCGGAGGCAGCGCCCAGCCCGCAGTAGGATACGCGATTGCCTACCCGGTGGGGGTAATCGTAACCATGGTGGTAGTGACGGCACTCATGCGGATAAAACTTCCAGCGAAAAATGACCCCAACCCGGCATCAGCGGCCGGACTATTCACCCAAACTATTCGGGTAGAAAACCCGATGCGAATCCAAGAAATACCGGGGATTGCCGAGGTCGTGGGGTCTTCGGAAGGAGGGCTGCGCATTTCCTATCTGCTGCGGGACGGCAAAATGCAGGTTGCCCACCCCGATGGGGAACTTAAAGCCGGTGATTTAGCTTTCCTGGTCGGCATTCCGGATGCGGTTAAAACCGCTGGGAAAACCTTAGGCACGCCAATAGGAGAAGACATCTCTACTGACCGGAAAGATATAGATTTCCGCCGCTTCACAGTTTCCAACCAGCGTTTAGTGGGGAAAAAAGTTGCAGAACTGTTCTTACCGGCTCGTTTTCAATCACTGCTAACCCGCGTGCGTCGAGCCGACACCGATATGCTTGCCACTGCTGAAACCCGCCTCCAAATGGGGGATCGAGTATTAGTTGTCTACCCAATAGAACGGTTAAACGATATTGCCAAAACTTTCGGGGATTCGGAACATAAAATTTCGGCCATCAATTATCTGCCATTCGGGCTCGGGATTGCCGCCGGGGTGGCACTTGGACTTATCACTATCCCCCTGGGATCTCTCGGCTCACTCGCATTGGGTGCAGCAGCAGGTCCACTGGTAGTGGGATTACTACTAGGGCGTATTGACCGTCTAGGGCCATTAGTATTCTCCCTCGCGCCCTCGGCAAATAATATGTTGCGACAAATGGGGCTGGTGTTATTCCTGGCGGCAGTAGGTTTGTCTTCCGGGCAAGCCTTTGCCAGTAGCGCCTTTTCTCTTACCGGAATAAAAATCGGTTTACTCGCAGCTGCCGGAATGATACCAGCACTAGTAGCATTCTGGTTCTTGGGAAAAATCTTGGGACTATCAACCGCCCGGATGGCGGGGGCAATCGCCGGTTTCGTGGGGCAGCCCGCAATCCTCAGTCACGTACAGAGCACTATCCCCGATGAACGCTGCGAATCCGGATATTCCGCCACCTTCGCCCTCGGAATTATTGCAAAAATCGTGCTAGTACAAATCGTGATGGTGCTTTAGCT
>CABQYA010000117.1:0-5593 GCA_902468275.1 uncultured Urmitella sp. | reverse complement strand
TTTTTGACAAGATTTTTCATTTTAATACTCCTACAAGTACTTCTGACAGGAACAATGCAAAATTATTACCCCCCCCCCGCTTGTCAAGCTCGGTTCAAAAAATGGGCTTTTCAGTATTTAGATTTTTTAATTTCTTTGTCCCTTAAGAGACCGAAAAATTATTTTTAAAAAATAAAAAAGTGGCTCTGCCAGTAAAAACTTCTGACAGAGCCACTTGATAGCACTTGCAGTAACTATTAATAATAGAAAAAGAGGTAATTAGTCACATTAGTAACATTGCCTGGTCAGCCGGTGATTTGCTTGAGAATCATTTCCCGAGTTTCGCCAGCGTCAGCCTGCCCTTTGGTGGCACGCATAACTCCCCCCATGAGGGCGCCAATCGCCTTGACTTTCCCGGCTTTTATTTGTTCCACAACTTTCGGGTTATCGGCAATCACTTGGGCGACTGCTGCTTGCAGGGCGGCCGCATCTCGCACGATTTCCAATCCCCGAGCGTGCATTACCTCTGCGGGACTGCCTTCACCATCGAGAACCCCGGCAATCACTTTCCGAGCCACCTTATCGTTAAGTTTGCCCTGGTCTACCAGGTCTTGTAGCTGCGCCACATCGGCGGGAGTAGCCGAAACCGCAGTCAAATCCAGATTCTTTTCTTTAGCGATTCGGGAAATCTCCCCCATCCACCATTTACGTGCTGCCTGGGGCGCGGCTCCTGCCGCGACCGTGGCCTCGATAATATCCAAAGCGTCCGCGTTTACCACGTCCCGCATTTCCATATCGGAAAAACCGTATTCTTCGCGCAGGCGGCGGCGCCGGGCTACCGGCAGTTCTGGCAGGTTGGCACGCAGCTCTTCTACCCATTCTTTCGCGGGAGCTACCGGAACTAAATCCGGTTCCGGGAAATAGCGGTAATCTTCGGCGTCAGATTTTTCCCGCCCCGAAGAAGTGGTAGCAGTATCTTCATGCCAGTGACGAGTTTCTTGGACAACTTTGCCGCCTTCAGCAAGAATCTTGGCTTGGCGGCGGATCTCGAAGGTAACTGTCTTTTCGATGGCTTTAAAAGAGTTCACATTCTTAGTTTCGGTGCGGGTTCCCAGGGGAGCATCCGGGCTGGGTCGCAATGACACGTTCACATCCGCGCGGACGTTCCCGCGTTCCATACGGGCTTCAGAAACCTCTAGAGCTCGGAAAATATCGCGCAAAGTACGCACGTATGCCGCTGCCACCTCGGGAGCGCGAGCTCCCGCGCCCTCAATAGGGCGAGTAACAATCTCGACTAGCGGCACCCCAGCACGGTTGTAGTCCACCAGGGAATAGGCTGCCCCTTGGATACGACCAGCGTCTCCCCCGATGTGGGTGTTTTTGCCGGCATCCTCTTCCATATGGGCACGTTCAATATCTACCCGGAAGATTTCCCCATCGTCTAGCTCTACATCTACATAGCCATCATGGGCAATAGGCTCATCGTATTGGGAAATCTGGTAGGCCTTTGCCAGGTCGGGATAGAAATAATTCTTGCGGGCAAACCGACAGTAAGGAGCTATTTCGCAGTTGAGGGCGAGTCCGATTTTGATTGCATATTCAACTGCCCGCTGGTTGGTTACCGGCAAAGATCCGGGCAATCCCACTGAAACTGGGGTTACCCGAGTGTTGGGTTCCCCCAGTGAAGAGTTCGGGGCGCTATCAAACATTTTGGTTTCAGTACCCAGCTCAACATGGACTTCCATACCCAAAACCGGATCGAATTTAGATACCGCATCTTCGTATTTCATTAAATCGCTCATTGCTTCTCCTCTACTTCACCGGGCAGGAAGCCGGAACATCTGTGCCACAAGCATCAACTGCTGCCTGGGCTACCTGATACATGAGGGCATCGGCGCGTTGGGGCGCCATTACCTGGAAACCAATCGGCAGTCCTTGATGGTCAAGCCCAATCGGAACACTGATTGCGGGGATTCCTGCCAGGTTCGCCGGGATAGTTGCAATATCACAATTGTACATAGTTAAGGGGTCAGAAATCTTTTCCCCCAGCTTGAAAGCAACAGTGGGCGAAGTAGGCAAAACCAAGGCATCTACCTTGGAAAATGCCTGGTTATAGTCTTCTTGTACCAAGGTGCGTACCTTTTGGGCGCTGCCATAATAAGCGTCAAAATATCCGGCAGATAACACGTGGGTACCCAAAATAATTCGGCGTTTCACCTCTGCCCCAAAACCGGCTTCCCGGGTAGCGGCCATAACGGTTTCGGCAGTAACCGGCCCGGTGGTTGGCTCCACCCGAATCCCAAAACGAATCCCGTCAAAACGTGCCAGGTTAGAAGAAACCTCTGCGGGCATAATCAAGTAATAGGCGGCTAACGCATATTTGAAAGAGGGCATATCAATTTCGGTAACGCTAGCTCCGCGCTGTTCAAGAGCCGAAACGGTCGCCTTAAAAGCCGCAGTCACGTCCTCTTCATAGCCGTCGCCACCGCCCTGTTTAACTACCCCCAGACGCAAACCGGATAAATCTGTTTTCCCTTGATACTCTTTCACGGCATCTAGCAAAGCCGGAACCGGTTCATCTAAAGAAGTGGAATCAAAGGGGTCATGACCGCCCACCAGTTCCTGCAAGGCCGCCGCATCTGCAACCGTGCGGGTAACCGGGCCGATTTGATCCAGGGAGGACGCCATTGCCACCAGACCGTAACGGGAAACCGCACCATAGGTTGGTTTCGCCCCCACTGTGCCGGTAACTGCCCCCGGCTGACGAATCGATCCGCCAGTATCGGACCCTAAAGCTAAGGGAACCATAAACGAGGCAACCGCCGAGGCCGAGCCTCCGCCAGAGCCACCCGGAATCCGAGAAGGATCCCAAGGGTTACGGGTAGGTCCATAGGCAGAATGTTCGGTAGATGACCCCATGGCAAACTCGTCCATATTGGTTTTACCAATAATCGGCAGAGCCGCCTCCTTGATTTTTCTAACTACCGTGGCATCATAGGGAGGCTTCCAACCAGCCAAAATCTTTGACGAACAGGTGGTTTCTTGTCCACGAGTAACCATATTGTCTTTCGGAGCAATCGGGACTCCCGCCAGGGGATGCAGTTCTTCCCCCTTCTGGCGAGCCTCATCTACGCGGCGAGCAGTCTCTAAGGCACCCTCCGAATCTAAATGCACAAACACGTTTAGCTTCGGGTTTAACTGTTCAATCCGATCCAGGCAAGCCTGGGTTAGCCGCACGGAGGTCAGCTCCCCAGCACGCAGCTTCTCTGCTAGCTGTAGGGCTGAAAGTTTCAAGAAATCTTCCATAGTTACTCCTCCCCAATGATTTGCGGTACGCGGAACTGTCCGTCTTCTGCCAGAGGAGCTCCTGCCAATAATTCATCCCGATCCAGGCAATCGCCCACTACATCAGGGCGTAACACGTTGGTCATTTCAATCGGGTGGGAGGTGGCTTTAGTATCTGAACCTACTGCCTGAGATACGGTGGCTACCGCGCTAGCTATCTGTTCTAGCTGTCCCGCGAACTGGTCTATTTCTTCTTCAGTGAGTGCAATTCGAGCCAAAGCGGCTACCCGCACTACCTCATCCCTATCAATCGTAGACATATTCCCAGTCTAATGCCCAAGACTGTTCCGGTCATATTAGCGCAACGCGCGGGGCCTTGCGCTTAAACCAGGAACGCGAAGGGACGTAAAAGTTTCTCTGCTATTCGCGCCACTATGGGACGTTGATTCCATTCATGGCGGGTAATCTGGCGCGCATTTAACAGATCGGTAAAGAATATATTCTCCATATGCGCAGATAGTTGCCGTGAAGTAATCGACATATTAATTTCATGGTTTCCGGTCATCGACAACCGGTCGATATTGGCAGTGCCGATAGTGCACCAGGTACCGTCAATAACGGCGGTTTTTGCATGAATCATTACATTGTCATAAAGCCACAGCTCGACTTGGTTATCTAACAGGTCGGTTAGATAAGAGCGAGAGATCCAGTCTGCAATAATATGGTTAGATTTTGCCGGTACCAGTACTTTTACGTCTACCCCTCGGCGAGCCGCGTCAATCAGAGAACGTTGAATTACTCGATCGGGAACGAAATACGCCGAAGTAATATAGGCGGATTCTTGCGCTTTATCGAGGGCGTTTACATACATTCCCCGCACCGGGAATAGCAGTCGTTTCGGGTCATTTACGCAGCCCTGAATCTTCGAGTTCCACGACCTGCCCCGCGGATCGCGCACTTTCTTTAAACGCAAATGCCACTTTTGAGCATAGTTCCAAAAATCAAGAAAAGCACTCTCCAGCTCCCAAACGTTAGGTCCTTTAATTCTTAGGTGAGTGTCTCGCCACTGGTTATCGACATAATAGGAACCAATGTTGTATCCCCCAACAAAACCAATCCGCGAGTCTACTACCAAAATTTTGCGATGGTCACGTGCCGTGTGTTTGAGAGAATATCCCAGGACGTGCAGATTTTTTAGCCGAGGGAAGCGGAAAAAGCGCGGATCTACCACCAGGTTTCCGAAGCGATCCCAAATAATATAGACCTCAGCTCCGCGCTGTGCCGCCCTGATTAGGGCGTCTTTGAACTGTTTACCAATCTCGTCGGATTTCCAGATGAAAGTTTCAAAAAATACCCGTTCTTTCGCTCCGTCAATCGCGGCTAACATATCGCGATAAAGAGTTTCTCCATCCATATAGGTGTTTAGACGAGAGCGATCAACTCGTATTGGGGGGGCACTAATCTGGGGGTAGCCATCCGGTTTACCGGTTTGCCGTAGTTTTCGTAACTGGTCGATTGCGACAATAACGCTAACTGTAATCGCCTGTAAGGTCGCGATTAGCGCACTCAAGATTTTCAAGCCCCTGATTAGGCGCGGAACGGTCTTTTTCGGGATCTTGAACATAACAATTAGCCTATCTCTTCACCGAGGATTTTCCCTAAGGGACGCTTAAAACAGACTATCGGTAACGCCAGGAGAATCTACCCCGCTTGCGGTCGCGTCCGCTTCACCCAAACTGGAGGGATCAGTGATTTCTTTAGGTCCGCCCTCGCCCGATACCTCTTGCAAGGTTTCCGCTAATCCGTCCTTTATAAGCTGAGTAAAATATTGCTGTGGTAAGCAGGTAACTCCCAGCTCCCCGGCCTTCTTCAGCTTGGAGCCAGCTTTTTCACCATAAATCAAGAGGTCGGTATTTTTTGATACCGAGGACGCGGATTTAGCCCCCGCTTTCATTAGGGCTTCTTTCGCCTCGTCTCGGGTATATCCCTCTACTCGCCCGGAAACCACCACGTTTAGCCCTTGCAAGGTTTGCGGTGAATCTAAGGATTCCTCCCGCCGCATCACTACCCCGGCTTTTTCCCAGGCACTTACGATTTCTAGATGCCAATCAACACTGAACCACCGCTTAATTGAGGAGGCAATCTCTTGTCCAATATCGTCTACCACTGTAAGGTCCCTCTCGCTAGCCTTAGCAATCGCCGCTACTGACTTAAAACGCGCCGCTAAAGTACGGGCAGCTTGCGGACCTAGATGCCGGATTGATAAGGCTACTAAAACCCGCCAAAGCGGCTGAGTTTTTGCTTTTTCTAGTTCCGCTAGTAAAACTTT
>CABQYA010000116.1:0-5610 GCA_902468275.1 uncultured Urmitella sp. | reverse complement strand
CGGTATTTTTCGGATCCAGATTAACCAGCACAATCACGGTATCGGCGCTTCCAGTCGGCGACTCCCAAGCATCTAGATGACGAGAAAAGCAAACCACACTGGGGTGAGTGGTGGGATGAATACTCAGGTTTCGTAGCCTTTGTAAAGCCGGATGTCGCCTGCGGATACCATTTAGGCAGGTTAAGAGGGATTGCATTTCTTGAGCGGTTTGACCGGAATAATCACGCGGTTTGAACTGGTATTTTTCGTTATTAATCTGCTCTTCAAAACCCGGTCGCTGTACATTTTCTATCAGTTCATACCCGGAGTAAATCCCCCAATTGGGGGAGCCGGTAGCAGCTAAAACTGCCCGCATTTTGAAAGCCGGTTTTCCGCCCTCAACCATAACTTGCGTGAGAATATCGTGGGTGGTTGGCCAGAAAGACGGTCGCATATACGAGCAAGACTCCCAGGACACCTCTTGTAAGTATTTTTCAATCTCCTCGCGATTATTACGCCACGCAAAATAGGTGTAGGACTGATGGAAACCAACCTGAGCTAAGGTGCGCATCATGGCGGGACGGGTAAATGCTTCCGCCAGGAACAACACTTCGGGGTGTTTTTCGCGGAACTCCGCTAATATCTCTTGCCAGAACTGCACCGGTTTTGTATGGGGATTATCAACCCGGAAAATCGTTACCCCATGGTCAATCCATTTTTCGATTACATCGCGGACAGCGTTATATAACCCGCGATAATCAGTGTCGAAACTTAGGGGATAAATATCTTGATACTTCTTTGGGGGATTCTCGGCATAGGCAATCGTGCCATCGGGACGATGCTTGAACCACTGGGGGTGTTCTTTTACCCAAGGATGGTCGGGGGAACACTGCAACGCTAAATCGAGAGCCACCTCTAACCCAAGTCCTTTAGCTTTCTTCACAAAATAATCAAAATCATCAAAAGTGCCAAGCTCAGGATGAATGGCGTCATGACCACCCTGGGGGCTGCCGATACCATACGGAGAGCCAGGGTCACCGGGCGCAGCTTCTAACGCGTTATTGCGTCCTTTGCGGAAAGTAGTACCAATCGGATGCACAGGAGTTAGATACACCACGTCAAACCCCAGGGAAGCAATCCGGGGTAAATCTGAGGTAGCGGTACGCAAGGTGCCCGAATGCCACTGTCCCTCTTGATCTTGGTAAGCGCCAATGGAACGCGGAAAAATCTCGTACCAAGAACCGTATAGGGCGCGTTCGCGATCAACTCGCAAAGGATAGGTGCGCGAAGATTCTAGCAGGTCACGCAAAGGGTGGGTGCGGAAAATGCCGCGGATTGAAGAATGAAGCCCAACCGATAAACGTTCTTGAATCGGACGGGTTTTATCCCGCATTGCTTTAGCGGCCTCATGCAGACGGGTAACACGCTCACTGTCAGGAGGCAGTTGGGTGGGATTGTTAAGTGCCTGCCCACGGGCAGCCCGTTCAAGAAGCAACGCCCCCTGCTCGAACTCTAGTTCAACATCAATACCTGCCTGAATTTTGATTGAGGCTTCTTTACTCCAGGTTTGATAGGGGTCTGACCAGGTGTCTATGCGGAAACTCCAGTCGCCGGGAGTAGTTGGTTTTAGCCATGCCTCTAAACGATCCAAGCCGGGGGCAACATCGTACATTCGTACCCGCATTGTTTCCGTTCCCTCGGGGTTAAATAATACGGTTTCCGCTCCTAAAGCGTCATGACCTTCCCGAAAGACGGTGGCACGTACCGGAAAAGACTCGCCTTCTACCGCTTTAGCTGGCCAGAGCCCATCTTCGATAACCGGTTCCACTTCGGTAACCGGAATCCTAGCTAGGCGGGCAGAGGTAGGGAATAAGTTTTGCGGTTCTAAGGACGAGGGCGAAGATTTCGCTCTACTAGCGCGCTTGCGGGGGGTGGCGGTAGAGCTACTAGCAGCCTTCTTTGCCCCAGTTGTTTTCTTAACCGTAGAGGTCGTGGTAGTTTTCTTTGTGCTTGCGGCTTTAGCGGTCTTGGCTTGACGGACGCTTCGCGTCACCCCAGTAGACTTAGGTTTAACTGTTTTCGTGCTGGCGGTTTTGCTGCTCTTAGCTTTGGTAGCGGTAGTCTTTGTGGGGGTAACTGTTTCGCTAGTTGAGGAGGCGCTCGGGGCGGTAGTCTTCTTTGCCGCGGTCACTTTAGCGACGGCAACCGGTTCGGAGGTAGCGATACCACGTTCGTTACTAGCCGGAGTGTCACCCTTTTTACCAGCTAGTTTCGTTGTTGAGCGGGTTGTGGGCGAACTGGAGGTGTCGCTTGCCATGCTGTCTCCTTATTTGATTGACTCTGCATATTCCAGCCTAACAAGTGCAACTGTCTCGCGCGCCCTTTCAATCCCGGTAAATAACGGAAAAATCCGCCATTCCCGCACGAAATCAGGTTGAAAAATCGCTAAAATCGGTGGTTTTTAGTCGTTAGTAGCGGAAGCCGGTCCCTCCAAAGAAATTTTCGGACCGAGAAAAGTTGGTTTCTGTTTGGTAGTTACCCAAATAACATCTTTGGTTCGTGCCACCCACTCGCGAATAGTCCGCCCCGTCTGTCCCGGATAGCTATTTCCGGCAGCTCCGACTCCCCAAGCCTCGATACCGCGGCTTTGGAAATCATAGAGGGCGCGTGGAAGATGATAGGGCTGAGTAACCACTATCGCAGTGCGCACCGAAAAAATAGCGTCCGCCCGATAAGCAGACTCATAGGTCGAAAAACCGGCATGATCGGCGTAAATATCCTCAGCTTTTACCTGGTGCTGGCGCAGCCAGTTCCGCATGGATTTAATCTCGTCATAGTGCACTTGTCCGTGGTCACCACTAATCAGAATCTTTTTAGCCGCCCCCTCCCGATACAGGTTCACAGCGGTTTGCAACCGATGAGCCAGAATCGGGGAAGGCGACCCATCCGGATAGGTACCTGCACCCAAAACCACAATCACCTGCGCGCCCTTATCTTTTGCCTCGGAAAGGGAAACAATCTGCCCCTTAGTTCGATGCAAAACATATAAATTAGTTCCGGCCAGGCAAATAACGACTATCACCACCAGGGTGATTAGGAGTTTTATCAGTGTTCGTAGTGGTTTCATAGGGCTAGTAAACCATGTTCATTGCTTGACGTACCTCGCCCAAAGTCTCGTTTGCAACCTCGTTAGCGCGCTGATTACCGCGATGCAAAATATCCCACAAATAACCCGGGTCAGCTAGCAGCTCCGCCCGTCGCGACCTAATCGGAGATAAAGCGGCATCTAAAGACTCTGTTAGCACCTGTTTCAGTTTTCCAGCCCCCTGATCCCCGATTTCTTCAGCAATAACGCGAGGATCTTGCCCACTGGCAAGACCGGCAAGGCGCAAAAGATTAGACACCTCGGGGCGATTATCCGGGTCATAAGTAATCTGACGCTGCGCATCAGTCTTAGCACGTTTGATTAGTTTCGCGGTCTCGTCACTGGTCATCCCTAGCTCAACTGCGTTGCCACGCGACTTCGACATTTTTTCGCCATCCAAGCCTAAAATCAGGGCACCATCTCCGGAAAGAAGCCCCTCAGGACGAGGGAACACCCGACGTTTCAGGGAAGATTTACGTCTAAATACCCGCTCAAAACGATCCGAAATTAGTCGTGCCTGCTCCAAGTGGGGAAGTTGGTCTTTACCTACCGGAACCAGATTTGCTTTACAGAACAAAATATCGGCTGCCTGATGTACCGGATAAGTGAGCAGCAGCGCCGACATAGGGCGCTCGGAAGCTAATAGTTCAGATTTCACTGTAGGGTTACGGTGCAGCTCCGCCTCGGTCACTAAAGACAGGAAAGGCAGCATTAACTGGTTTTGAGCTGGCACTGCTGAATGGGTAAAAATAGTGGTCTTTTCGGGGTCAAGTCCACAAGCAAGATAGTCAGCGAGCATATTCAGGACGCGCTCGCGAATCGGACCAGTTCCCTCCCTATCCGTGATTACCTGATAGTCGGCAATCAGAATCCAGGTTTCCACGCCACGCTGCTGAATCGTCACTCGGTTTTTAATTGTTCCGAAATAATGCCCTAAATGTAGAGCGCCGGTCGGGCGATCGCCGGTGAGTACCCGGAATTTGCTGGGGTCTTTATCTATTGCTGTCTCAATCTCTTCAGATACCCTCTCTGCTCGTTGTAGAGAGGCTGCGTCGGTAGAATTTTCTAGTTTTTCGCCACTATCACTCATATCCCCAGTCTACGTGGGAGGAGATATTCCAGAAAAACCTAGGCTCTGCGACCCTTGTGTTTTGTAGTCTTGTCCTTCGGCATAAATCCGTGCCCCTGCGCCTGGTTGGACGAGACTTTCCCCTGTTTTTCGGTCTTACTTCCGTATCTTTTACCGGTCGCGCCATTTTTAGGGTGACGTTTTGACCCTCCCGGTGTGGTTTCGCCCTCCCGAGATGGGAATTGTGGTCGTAATTGGGGCACTTTGCCAGTATTGGGAGGGTGATTTTGTCTAGGGAGGGTGGAAATGTTGCCTTGGCGGGCGTGATTGTCTGAAAGGTGTCGTGGTGTGGGGCTGGCTCGGTAAAAGCACTCTGGGGTTCTTTGAGTTCCTGTGTTGGGGTATTGCGGGGAGGAGGATTTTGCCTCGCGCCCCGAAATCCGTAAAAATGCTTTCGCATTTTTACGGATTTAACGCCCGAGCCTACCCCTCGGCATAAATCCTCCTCTCCACTTTCGCTAATTAGCCTGTCCCCTCATATCTTTTACCGGCCGTGCCTTGCACTTAGCGTATTTTCCGCGGGAGTCTCGTTCCGCGGTGCTTCGAGCGGGGAGTCTAGGTTTTATCCGAGTGGGTGCGGTGGGCATAAGAATTTGGAAAACGCCGCTACGTTTTCCAAATTTCTTGGGCGGGAGGAAAAACCTAGGCTCTGCGCTTCTTTTTGGTGACGTTTTCGCCCTCCCGGTGCGGTTGCACCCTCCAGCGACCGAATCGTCCTCCTGAGATGGGAATTGTGGTCAATATTGGAGCGCTTTGGCGGGATTGGGAGGGTGGTTTTGTCTCGGGAGGGTACTAACGGCGCGTACTGCTTCAATTGGGAGGGTAGAACGGTATCGGGAGGGTGATTTTACTGCGCATTTTTCCTGGTCGCGTCTGTCTGCGTGACGTTATGACCCTCCAGAAACGTTATCGCCCTCCCGGTGCAGTTGCGCCCTCCAGCGACCGAATCGCCCTCCCGATTAACCGGGAGAGCCTGGTTTTTGGTGGTTTTGCTCGGATTGGGAGGGTGGTTTTGTATCGGGAGGGTGGAAATCACCGCCCCATGAAATATGGTCTCGCTTGCTAGGGAGGACGATACAAATATATAGTGACTAAACAGCAAGCTTTTCGATATATAAGCCAGTAGGCAATGACGCCACAGAAAGATATCCGATGTTGCATACCGTTTTCGCAAGGTTAAACCCTTCTAGTCACCTGTATCCTCCCCCCGAAAAATCAAAGGCTTTAAATAAAATCATTTCGGTTATCGGCATCTTGAGTCTAGTTATTACGGCTCTTGCCTTGACCACTCCCACCACTGCGCTAGCTAAGGAAAAAGAATCAATAACGGTAAATGCTACTGCTTTCGGTGCTGACC
>CABQYA010000115.1:0-5661 GCA_902468275.1 uncultured Urmitella sp. | reverse complement strand
GAATCCGTCGGTACTCTTGCCGGAATCAAAGCTGCCTATATTGAGCTTTGGCAAACCATTACAGGTCTAGCAAAAACCGCTCCTGAAATCTTACGATTCCTGATTGCTTCCGCTATTTTCCGGGACGGACTGGCAGGGGTATTCACCTATGGGGCAATCCTAGCGTCCACCGTGTTCGGACTAGACCGCGGGCAAGTAATGATTTTCGCGATTGTCGCCAACGTGGTGGCAGGAATCGCAACTATTGGATGCGGAGCCGCTGACGACTATTTCGGACCGAAAAAAGTCATGATTTTTTCCCTCGGCTGCATGACTATCCTCGGCTTAACTCTGTTCTTTGCCCACAACGGAGGAGCCAAAATTTTCTGGTCATTTGGGCTGCTACTTTGCATATTTGTCGGTCCTGTCCAGTCAGCTTCCCGTTCTTTCCTTGCCCGAATTATTCCCAAAGGGCGCGAAGGCGAACTATTCGGTCTGTACGCCACCACCGGAAGGGCGGTTTCTTTCCTATCTCCCGCCCTTTTCGCCTTATTTGTGTGGATTGGGAAACTGATTGTTCCCGCCGGTAGCAGCTCCCAGCATTTCGGAGTATTAGGGATTACTCTGCTACTGGGAGTGGGGTTCGCGCTGCTCGTACCCCTGAAAGCCCCGCAGCGTCCTCAGAAATAGTTTCAATCTCTAAAGGCATTAAAAAGATGGAAACCCAAGCTAGTGTTCATATAGCGCAGACGGTAAAGTCTAAATCAGGATAATCCTCTAGGGCTGAAGGTAAGGCAAGAAAATGCAGCTAGTCGCTATCTTTCTCGCGATGCTGGCATTTTCTTTGCTACCGGGATTCACCCTGATTCGAGCACTCGTTCCGCGACTTTCAAAAAGGCTGACCCTAGCGGTTTCTCCGGCGCTTTCTTTTTTCTTACTTCTAGTATTAGCTGCGCTGTTTTCCCCCTCAAGTACCCTTTGGCTGGGAAAACTGGGCTTTTTCCCAGATTATTGGCGCTGGAAACCTGCCACAGTTTTCCCGCTAATAACCCTACTTAGCGTATTATTTGCTGCCCTCGCTACCTGGCGGCGCCGCAATATCGGGTTTAATATCTCCTGGGATTTTCCGTTACTTGGCGCCGGATTAGGGGGTATCGTCGCAGGTATTGCTCCAATGCTGGCAACTGTGAACTTTTATAATCCCGCTCAACGTTGGGATCCCAGTTTCCACTACAACGCTCTCTCGTTGCTGCGCCGCACCCAGGATGCGCATCCTCTTTATGCCCTATCTGGAATGTATGGTGATGGTGCCAAACGTTATTATCCTGATGGTTGGCACGTGTTCACCGTCCTATTTACCGGTTCTAAATCTGTAGTTCCTGTCGCTAATCTCACCTTTGTATTGTTAGTGTGCTGGTGGATTATCGGAATATGTGCACTGGTAAGTCTGATAGGGATTTCTTGGCGCGCCGGGCTGCTGGTAACCGTATTGTCCGGATTCACTTTCTGTTTCCCGGCTGATTCCCTCGCCCGCTACGTGCAATGGCCTAATGGAACCGGGCTGGCATTAGTGCCGGGAACTACAGCGTTAATCCTAGTTTTGGGTCAGATGCTCCTAGCTTATCTACGAAAAGTCGCAGGGTCATCGCTTCCTTCTGAATCCGCAGCTACCTATTTAAAGCCCCTCGGATTACCCCTTAAGCTATCTTCACTTTTAACAGTATTTTTCGTTTGCTGTTTTATGGGGATAGGGGCAGTTTGGGTTCACCCCGCGGTCTTTTTCAATCTGTTAGCACTGCTTTTCCCACCGCTTACAGCGCTTATTGTTACTCATTTATGGCAAGCTGTGAGGGGAAGAAAACTCTCTAGTCTCGCCGGGTGGCTGGGGGCGTGCCTTGGAACCTTGATAGTTCTCGAGGTGGCTTTCCTTAACCCCTCCAGTTTGGCGACCGCCCTATTTGATAGAAAAGGTGATTTGCTCCTTTCCTTTATTCGTCCTCTTTTCCCCGCTCCTTTCTTCTACCAGTCTGTGCCATTTATCCTGTTCATGGGATTAATGACTGTGCTATTTATCTTTGGGATTGTAGCGATATTTAATGGGCAGGCACCAAAGTGGTTGCTGGGAAGCTGGGCAGTTTGCGCTTTCTTGGTCATGGTTTCTTCCCTGCCACCCACCGAGCTAAAAGTATTAACCGGGCCGTGGTATTCGGATCCGCGCCGTATAATGGCTCTGTTACAGTTACCCCTAAACCTACTGGTCGGCGTGGGTTTAGACTTCTTTATAGTAAGCGGTTCTCGCTTCCTTAAATCCCGGCAGGTATCCCGCAGAGGACGTAAAGTTGGGCTGGTAACCGTCCTTTCACTCTCCCTAATTATCGGTATTTCTGCCTCGGATAGTCGGCTATGGGCACTCCAGTCAGTTTTTAATCCCAACCAGACGGGTACAGATGGGTTCGCAAACAGTGCAGAATTGGCTTTAATAAACCGCTCCGCTGCAACCCTGCCAAAAGATGCGGTAATCCTAGGAGATCCTTCCATCGGAACCGTCTATTTTGACTCTATAGCGGGACGTAAAGTTGTTTTCCCTGCCTTAAGTAAATCGGTTTGGGATTCTAAGCGCAGTCGGCTGTTCTACCATCTGAACGATTTAGGTAAAGACCCGCAGATTTGCCAGGCACTTAACCATCTAAAGGTTACCCATTTTTATACTCGCCCAGATAGCAAATTCAGGGGGGTTTCGCGCAGCTTCGAATGGCCCGGTTTCTACGGAGTGCCTATAGACGGGTATTTCACAGAGGTAGATCGAGGAGGACGCG
This sequence comes from uncultured Urmitella sp., assembly GCA_902468275.1. GTDB lineage: Bacteria > Actinomycetota > Actinomycetes > Actinomycetales > Actinomycetaceae > Varibaculum. The sequence goes on along the minus strand of CABQYA010000115.1, from coordinate 2,866 downwards.
CTGTTCTTTACCGCTTTAACGGCTGTCATCCCTAGCGTGGCGAAAATAACCGTTATACCTGGTCGATTAGTTTGGAAAGCAGGCATAAGGCTAGATAAACTGACACGGTGCTTTAAGCACTTTGCCGCTATAGCTCAGTTGGTAGAGCAACGCTCTCGTAAAGCGTAGGTCATCGGTTCAAGTCCGATTAGCGGCTCCATTAACAAAAACCAAAAGCACCGGTTTCACTTTCGTTTCTTCACCCATCAGCAATCCTGCCGCGAAATCAGAACCAACTCCGAGTAGCATAGAGCGCGAAAGCGAGAGGAAACCTATGGCAGATAGTGAAAACAATCCACAATACCTGGAGCTAAAAATCGGGGGAATGAGTTGCGCAGCGTGTGCTGCACATATTGAAAAAGACCTCAATAAAATGCCGGGAGTAATCGCCAGCGTAAATTACGCCACCGAAAAAGCCACCATTACCAAATCTGGAGATTTCGGCGTTAAAGACTTCATTAAAACAGTAGAAAACGCTGGTTATCAGGTTTTTAAGGGTGAAGATACCGAAAGTGAAAATGTAGAAAATAACCCGGACAGCAACGGTATTGAGAGCGAACTGTCAGCTTTGCGCAAGCGCCTACTTATTAGCGCTATACTCGCTGCTCCCGTGATTTTCCTAGCTATGATTCCCCCACTACAGTTCGACTATTGGCAGTGGGTATCTCTGGCTCTCGCCACTCCGGTAACCCTGTGGGGAGCTTACCCATTCCACCGCGCCGCATTCTTGAATGCCAAACGGGGTGTCACCACCATGGATACCCTGATTTCGCTAGGAACCTTAGCTGCTTTCATCTGGTCACTTTTCGCCCTCTTCCTAGGTGATGCCGGCATGAGGGGAATGACCCACGATTTCGAACTGATTGCCCGCCCCGGCGAAGCAAGCAGCCACATCTACCTAGAGGTCTGTTCCGGAGTAACCGTGTTTATCCTGGCGGGAAGATATTTTGAAAAACGAGCTAAAGTTCGCTCCGGTAACGCGCTGCGCGCCCTCGCCAAAATGGGGGTAAAGGAGGTAACCGCAGTGCGCGAAGGCAGGCAGGTTAAAATCCCGATTAACGAGCTTAAAGAGGGCGAAGAGTTTATTACCTTACCTGGGGAAAAGATTGCCACTGACGGGGTAGTAGTATCTGGAATCAGCGCGGTAGATAACTCCCTACTAACCGGGGAATCGATGCCAGTGGAAGTGGGGGTTGGCGATCAAGTTACCGGCGCTACTATCAACACTTATGGACATCTCGTAGTTCGCGCCACCGCAGTAGGTGCTAATACTCAACTCGCCCAGATTACCCGTCTAGTTGAGCAGGCGCAGTCAGGAAAAGCTCCGATTCAGCGTCTAGCCGATCGCATATCTGCGATATTCGTTCCGGCAGTAATCACTATCTCACTATTGACTTTTGTTATTTGGCTACTAATTGCCACCCCAGTTACCGCCTTTACCTGCGCAGTCGCCGTTTTAATCATTGCGTGCCCCTGCGCCCTCGGCTTGGCTACCCCCACCGCGTTACTGGTAGGTACCGGCAGAGGGGCGGAACTGGGAATCTTAATAAAGGGAGCCGAAATACTGGAATCAACCCGGCAAGTAGATACGGTTATCCTTGATAAAACTGGCACTGTTACCGGCGGAAATATGGAAATGGTGAGCTTTTTTCCCGAGGAAGAGCTCTCACTTTTACACCAGGTCGCAATCCTTGAATCTGGTAGCGAACACCCCATCTCCCAGGCGATTATTCGGGCAGCTTCACAAAAAGGAATCACCCTTAATAGCACTCAGATACCCGCCGATTTTCGTAACTATCCAGGAGGCGGCGTCAGCGGAACTGTCGAGGGTAAAGCGGTATTGGCGGGAAATCGCAGTTTTATCGAGGAACGTGGGGTTGGGATTGCGCCACAGATGTTGGCGGTGCTTAACGAGTGTTCCCGACGCTGTGAAACCGCCATCTTGGTAGCGGTAGATAAGCAGGTAAAGGCAGTTTTTGGGTTTGCTGATCGGTTAAAAGAAAACAGTGCCCAGGCCGTAGAGATACTTAAAGACCTGGGGTTAAAACCGGTGCTTTTAACCGGTGACGGGCAGGAGGTAGCTCACCAGGTCGGCAAGAAACTGGGAATTACAGAAGTTATCGCGCAAGTGAAACCAAAAGATAAAGTTGAGGCGGTATTCGCTAAGCAAAGACAGGGCGCCTTGGTAGCCATGATTGGAGACGGAGTTAATGATGCCGCCGCCATTGCACAGGCAGACTTAGGAATCGCAATGGGTAGCGGAACTGACGTGGCTATTCAAGCAGCAGATATTACTTTAATACGCCCAGATTTATTGGCGGCCATTGATGCTATCAGGCTTTCTAGGCGCACCCTAAAAACCATTAAGGGCAACCTGTTTTGGGCATTTGCCTACAACGTGGCGGCGATTCCTCTGGCAGCCGTAGGATTATTAAACCCGATGCTCGCCGGAGCGGCGATGGCTTGTTCCTCTCTGTTTGTAGTGGGGAACAGCCTACGGCTGCGCTCTTTTCAGTCGGTTAATGCTGGCTAGCTACTGGTTAGGACGAGTACCGTCTTGCCAAACCCACTGCGGACCATCATTGTGGTAGGCGGGACGATCAAGGATTCCGGCCTCGAACTCAATCATCAAATCTGGTCCGTTCGCCCAAGCCTGACCTTCAACTATTAGGCTCCAACCGTGAGGATAGGGGCTTTGCCAAATCAAAGTAACGTTAGGGTTAGCTGCCCCGTTTCGTAAAGCCGAATCCTTTGCGTTTTTTATTACCAGGCGACCGTCCTCTATCAGCGGATCAACAGTATGTACGTCTACATGCGCACCATAGGG
>CABQYA010000114.1:0-5667 GCA_902468275.1 uncultured Urmitella sp. | reverse complement strand
CAGTTTTGAAGAAACACTTGCCAGCGCCCTCGACTCGGATGCGAATCTGCGTGAAGGGGCTCAGGCAGCTAGTTATGCCGGGGAGGAAGATCCTTACCGTAAGCCTCGGGAAAAGAAAATCTTTGAACCTCAGGAAGCAGAGCCTACTTTCACTGAATGGACTGGTGAAGATGGTTTTGCTGATACCGATAGTTTTCCAGACACGGATAATTCTTAAGACCTGGACGCTATTGGTAACCGCAAAATGTGAAGTGGTGAGTTGAATAGTTTTGACTGTGGATTCGCTTGGTTCTGACCCTACTTTTGCTCCAAAAGGAGCAGATATTGAAGTTCCCCGCGCCCAAATAACAGCTGGTGATGGGGTGCTAGCAATTGATAAGCCCTTGGGGATTACCAGTCATGATGTGGTTGCCCGGCTGCGTCGCCTCGCGGCTACCCGCAAGGTGGGTCATGCCGGTACTTTGGATCCGACCGCATCAGGCGTATTAGTTGTTGGTCTTGGTCGAGGCACTAAACTTTTGCAGTATTTGCAAGGGCTAAAGAAAACCTATATTGCCCGGGTTTGTTTCGGGGTGGAAACTGATAGCGAGGACGCGCAGGGAACTATTACCGCTAAACGGGGTGCTGGTATACAGGATTTAGCGGGGATTGAGACCGTATTGCAGCATTGGCGTGGGCAGGTAATGCAGGTTCCTAGTGCTTTTTCGGCTTTAAAAATTCGAGGTCGAAGGGCAGCTGACCGTATTCGTAGCGGAGAAAATGTGCAGCTTCCGTCAAGGCCGATTACTATCTATGAGCTTACTTTGCTTGGGGAACCGGAAGAGGGCGTCCTTGATGGGAGCCGGGTGGTTTATCAGGATATTCGGGTGACGTGTTCGGCTGGTACTTATGTTCGTGCCTTGGGGCGAGATTTGGGTAATGAACTGGGTATAGGGGCGCATCTTAGGGGTTTGCGGCGGGTTAGGGTTGGTCTTTTTTGGGTAGAATCTGCCCGAAATGAGGCGGAGGAGTCCGCTTTTCCTGTCTATAACCTGCAGGAACTATCACGTCTAGTTGCCGATGAACAGCAGTTGCCAGTAGTTAATCTTGATGAAATCTGCGCTAGGATGTTTCCGGTTTGTCCGGTGAATGCGGAGGTTATTACCGCTCTGGGTTATGGACAACGCCCGCACGCTAATGTTGAAACTATTGGGGGCTGTTTCGCAAATCCAGATACCATTTATGCCTTGGCTGACGCTCAAGGTTCGATAGCTTTTTTGGCGCGGCTTCGCGATAACTCCTGGCGCAGCGTCCTAAAACTCCACTCGTAGATTATCCCTTAACTGCGCCATCAACCATTCCAGAGATAAAGAACCGCTGGAGACAGAAATAGATTATAACCATTGGTAATGCCACCCACACGGCTCCTGCTGCCAGAAGGGTTGAACCTTGAGTATATTGTCCTTGGAAGAACGCTAATCCAAGGGGAGCAGTCATAACTATTCCAGACGGGGACATAATGAGTGGGATTAAAAAGTCATTCCACGTCCACATAAAGGTTAGTAAAACTAATGTAATCAAAGCTGGTATAGCTAAAGGGATTAGAACTTGATACATAATACGCAAGTTCCCAGCGCCATCTATGCGGGCGGCTTCAATAATTCCGGGGTTAAAGTTTCGAAAGAATGCTCGCATCCAAAATGTTCCGAATGCTAAGGATTGAGCGATTTGGGGTAGGGCAACCGCCCAAATAGTGTCCGTTAATCCCAGGCTGCGAAAATCATAGTATAGCGGCAAAATGATTGCCTCTGTTGGAATCATTAATCCGAGCAAGAATAAAAAGAAAATGATTTTTTCGCCGCGTGGTTTTAACACTGCCAGGGCGTATCCACTCATTATCGATAGAACCAGGGCTATAAAGACCACTACAACCGCTATACGGAAAGAATTCCACATATATTCTGAAAAATGTCCTTGATGCCAGGCAGTAATGAAGTTTTCTGGGTGGAACCAGGAGGTATCTCCTACCTTTTCCGCTGATAAGGCAAGATATACAACATAGAGAATTGGGGTTAGCGTCAATATGGTTGCTACCGTTAGCAAGATGAAAGTAAATGCTTTTTGTTTCGTGGAATGCATGGTTACTCTCGTTCTCCTATGAGGTTTACACCTAAGTTGATGAAGAAAATTATTAGAGTTAAAACAACAGCTAGGGAGGAAGCTACTCCCACCTCTCCGAGACGGAAGGCATGGTTATATACCTCATAGGAGGGAACGGAAGTAGATGAACCCGGACCTCCGGAGGTAGTTATATATACAAGGTCAAAAGTCTTTAGAGCTGCGATAATGGTTAAAGTTAAGGAGACAACAATCTCTGCACGTACTCCCGGAACGGTAATGTAAAAGAATTGGCGAATAGGTCCTGCTCCATCAACCCGTGCAGCTTCATAGTATTCTTCGGGAATTCTGGTCATACCTGACATGAGTAGAACCGTGACTAAGCCGGTCGAGACCCAGGTGCCAATGAACCCTACAGCGATGAGCGCCGTTTTGAAGTCCCCGAGCCAACCGCGAGTAATAGTGTCTAAACCTATAAGACGTAAAGCTGAATTGACCAGTCCGTTTGGGGCATAAAGCTGACGCCATGCTATTGCTAGAACCACCATAGCTATTACTTGCGGTAGGAACATAACTGTTCGGAAAAAACCAGTGCCGGGAGCTTTACCTCGAATTAGAAGAGAAGCTAGCAGCATTCCCAAAAGAAGCGGAATTATGGCGTAGAAGATAATCAAGATTATTGCGTGTGTGAACGAAGATAACAGTACCGGATTTGAGAATAAGAGGCGGTAGTTGTCAATACCTACCCATTTCGGATCCGATAATCCGTCCCACTCGTAGAGAGAAAAACCGAAGACCCGGACTATGGGGTAAAGCATGAAAAGACTATAGAAAATAACTGGGATAGCTAAAAGTACCCAGGCGCTAAACTCGCTGCCGCGTCTTAAGTGCTTTTTCTCCTGGTGATGCTGGTTCAATGGGAATCATCTCCTAGGGAATTGTCAGGTTTGGGAGCTGCAAGCAGCAACTCCCAAACCTGACAGTTGTGTTTACCGCTGTATGGCTTTGTTATAGTGAGCGTCCATCGTCTCTATAAATTTTTCCGGGGTAGTTTCTGACGCTAATAAACTTTGTAGTGCTGCACCCAAGTCTTTATCCATGGTGGGGGAGGCATAGTTCATATAGGGAAGAACATTGCCTTTGGTAGTCAGTTCTTCAAAAGCTTTTAGGACATCCGCGGTGATATCGGTTTTGTCTCCTAGGTAACTTGCAGTGTTGTTGATAGGGACATTGCCGGTTTCGGATAGTACTTTCATCGCGTCTTGGTTAGTAATGAAATCAATATAAGCAGCAGCAACGTTCTTGTCTTTTGCTTTGGTGGAGATAGTGAACGGCAGACCAGTTCCTCCGGTGGTTTGTATTTTGTCCATGTTCTCACTCTTTGGGGGAAGGATGAACTTTACATCGTCTTTCATAGCTGCTTTTAAATCAGGCGCTAACCAGGAACCTGCTATCAGGAATACTCCTTCTTTTTTGCTGAAAGACTGCCAGACGGAATCATAATCTAAGCCGTTATAGCCTTCGTTGAAATACCCGCTCTTTGCCCAGTTAGCTAAGGTTTCGGCAGCTTTTTTATTTCCCTCGGTTTTCCAACTAGCTCCCTTGTTTCCGAATCCTAGGGTACGGATAGTGTCGGCTTTTTCGCTAGCACCTTCAACCACTCCCCAAACATGGATTCCGGGCCACTGTTCCACGTTGCCCAGCATGAGGGGAGTGCCGCCCTTATCTTTAATGGTTTTTAGAGCTTTGTTGAAATCTTCCCAGGTTTTTGGGGGTTCCAAGCCGTATTTTTTAAGTTCTGAAGGCGCATAATAGATGCCGACAGATTCGCCAACTTGGGGAAGGCCATATAGGTTTCCGGTACCGAAGTCTTTGCCATCGGCAGAGTATCGCGCATAGCCCAATATGTCTTTGGAGTAGTTCTTCTCCCAGCCGTAGGCTTTTGACCATGGTTCTAGGGAAACTAATTGTTTCGCGCTAACAAATTTGCCCATCATAGAACGGGCGTTATCTGTTTGCGCAACGTCAGGACCGTCCTTACCTGATAGCGCAAGAGCGAGGGTGGTGGTCAGGTCATCGTAAGATTTCGATACTCGTTTTATTGTTATATTTGGGTATTTTTCTTGGAACTTTTTGTTCAGTTTTTCTATTTGCTCGTTTTGTCCGCCACGACTTTCTTGATCCCAAACTGTTAAAGTCTGTTTAGGTAGCTTAGAAATGTCAGTGACTATTTCTGTAGTCTTCTGCTCGCTAGATTCGCTACTCTTCTGAGGTGCGCAGCCACTAAGGGCTCCGATACTGAGTGCTGCCATCGCAGTTATTGCCGCAGCGTGCTGCCAATGCTTCATTGCATATCCTTTCGGTGTCTGTTCTGTTAATGATTTATTGTTTGATAGAAGTCTTTTAGCTCTCCAAGTGTGGGGGCTGCCAGAGCCGAGCCGGCTCTAGTGGTTTGTAAGCTAGCTGTATAAATGGCAATGGTTGCTGCATCTTCCAGGTTTAGTCCTGCATTTAATGCCCAGATTAGACCGGCAGTGAAAGTGTCTCCTGCTCCGGTGGTGTCTTTAACGCAGACGTCTGGAGCCGGTAAATCATATCTTTGATTATTTCGGGAGTGAACGTAAGCTCCATCTTTTCCCTGAGTGACGATAATATCTGTACCCAGGCTAGCTAGTTTATTCGCAGCGAGACTAACGTTGTTGAGCCCAGTAAGTGCACATGCTTCCTCGCTATTGGGTACAAAGATGTCCACCTCGTTAATTGTGTTGATTAAGTCTGGATTCTCAGTGTCTTGCCAGCCAACATCGGCTATAACTTTGGTTCCGCGCTCACGCCAAGATTTAATTTGCTTGGAGTTTGCGGCAACATCTGCCAGTCCGATAGATAAGAAGTCTGGTGGACGGGTCAATGGGGGAAGAGGTGGGGTGCACGGCATTCCGTGACTTATCAGGGCGCGTTCTCCCTGATAGGGGAGAGCAACTGTTAAGTTTTGATGCTCCCTTTGTTGGGAGTATTTCATATCTACTCCCATTGTTTCTAGTGCGTGTTTGCAGATGTTTCCTAGAAAATCATTGCCGATAAAACTGCATATTTCGACGCTCATTCCCAGCCGAACGCAGGCTATTGCTTGGTTGGCTACTCCACCCGGTCCCCATTCCAAAGAGTCCGACCAGATTTCATGCCCTAGGCTCGGGAAAGCTTTAAGACCGGTAAAGTTTAAATCAAGAAATAGTGGTCCAGCGGTTATCACGTGTGTCGCCTTGTAGGCAGTGTTGTGTTGCTTCAAGAAGCCTGATAAATCACGCATGTGGCTATTATTGCACAAAAACTGACAGAAATTGCGTAAAGTTGCGCAAAATTGAAAGAAAGTGGGGTAAACTTAAGTCATGTTGCCACATCAACGCCGGATGCAAATTGCCAATATCGTCAAAAAAAACGGGAATATGACCATTTCCCAGTTGGCTAACCATCTACAGGTTTCAGATTCCACTATTCGCCGAGATTTATCACTTCTTGATCGTGAAGGGATGCTGACTCGCGTTCGTGGCGGTGTTATCGAATCTGATGTAA
>CABQYA010000113.1:0-5709 GCA_902468275.1 uncultured Urmitella sp. | reverse complement strand
CTTTCAGTAAGCGCTGGGATCATCCCCGCAGGTGCGGGGCAATTAAGAGGAGAAGTAAATGCTTTTGGTGGTTTTGAGGATCATCCCCGCAGGTGCGGGGCAATTACTCGTTGAGCTGGAATATCGATCCAAAATATCCGTCTCCAACGCCATCCTATAGGTAGCTAGCGCAGATTTTTAGGGTTTACGTTTACGCATTTTTCTACGCCTGGCAGCTATCGACCATCCATAGCCTTCATTATCACTAGTTTTCCCTTGCTGCCATCCCGGTTCTCGTCACCGCCCATCCCCCGCTGAACTATCACTTTTGATTCGCTCGGGATGTTGTAACAATGTCATCCCTTCGAGTTCGATTGGATTCCATTTATGCCCAGCCGAACGCACAGCATAACCTTGCTCATTATTGGTGCTATATATCAGCAGAGCCTTACCCTGTTTCCGCTCCGCAACCACTAAATCCCACAGGTTCTCCCTCACCCGGGCAGACAATCTCCCCACGAATACTCCCGGAGAGGCCTCTAACAGCCAGCGAGTTATGTATCCGCGCAGCCCCGGAGGGCAAGCCGTTAAGATTAAAACCATCAAAACGGAGCCTCTCCTGCCTCAGCTGCATAGTTTGAGCCGCCCTCAACATTTCCTTGATAGTAATCCCACAACCGATTGCGGTTTTCCCGAACTTCTACCGAAGCATCTCGCTCGCCGGTAAGCAAAAAGATAATATCTTGCGTGCACCGTTTCAGCAGTCCCTTTTGGAATACCTGGTCACGCAGTTTAATCCGCATTCTGGTGGCAACATCTTGCTCTCCCTCAGAAACAATCTGGAATGCCAGTGGAATCACGAATTCAGCCTTATATAGGTCAGCAATATCAAACACAAAGGAGCGCGAATGCCCAGTGTGCACTATGCCGAGTCCCGGCGAACAACCTAGAGCACAAATAGCCGCATGGGCAATCCCATACAAAGTCGCGTTACCAGCAGACAGCGCCTGGTTAACCGTATCTCCTGCCGAGAAATCTTGGGAATCAAAAACTCTACCTGCCCAAGGCACCCCATATTCATCTGCCCAGCGCCGGTAGGCCATTTTCATGCGGTGACCTTCCCGCCCCCGCAGCTGTCGCATGGAGAGCCCCTCCACGTCCTCTTCACCAAAACGCATCTGATACATTGCCCTGGCTACTTTGATTCTTTCATTTTGCGAGGAAGAGCAACGCGCTTGCAGCTGCAATAAAGCATTCGAGTCAGCCAAACTGCGCCCGCTGGCATAGAAGCGCACCCCGTTTTCACCAACCCAAACCGCACTCACCCCACATTCACCTAAAAGGCTCATTGCCTGGTGAGAAATCGTAGATCCCGGTCCCAGCAGCAGCGATGAAATCGTTGCCGCCGGGACATGCACCGTCCCCTGCTCATCTCGCAGGGTCAGGGCATTTTCTGCGCGGTGCACTATGCAGCGTTCCGCATAGAGGAATGACCAGCGGTCTTCCACCCGCGGCAGTGATTGCCGCGGGACGGGCTTATTTGCGAGACCACCGCTCATTGCCAACCTACCTAGGCGCTAGGGTTAGCAGGCCGCATCCGTACGCCTTCGCAGCCCCTAAACCATTTAGCATGGCGCTGCGTAGCAGTTCAGGATCCTTTACAGTCAGAATTCCTTCGAATGCTACCCGGTTCAAGGTAACTAAAGATCCCGGTTTACCCGATTTTCCTCGTTGAAAACGAATGCGCTCTTTTTCCACGATTGCCACCGCCAAATCAGCTGCTTCGCCAGCGCTCGGATCGGCAGACACCTGAGGAATCTCGAACCCCCAACCCTCTGCTCTAGATGCCAACCAATTAATGCGGTCTTCATCCCTAACGATTGGAATCCGCTTAGAGCGCTTCTCCCCTTCAGCTTTCACAGCTCGAGTAGGAGTTGCCACTAGCCTAAAGTTCCAACTGCTTCCCTCCGCGAGTTGCTCTAAGAAATGCTGATAGCTTTTCACTCCGTACGAGGACGCTATTTCTGGCCACCCAGCTTCTTCAGCAAGTTGGGTTAAATCTGGACGCACGGGAGACTGTATATAGAGGTAATAACCCTTTTGATGTCGATCCAGCCGCCAAAGAATTCGTGGAGGTTCCCCTCCTTCCCATTGAGAATCATGAAAACAGTTTTGCAAGATAGCCGCGTGCATCCGCTCCATAGAGGCGAGCAGCCTGGCGGCTCCCCGCCTCCGGGGGTTTAAAGCGCACCGTGCAAGATAAATTTCGCTCACCACATACCTCCCGGATTGTGGGTGGTTAAGAAGGACGGCTCGGTTTCGGTAGCTGCTATATCGGTCGCCACCTCGTATTTCCACCTGACTACGTCGCGCCATTCATATTGGCGATGATGGGAATCAAAACTGAGCGGAACATCGTGCACTTGGTCAAAAATACAGTCTTCACGTCTGTCTTCCGGTAGTAAATCCAGATCCGCAACTACCTCTAAACTTACTTTTCCATTCTCGAGGTCGAGGGGTGAAGAGGACGACCAGTCCGTTTTCCGTGATATTTTCTTTTGATACCACGCGGCTGCCTGCCAGGGGTAAGCAGCAAGTTCATCTACCAGATTCCCTTCTGACAGCTTTGGACGGATAGGAGTCATAGGAGGAAACGCCCTTCGCCCTAAATACAGCGGAAATTTTGGTTTAACCAAGGCATCATTAAGGGCTTCAATCAGGCTGGTTTCCCCGCTAAGCCCAACGACAAATACCGCGTCTGCCAGGTAATAGCGGTCAGAAAGCGGATAAGAAGTCTCGCCGTCAAAGGAATGGGTGGTATGAAAATCCCGTTCCCGAGTTCCCGGTTGATCGATGCGAACCGCCATTTTCAGGTCTACTAAATCCTCAACAGGATCCACCCGGCGGCGTCCCTGTGCTGCCGCTAGTAGACCGATAATCCCACTTTTGGATGGTTCTGAGGAAGTCCTTCGTTTAGTAAATCGAGATGAAGTCCCCCATGACTGCATTGGACCTTTGAGGGTCAAAAGCATATTCTTCATGACTATTCACCTTTGGCAAGCAGTTCAGTCACCAGGTTGTCTAAATCCGAAACTAACTGAGGGAACGCCACTGGTTCTTGGATTTGCCGGAGCTGCTCCCGCGAGTCCCCGACCCCGCAGGTGAACTGGGCATGAGGCTTGACCCCGTATGCATCCTCGATATCAGCTGCTTCTTTGACCAGCCGAGACACGGAGGGCGCCAAGAATCCAGTATCTTCCCGGGAGGTAACCGCGTTCTCGAACGCGCCTACCAGAGAAACTGGCTGATCATCACGCACGGAAACGTAGATTGCTTCCGGTAGCGTGCGATTAGCAAAAGTGTTTTGTTTACCGGTGGGCATGGCTTTAACAAATGCCTGGGCGAACGCATCAACTGCCCGAACCGTGGCATCGTCACTCCCCAGGTTTTCCCGCAGCATATCCAGATTGATAGTGGCGTATCGATAGAGCGTTGAGGAATTAAACTCGACCGTTCCCATCATCCCCGCTCCCGCATCGGTTTCCTCTTGATCTTGGGACTTTACGTCATCAACTGCGGTGAAGAAATCGAATTCGTTTTCTACGCTGTGGGTAGAAATAGCGTGTGCTACCTGGCAGGAGGCATCGACATTCACTGATGCGTCATCAGCTACCATGCGACCGAACAGAGCCAAATCTACAGAGTGATTCCGATTCAACAGCTTTTCAATTTCCCGTTTCTTTGGCTTTTCGTCGTTAGCAGCTTTATCTACCGCGTATTCTGCCAGTTGTCGCAGCTGTAAGGAGGATAGGAACACCAAGTAGGTGGAAACATCATTACCGATCTCTTCCTCGACATCTTTCTTTGCGCGGGGGGCTTTTAGCTTGATACCCAGCGCTTTGAACACCTCGACCGCCAGTTTCGCAGATTCCGGTTCTAGATTGGGGTTTTGTGCCACTATCTGTTCAGCCAGCAAATCCACAATCCGATTTGTCCTATACCCCAAATCCTCTTGATTTAGGAAGTCTCCAAATACTTGCCTAATCTCCCGTTTCCAACACTGCGAAGACTCTCGTGCTCGACGCTGTCCCCCAAAAGTTGCAGTCTTGGGGCTTCCGGAATCATCTCGGTTTACGCAGGATGGGGGAACGTTTTGCAGAATATGAAAATCGATAAAGTTAGTCATAATAGTCTCCTCTATTTGGTCTGTGAGTTGGTTTCTGATTTTTCGGTTTTTTGTCGGGCGTAGCCTCTCGCCCAGGACAGGATAACTTTCTGTTTGCCTCCGGGGATTGCGAAGCGATAGAAATCTTGAGCCAATAGTCCGTAGTCAATCGCGATTGCGGCACGATTAGACCCCAACTGACCAATTAGCCCCTTCAAATGGTTGAAAAAACCGGAAAAAGTCGTGGACATAACCGCCGCGTCAAAATGACGCCGCACCGCTTTCTCGTTATCCATACCTTCTAACCAGGCGAGCCTCGATACTGCTTCTCCCAGGTTTACTCCCCGTTGATGCATGGGGGTGGTTCTACCCCGCTGATGGCGAGCATAGAGCCACAAAGCCCCGCGAATTGCCTGCTCCTTGGCAGTTAAGAGATCTGAAAAGGAATTCCTTCCCGTTTCTGAGGTCTCAACTAGATGCCACACCGAGGGTGGGAAAACATACAAGTCTTGAGACGCCTTGCGTAGCTCAGCCAAATCGGCACGAGCTTGCGACAAATCGTTTAAATACCCCTGCTGCAAGGATTCGATTCGTCGTATTACAGTCCAGCCAAGGTCACTGTAATACTGCTGGTTTGACTGCTCCGGTTGTGCCTGTTTATCCATAATTCTCCTTCGACTCATTGAGAGCTGAGACCTTAGATTTTGTCTTATAAAGCCTGATTGCAAACCATTTAACACAGTTAGGAAGATCAAAAACTGTTCCGTTTTTTATCCTTCCTTTCATCGCTTCATCCGGAGCGGCCGCCAGCAGTTCGGATTCCAGTTTTTTGGCAATCCCGTAGCCTGCTTCCCAAAGCGAATCTAGATTACAGTTGGTTGAACCGATTCTGAGCAGCCAGGCTCGGAACTGGCTGTCAATCTCTGAGTAGAAGCGCTCTCGCGTTGTCCGAGTAGCCAGGCTCGTGTCCTCCGCCCCAATGGAACGCTGCAGATTGCCAGCTAACGAAGCAATCGCACTAGCTAGCTCATCAAGTAGTTCCATCCCGGTTTTCACTAAGTACAAGGATTTTTGGTCTTTGCCGGTCAAAAGACGAGGGGGGACTGCCAGATAATCGCTGATTGCTTCCTCAAAAACTGACTCGTTGGATCCATAAACATACCCACAAGATCGCAAGCGATAGGTTGACGATTCCGGCAGATAACCGTTTGATAGCAACCACCCTACCCAACGCACTACAGCTGGTGGCAGACTTGCTTCTACCTGTACCTCTTTGTAAGTCGCATTTCTCCCAGGAAACTCGGGTAACAGGGATGTCATTCCCCGCCAAATTGCACGACTGGGATCATGCTTGCGTGGCATATAAGTTACCCGCTTATTTTTCCTGGTTTGCGGCTCAGAAAATCGCCAAGCTCCCATAGGTTCGCGGATCTGCGCATTAGCAACCGCAGAACTTTTCTCTTCTCCTAAGCGATCCCCTTGACAAAGCACCAACCCGATTACCGAATTGCCCCCATCAATCAACCTCACCCGCCGAGATTGCCAGGTAAGCATATCGGCTAGAC
>CABQYA010000112.1:0-5724 GCA_902468275.1 uncultured Urmitella sp. | reverse complement strand
AAACATCATCATCACGTCGGGAAGCTCGACCAGCCCGCTTCCACTGGCTCATCAAATCCCTAAACGCCCGAGAAGTGTCGCCCCAATTAGTAGACGAAGAAAGTGCCTCCGCCTGTTTAATCAGTTTCTCTTTAGCGACTTTCGCCTGAGTCTGGGCAGAATCCAACTCGTTGAAAAACGCCCGCCGGTTCTTTTCAAATAAAGAACGTGCCGCCGCGAAACGCTTCCAAAGTTCGTCCTCGAAAGAGCGCTCAATCCGCGGTCCGTCGTGCTGAAGCCGCTTCCATTGGTCAAGCAAATCCCGCAGGTCCTGCCCGGACTGTTTCCATTGGGTGCGGGAAGGATCCTGCCCGGCAATTTCCTCGGCTCTGACCACTACTTTTTCGCGGTTTGCCCGCGCCTCTTCCTTAGCTTGCGCGCGCTCCGCCGCGACCTCTTCTTTACGTTTATCAGCCTTTTCTTGCAGCTTAGCGACTTTTTCACGTAAAGCCGGTAAATCACCAACCGCAGCCGGTTCACTCACCTGCTCACGTAAAGAGCTCATCGTTTGATCAATTTCGCGTTCAGCCAACTTTGGAAGCCGCTCTGCAAACAAAGAAATCTGGGCAGCTAAATCCAAATAGCGCCGCGCGTAAATCTTTAACGGATTTTCGGGAACTTCCGCCGGGAACTGTCCAATCTGGCGTTCCTGGTCACCATCCTTCACCCAAACGCGACCATCTTCATCAACCCGCCCAAAGGACAGAACCTGAGACAAATCAGGAGTTTTAGCGGTAGCCGCCGGTTTATTTTGGGCAGATAAATGAATCTTCCCCGGAGTGGGAACAGGTTTAGGCTTCGGTGTCATATCAGGCTGTTCAGTCACTAATTTTTTCCTTAAATCAGTTCTTCCTGCGGCTAGGTTAAGCCGCGTGCGCGTGGGATGTTTTACCCCAACAACATATTACGCACTAGAGCCCCTAAAGCGCCAACAGCCGACATACTTTAGGATAAAAATATGAGGATAGAAAAACTGTACGCGCCCTATTACAGCGAAAATCCCTACATACTGCTGGCTGACGACAGTCGAGAAGCTCTGGTTGTAGACCCCGGATATGGCGCTCTAGAGCAAATTAAATCAACATTGGCCAACCTTCAGGCAACGGTGGCAGCTGTGCTGTGCACCCACGGACATTCCGACCACATTTGGGATGCGCACGCGGTCGCCGGCTCAGCTCCGGTCTATATTCCCGCCCCCGATGAATACCGTTTCCACCCCGATAAACTAGACCCACGAGAGCGGGCCGAACACCAAATGAACTTGCCGCCTTGGCAAGAGCCCAAGAATCTGCAAGTCCTGCCCGATATAGCCGCTGTGGAGGGCGCAGAGCTAGCTCCCGGAATCTTCCTGCGTATGCTGCCCGCTCCAGGACATACCGAAGGCTCTAGTCTGTTCCTGTTGGAGACTTCTAAAGTTTCCGGCTCCGCCGCCCAAGATGCTCAAATCCCATTCAACCAGTGGCTACGATACTCCAATCAAGAGGACAGGTTGCTAAGCAAACTGGCGCTTTGTGGGGACGTAATCTTTGCTGATTCTGTAGGACGAACCGATTTGCCCGGTGGGGACAGTAAACAAATGTTGCACACCTTGCGCACCCTGCAAAACGTAATCGACCCGGACACAGTGCTCCTACCGGGGCATGGCCCAGCGACCGTGTTCGGTTTAGAAAAAGCACACAATCCATTTTTGGCGCAAGCCCGCTACCAGGGATAAGAGTAACGACCCCGACAAAGCATCCTAGTTTTCCACAGCTGTCCAGGTTGCATACTTTTCCTTACCTGCTTATTGCAGTATTTCCCGGAAAGGTTTCTAGCCTAAATCCTTAAAAGGTGGAAGCAATACTGGTAGACCCGTTAGGAAACCAAGTGATACATGGGGCCGCGCGTACCTCCCTGATTAAAGGTAACCGTTTTCAAATCTGGAACGGCGCTGACCGGGAAATACCAATCACTTTAAGCTCAATCTATGGGCGCGCCCTGTTCTTAGCTCCAGTCATTCCTCGAGATTGTATCTTGACCGGGAACTCTGCTGCCTGGGTATGGGCAGGCAGCGGTAATGCCCCCGAACTGCTGTATATAGCTTCCCCTAATCGTCCGCGCCGCGCGCAAGACTCCCGGTTTTGGATATACCTAAATAAATCCGCCAGACAGCGCCTGCAAACCCAGAAAATAAAACCTCTAGGCTCTAGGCGCGCTAGCAAACCAGTTTTGCCTGACCTGCAAGCAGTAAATCCTGGGTCAGCGTCCCTCAACCCCGGCGCGGCTAACTCGGCAGAACGCAGCTCCCTATTGGCAAAGGACGCACCCGCAACCGCCGAGATAATCTCTCTCGACCCCGAGCACTCCCCTAGTGCAATCCCAGACACACAAATCCGTGAAAAGTCTATGAAAAGCAGAAACAACCTGAAAAAAGCCCGGAATAAAGCAAATAGCACCCCAAAATATCTACCTGGTGACTGCTTACAGCTGGCGGGAATACAAATCTTAAGCCCCGCCGCCACCCTGGATTTTTGCGACCGCCACCCAAACCTACCCGGAAATCAGACCTGGGAGCGTACCCGCCTAAAATCTTTAACCTGCCGGGTGTTTACGTAAAGAATTAGTTGTCCGGTTCGCGGAAAACACCCCAGGAATCTTGCGAATATCGGTCAAAATCGTATGCAAATAGCGACTATCAGCCACTTCAAAAGTGTAGCGGGAACTGGCAACCCGATCCGAAGAAGTATTAACTACCGCCGCTAAGATATTGGCTCGATAATCGGAAAGTACCTTAGTAACATCGTTAATCAGCCCCTCACGGTCAAGAGCCTGAATCTCAATCTCTACCTGGAACTTCGCCGTTGGGTGAGCAGCCCAAGAGACTTTAACTACCCGGTCGGTATTCACCATCAGGTTTTGGGCATTAGAGCACTCTTGGCGGTGAATCGAAACCCCATGCCCGCGGGTAACAAACCCCACGATTTCATCACCGGGTAACGGGTTACAACAGCGGGCAATCTTCGTCCAAATCTCCCCCTGTTTCATTCCCTCAACTTGGATACCAGCACCCTCGGCAACGGTATTAGAACGGGAATCAACCTGGGCGGGTAGTACCGCCTCGGAAAGAGTTTCCTCCGCGCCGTCCTCTCCTCCGACACTTTCCATCAGCTTATCTACCACATTGGAGGCTGAAATATGGTGAGAGCCGACCGCCGCGTAAAGTGCAGAAATATCGCTATACCCCATATCGGAAGCTAAAGCCGTCATAGTGTCATGACTCATTAACCGCTGCAAGGGGAGATTCTGCTTGCGCATATAGGCAGAAATAATGCCTTGACCCGCTTCGATTGCTTCTTCACGTCGTTCTTTAGAGAACCAGGCTTTAATCTTATTGCGAGCCCGGGGACTGGCAACAAAATTTAGCCAATCACGAGAAGGACCCGAATTCGCCGAACGGGAAGTGAGTACTTCTACGCTGTCTCCGTTTTGCAGCTTGGTGTCCAGGGGAACCAATTTACCGCCAACTTTAGCCCCCACCGTACGGTTACCAACCTCGGTATGAACCGCGTACGCAAAATCAACCGGGGTGGAATCAGCCGGCAATTCTTTAACCTCACCGGCGGGAGTAAATACATATACCCTGGAACCAGACATTTCATAGCGCAACGAATCCAAAAACTCGCCAGGGTCTTGGGTTTCCTTTTGCCAATCCACCAGTTGGCGCAGCCACCCCATTTCTTCTCCATCTGCTAAAACAGTTTTATTATCGCTAGTTGTTTTAGCGTTTTTAGCGTTGGGGTTCTCTTTGTAACGCCAATGGGCGGCAATGCCGTATTCAGCCCGCCGATGCATCTCGTGGGTACGTATCTGGATTTCTACCGGTTTACCGCCCGGTCCTACCACCGTTGTATGTAGCGACTGGTAGAGGTTGAATTTGGGCATTGCAATATAGTCTTTGAAACGACCGGGAATCGGATTCCAGCGGGCGTGCATTTCTCCTAATACCGCATAGCAGTCCCGCACCGTGTCTACCAGCACCCGCACGCCCACCAAGTCGTAGATATCGTCAAAGTCTCGTCCTCGAACAATCATTTTCTGATAAATCGAATAGTGATGTTTGGGGCGACCAGTGACCTGACCAGCAATTTTATTTAGACGTAGTGCTTCTTTAATCTGGTCGATTACTTCCCGTAGATATTTTTCTCGCTGCGGGGCGCGCTCATGTACCAGATTATCGATTTCTTCATACAAATCGGGGTACAGGGTTCTGAAAGCTAAATCCTCTAGTTCCCACTTTATGGTGTTCATACCTAAACGGTGAGCGAGGGGCGCAAAAATCTCTAGGGTTTCGCGTGCCTTGTTTTGAGCCGATTTAGGGGAAACATATTTCCAGGTGCGGGCATTATGAAGCCGATCGCCGAGCTTTATGACCAGTACCCGAATGTCGCGTGACATCGAGATAATCATTTTGCGCACGGTTTCAGATTGGGCTGCCTGCCCGTAAGTAACTTTATCGAGTTTAGTTACCCCATCTACTAGCAGGGCGATTTCTTCCCCAAATTCGCTGGTCAGCTGCGCTAAGGTATAGTCAGTATCTTCAACCGTGTCATGAAGCAGGGCTGCCGCTAAAGTGGTGCTGGTCATCCCGATTTCTGCCAAAATAGTGGCGACCGCGACCGGATGAGTGATGTATGGCTCCCCCGATTTTCTGAATTGTCCCTGGTGACAGCGGGAAGCTGTTCTATAGGCACGTTCGATTAAGGAAATATCGGCTTTGGGATGATTCGCCCTGAGCGCACGCACCAGGGCTTGAATATGGGGATCTATATTTTTGGAACGTCCAGTCAGCCAAGCTAAGGACGCGCGCACCCTAGAGGACGGAACCGCATTAGCGCCCTCATCAAAGGTGGTAGAACTCATGTAACTATTTTAGTGACCTAGCAGTCATTTCCCCAACTTGCCAGCTAAAAGCGTTACAAAAGCAATGGTATCTACCTAAATCATGGTGAGGGCTTCACAGGGCAGGTCGCCAAGAGTGGAACGACCATCAAGCTCTGAAAGCTCCATTAACACACAAACTGATTCGACCTTGCCCCCAGCCCGTTTAATCAAGGCAGCGGAGGCATTCACGGTTCCCCCCGTCGCCAGCACATCATCTAGTACCAGCACACGCGCACCCGGCTCAATAGAATCAGGTTGCAGCTCCATCCGGGACTTACCGTATTCAAGACCGTAATCAATCCCTATCACCGGACCGGGCAGCTTACCAGCTTTGCGAATCATCAAAGTTCCCAAACCCAGTTCTACTGCCACCGGAGCCGCAATCAAGAACCCCCGAGACTCTAGACCTGCCACTAAATCGACCCGACCACGATAAAAATCAGCCAGTCCCTTGACCAGCTTCGAAAAAGCCTCGCCGTTAGCAAGCAGCGGGGAAATATCGCGGAACAGCACCCCGGTTTCCGGAAAATCTGGAACATCCCGAAGATTTGCGCGAATCAGCTCCCCTAGCGGAGCAAGTTTAGGGTTAATCATCGTTTACTCCTAGGAGTGCGTTTAGGCTGAGCCTGTTGCCCCTGGTGGTGACCAGCTTTTAAGGGATGAGCAACCCGAATAGTATCTTTAGCGTCCTCGGCGTCCATATCAGAGCAACTGGCTCGTTTATCCAGAACTTTTTGTGTATGGGCAGCAATCTTTGCGCTGCGC
>CABQYA010000111.1:0-5790 GCA_902468275.1 uncultured Urmitella sp. | reverse complement strand
GGATAGCCCAAAGGCTATGGAATTTTAATAAAGATTCCCGGTAAAGCACCGGTCCGGTTAATTGGGTGATATGAAGCTCTATCCCGGTTTCTTCTTTTAGTTCCCTTAAGGCTGCAACCTGGGGACTCTCCCCCGCTTTGATACCGCCTCCGGGAGTAAACCACCAGCGGTGGCTAGCATCAGAAAAATCATGACCAGAGATTAAAAGTATCCGATCATAGCTATCGAAAAGGATAATCCGAGCCGCATGTCGCCCCGGATATCCGTCCTCGTCAATAAGCCAATCGCTCCCCAAAGAGTTTGCGCCAGAAGGCGGAAAAGGATTAGGGATAGGGCGCGGAATCCGAAAACGGTTAGTCACCTAAGCGCGCCCCATTCTAAACGCTGCCACCTGCGAACTTGCGGAAGCAAAATCGGTGCGCGCACGCAGTAATTTTTTCACTGCCTCTTGGTTTTCTTGGCTGATAGTGTCACTAAGACCGCGATGGGAACTGGCCACATAGTTTAACGCCAATACGGTACATGCCTGTTGGAAAGCAGATACGGCTTTGCGGGCTAGCGGAGAAATAGTGCGTGCCGAACGTCTAGCGCGACGCCGTCCCGATAAAGAACAGAGCATTTGCGCTTCCCGTTCATCAATCCAACCAGCAGCAATGTAGGCTTGTAAACCATTTTCAATTGCGTTTCGCTGTCGCACCGAAACCACCAAGTTAATCACTAGCCAAGTGATAAACATCGGTCCCCAAAAGAACACGTAAGAAACCACAAACAACGTTGCAGAATAGGTCGCTAAACCATTCCAGGCAGCGTGTAAACAAACCGCCGAAGCCAACCCGGAAACCGTGAGAATAACCCTGGTTTTAACAGAAGGAATCCTGGTGAGTGCCATTCCCAGCGCCAGACCGAAAATAGAAGTATAGACGGTGTGACCAAAAGGTCCCAGCATAGCCCGCATAAAGAAAACCAGCGGAAGTTCTTCATAGAAACGGGCAAAATAAAGAACGTTTTCAGTGAATGCGAATCCCGCCGCCAGAATACCGCCAATAACCACCCCATCTAGCGGGCTCTTAACTGCACGGCGACGTGCCAACATAATGATTATCACGCCCAGTGCTTTCAAAGACTCCTCTACTAGCGGAGCCACAATCGTGGCTACAATTCCGAAAGATTGGAAAGGGGTAGGACCAATATCAACCGATTGCAAGGCCTTACTAGAAAAAGAATTAAGCCCCAAAGCACATATCGAGGCGATTCCTGCCCCCCATAGGAACGCCACTACCAGCAGCCACCAGGGTTTAGGAGCCCACCTATCTAGCCACACCATCACAATTACCACGATTGCCATCGGAACCAGGGCGGCAATTACCGCACCTATGGTGCTAGCAACAGATTCCTCCGCGGCGATAAAAATCGCGAAATAGCTCAAGCCCCCACCGGCAGCTATTAAACAAAACAGCTCTAGCCAGGGAAAAGAATTAAGTCGGGAACGTCTAGAAGATTTTTCTGCCCCCGGATCAACCACTAATGGCTGGCTAGATACCCGCTGAGAAACTGCCGGATGAGGAATTAGGGGATCAGCTGGCAAACTAAGGGCATCAAAGCTGTAATGCTCCACTAATTGTTGCTCCAGCTGGGCATGAGTAACGCCAACACCAGCTAAATCGGGAGTACCCGCAAGATATGCCGGGTTATTTTGGCTCACCTATTCCTCCTTTGCTGGGCTAAACCTAGTTTAACGGTAAAACGCTATTGCTCATTTTCTTATATCCCGCCGCTAAGTGGAAATATGCTTTAGCCCGGCGGTTCTGTTTGCTGCCACTCAGGCAGTGCCGATAAACCTCTAATACTTGATCGGTAACCGCTGACCAGTCATAGCGTTTCGCATTTTCATGTCCGCGCCTTGCCAGATGTGCTGCTTGCTGGCGATTCTCACATACTCCTAGCAGTTTTTCAGCCAGCGAGTTTTCGTCCTCGGAAATAAAAATTTCCCCTAAACTCCCCTGTTCTAAAACCGTCTCAAATGCAGGAATAGAGGACGCGACCACCAGGCAACCGCCGGCCATACCTCCCACTAGCCCGATTCCGAAAGACTCCCCGCCGGTTTGAGGAGCGATATAGGCAGTAGCCGATTTAAATAGGGAGAGCTTGTCTTGTTCCGAAAGAGGTCCCAAGAACTGCACATTTTCCCGGTAGGGTTCTAAATCGGCGCGGGCGCGACTGGCGCTTCCCGGCCCAGCAATCAAAAAACGCGCCTGCCCAAACCGCGCTAGCACCAAAGGAATAGCCTTAACCAGTACCGCAAGTCCTTTACGGGGTTCATCAAGACGACCTAAGAAACAAAAAACCGGAGATTGCTCACTATCAGACCAGGTAGACCTGGGTTTAGCTTCGGCGAAAGCTGAAAAATCAACCCCGTTCGGGATAATAACCGCGTCCCCACCCTGGTACCGAAATAAAGTACGCCGCGCCTCACTAGAGACTGCGATTTGAGCACTCAATTTTTCTTTAACTGACTGCACTACCGGTTTACCTAAGGTGTACAGCAAAGAACGTTCAATCGCCACATGAAAAGTCCCCACCACCGGGCAGCGCGCGTGTTGCAATGCAATTAAAGACACCGAGGGAGTAGCGGGTTCATGAACATGAAGAATATCGAAATCACTGGTAGTAACCCACTGTCTGGTTCTAGCAGCGACCCGCGGCCCAAAAGCTAGCCGCGCCACGGAGCCGTTATAGGGAATCGCAAAAGTCTTTCCCGCGTTTACGAAACCGTCCTCACTATATTCGGTTTCTACCGGCGCAAATACTGACACTTCATGTCCGCGTCTCCGCAACTCGCGCGCCTGATCGCGCACATGAAACTGTACGCCTCCCGGCACATCATAGGCATAAGGGCAGACTATCCCAATTTTCACTTTGCCGACTCCTGCCTTGCTCGCTCTCGTGCCCTAGTCAAACGCTGTTTATCCAAATCAGATAGAAAAAGCTTTTGTAACATAAACCAAGACTGGGGCGAGTGAATAATCATTCGCGAAACCCGCTGCGCCCAATCCCTAGTCATAGTTTCTACCTTAGCGGTTATAATTGGACCAGAAATACTAATCACGATTCCCCATTTGCAAGCAGATTCTCGCCTTCTCGCCTCCCCCAATTTTTCGACACTCATATGAGCGCAATACAAAGGGAGTTTCAGTTTCTTCGCCAGGGCAGCCGGACCGGCTGCCACCAGTGCTTTAGATTTTCCAAAAGGAACTTCAATACCGCTACCAGTAATGTCACGGTCAGCAAGTAACGGAATCAAATATTTGCTTTCACCAGCTGCCTTTAGCAAATCTGGAAAAGGTTTTCCTCCTTTTTCCGCAAAAATCAGCCGCATATTAGCTTGCTGTCTAACCTTGGTAAATGCTTGAAATAGCGCTTCGGGTTTTACTTTCTCAGCCACTGTAAGCACCGGGCTAATCTCTAGGTTCGCGAAATAACCCGCCAAATCCCAGTTTCCCGAGTGAGTAAGCGCCAAACAGACGCTACCTTGAGAACAATCCCGCAACAGGTTTTGACTATCCCCCTGCAGCCTCACCCGAGAACGGATTTGAGAATCCGAAAAACCACCCAGCAAAACCGTATCCGCAAACAGACGCATATAGCCCTGAATCCCCGCGCGCACCGTAGCTTCGATACTGCGCTCATCTACCCCCAGTTGGCGCAGATTCTTACGATATTGACGCACCCCGGAAGTATCTAGACGGTATAGCGAACTGCCTAGCAGACTAGCTGCCCCATGCAGGAAACCAGCTGGAAGGCGGCTAAGGAAACCGAGAGTGAGTTCAGCGGCAATAGCGCTAACCTTAACGGGGATTCTCACTGGTCGATATGCTTTCTTACAAAGTAAATCCGCTGACACACCGTCACAAAACTAGCAAAAGCTACCCAGCCTAAAGCCAGCGGAAAACAAATAAGGGGAGCCCCCAAATCGGTTATCCCCGCACCCACCAGCGCCACTATCAACCTATCGGTACGCTCGCCGATTCCCACTTTAGCAACCACCCCAAAGGCTTCCCCGCGAGCCCTAACATAGGGTACCGCCGCTGCCCCTACCAGCGCACATATAGCGCAAATAATGCTGGCAGTGCGCACAGAACCAGGGGTAAGCCCCACTATCGCCCAATAAAGCAAAGAACCAAAAATAGCTCCATCTGCCAAGCGGTCAAGAGAAGAATCCAAGAATGCTCCAAACCGGCTAACCTGATTAGTTAGCCGGGCAAGCACTCCATCTAAAGAATCAGCGAAAGCGGTCACCCCAATCAAAATCGCTCCTAAAGCGAGATAACCGCGAGCCAGCAAGCCCATAGCTAACGCCACATTAATTACGGTACCGGCAACGGTTACCGCATTGGGACTAACCCCCATTTTTGCCAGCATTTTTGCCGGTTTTGAGAATACGGCACTCGCCAAGGAGCGACCATGATTTCCTAGCATTATTTATCCTTGCCAATTAGCTGCTATCCGGGAACGAGCCTGGCTTAGTAGCTCGGGAATCGCTTTCGTGCGGGCAATCAGCGGGAAGAAATTGGTGTCACCGCCCCAACGGGGAACAATATGTTGATGCAGGTGTCCAGCAATTCCCGCACCGGCTACCTCGCCTTGATTCATCCCTAAGTTAAAACCGTCCGGGTTGGCAACCTGCTTTAAGGTTCTAATCGCTTTCGCAGTTACTTCCCCAAATTCGGCTCTCTCGTCCTGGGTTAAATCAATATATTGCGGGATATGCCGGTAGGGGCAAATCAACATATGTCCCGAGTTATAGGGGAAAAGATTCATAATCGCAAAAACCAGTTTCCCGCGATAAACAATCAGTGCGTCCTCGTCGCTGCGCTTCGGGGCGGCGCAAAACGGGCAGTGCGCGCTGTCCTTAGTTGTGGGGCGTTCCTCGCCAGAAATATATACCTGACGGTGGGGAGTCCACAGCCGGTCAAAAGCGTCCGGCACGGCTCCAAATCCCTCACAGCCCTCAGTTAGAGGACGCGTATCTACCTCGTTCATAAGCTATTTCCGCTCTTTAATCGCTTGGGTAATCTTGGCGATAGCCTGGGCAATTGGTATCGCGTTTTCTTGGCTGCCATCCCGGTAACGGAATGAAACCGCGCCCGCCTCGGCGTCCTCGCCCCCAGCAATCAAAGTAAAGGGGATTTTATCTTTCGAGCAGTTACGGATTTTCTTGCCGAAACGATCATCAGAGGTATCAACCTCGGCTCTAACTCCCAAAGCTCGCAGCTGGGAGGCTACATCTTCCAGATAATCATTAAAAGCTTCCGCCACTGGCACGCAGCGTACCTGGATAGGCGCGAGCCAAGCGGGAAATGCCCCGGCATAATGTTCTAGCAGCACCCCGAAGAAACGCTCAATAGAACCAAATAGGGCGCGGTGAATCATAACTGGACGCTGATGGGAACCATCGGCGGCCGTGTAGGTTAAATCGAAACGTTCGGGCAGGTTAAAGTCCAACTGGATAGTAGACATTTGCCAAGTGCGCCCAATCGCATCTTTGGCCTGTACCGAGATTTTCGGTCCGTAAAAAGCAGCTCCACCTGGATCCGGTACTAAATCTAGTCCCGAGGCGGTAGCAACCTGTTCCAAGGTTCTAGTAGCTTCTTCCCAAACTTCATCATCACCCACAAACTTTTTCGGGTTCTTGGTGGAAAGCTCTAGATAAAAATCATTCAAACCATAGTCTTTTAACAGGTCAAGGACGAAAGTTAAAAGATTGGTAAGCTCCCCTTTCATTTGTTCCCG
>CABQYA010000110.1:0-5842 GCA_902468275.1 uncultured Urmitella sp. | reverse complement strand
CACCTGCACGCCCTACGGAATCAACACCCACCGCCTCGTAGTAACCGCAGAACGAATCGCTTTAAACCAAGCCCCCCCCATGAATGAAAGCGGGCCGACCTGGTGGGATGCTCTGCGTTGGTGGATGATAATCCCGATAATAATCTGTGCTATCGGAGGCACAATCGTGGTGCGCTATCTGCGGAAGAACCGCAAAGATAAGGATGCGGGTGAGGGTAAATCCGGTAAATCTGGTGGCTCTGGTTCAGCGGGAGATGGGTCTGCGGGCTCGGGAGATTCGGACGGTTCACCGGGTTCGCCGGGGTCATCGGAGCCGTCGGGGTCGTCAGGGGCGCTGGAATCGCCAGGGTTACCGGGGTCGGGCGTGAGTGGAGAAGAATACTCTAGTTCTGGCAGCGCTGCCCAAAATAATGAAGAATCGCCTATAGCGAGCATAAAAAGCGATAACAGTGCCGTGACAAAAGCCAGCGAAAGTCTGGGTACGACCGGCGAAGCTACTGGAGAAGCTATCGAAGCCAGCGGCGACACTGGCAACCCGGAAATAAAAAGATTATTCGCGATTAGCGCAGCCCCTTTGGCAGCGCAAGATATAAAATCCCCAAGACTAAGCCGCGTAGAACGGGCGAAAAAACTCCGCGACTCCAAAAACCCCAGCCGGGCACGCCGCCTTTCCCCCTCCTATGAAGCAGACCAAAACCCACAGCATCCCGAACAGCACACCCCCAGCCATCGTAAAGAAAAAATCCTAACCAAGTAGACCTAATCTAGCCCGACCCCTTAGCGCGCCCTATAAAATGGAAACCAGTAGGCAAAGGCGTAGTGGAAAGGCAAAAGAGATGGCGGGAAAACCAAACATCCTAGTTGGGGTAGACGGCTCACGCGAAGCACTCCAAGCCGCCGAATGGGCCGGGGCAAGAGCAGAAATAAACAACGCCCACTTGCAAATTGTATGCGCATACGCTTTACCCTCATACACGGCAGCATCAATGGAAAGCGGATTCGCGGTAATAGACAACGATGCCATTCGCGCCAGCGCACAAACCGTAGTAGAAGAAGCGCTCACCCACTTAGCAAAGCTAGGCTACCACGCTGAAGGGCGGGTAGAGCCGGGTGACCCGACGGCGGTGTTGGTGCAACTGTCGCAGCAAGCCGATTTGATAGTCGTCGGCACCAGGGGAACAGGCGGATTCGCAGACAGACTACTGGGAGCCACGTCATCCGCGTTACCGGCATATTCACGCTGCCCAGTAGTGGTAGTTCCCGCCAGAGACACCGATCAACAGTTCACGCCAGTAAAGAAAATCGTAATTGGGGTAGATGGTTCGAGCAGATCGCGCAAATCCTTGCGGCGAGCCATTGAAGAGGCGGCGCTCTGGGGCGCGCAACTGACCGCCGTGGACGCAGTTCCGATGGCATCATCGGCGGGTGTCCTCGCCTGGTTGCCTGCAACAGTGGATCGAGAAAGCATATTGCGGGACGTGCGCAACGAGCTAAAAGCCATATGTGAAGCAGAAACTGCTGGTAGTGGGGTTGAAATTCATGCTCACGCCCTGGACGGAAACCCGGCAGCACTGCTAACCGAATTTTCAACCGCCGTTGAGCTGGTGGTAGTAGGTACGCGGGGACGTGGGGGATTCGCCGGGGTGTTGATGGGATCCACCTCGCAATCAGTGCTGGC
Organism: uncultured Urmitella sp.; assembly: GCA_902468275.1. Taxonomy (GTDB): domain Bacteria; phylum Actinomycetota; class Actinomycetes; order Actinomycetales; family Actinomycetaceae; genus Varibaculum. The sequence continues at coordinate 4,164 of CABQYA010000110.1, read as the reverse complement.
GCACTCAACCTGCCCGGTACTGGTCGTGCCCACCGGGGACGGTCGGGGAGCTGAAGAATAATGGCTGAATTTGTGGTGGTCGGGTGATGGCTCTTATTTGGTGGCTTGCGTTTTGGGGGTTTGTGTGGAGTCTTGTCTGGAGCCTTGTGTGCTGAGGTTGCGAGATGGTGAGGCTGTGAGGACTGGGAACCTAGATTAACTTGCCGTGTTGATAGTGCCGGGCTGGTAGTGCCGGGCGGGAGCAGGATTCAGTGGAACTAGAGATTGAGAGCTGCTGAGTCGCCTGGTTGTTGGGCTGCCGGGTTGTTGGGGTTGTGTCGTGTTGATTCTGTTTTGCCTGGTTATTTTGGTTCCGTTCTTTTTGGTCGGGGTGTGTTTTGACGTTTTGACCCTCCCGTGACGTTTGCACCCTCCTGGTGCTGAATCGCCCTCCCGGTTGCTTGGTTATTGCGTGATTTTGGAGGTTTTATTGGTTTTGGGAGGGTGTTTTGGTCTTGGGAGGGCGGAAATGTCAGTGTCGTGCCTGGAACTGCTTGTGGAGGTATGCTAAATCCCCTCCTGGTACAGAATCGTCCTCCCGTGACGTTTTCACCCTCCTGATTTAGGGCTGACGGCTTGTTTTGGGGGTTTTAGAGCCTTTCGGGAGGGTGTTTTGGTCTTAGGAGGGTGATTGTGACTGCCTGACTCTCTAGAAATTGCTTAGTTGCTGGTGCTGGTCGAAAGGATGCGATACTGGAGGATTTGCGCGGGGTGCGAGCGTAAAACATGGAGTGCCTTGCGGGAAGTGGCTACTCCCTCTATCGAAGCGAGAATGTGTTGCAGAGCGGAACGTGGTGGTGAGGATGAAGCTCCGCGAGGGCTTTGTTTGCCAACTACCCAGCATGGCGGATGAGGAGAGGAGGCATGAGTTGGAGTGAAGCGCACTGGGTTTTGTTCCAGGAGGGCGAGCAAGAGACGGAGGGTAAGCATGAGATGCGGGACAAACATGAGGGTGCGCACGCTCTCAGCGTGGAAAATCAGCTCGGATTGAAGCAATCGTTACCTCGTCCTCGGTTCGACTGGTTGTTACTGGTCAGCTTGCTCTCTGTTCCTTGTCGCGCACTCTTGAGCGGAAGGTGGTGGCGAGGATCTGGTGGAGGCAGAGGGCAGCCGATTCGCCGATTCTGACAAGTAAATGCCTAAAATTATGGCTTTTTTGAGCATTTTAAGATTCGCCCTTGATTCTTATTAATTTAAATGCTTTAAGTTTATTTCTTTTTATATAAAAGTTGCTAAAGAAAAACTATAAGCTATTAAAAGAATAGAAAAATAATTGCTTAAATTAATAGAGTTTGCTCATTTTTCTTCACGTCTATTTCCGAGGCAAATTTTGCGAAAGTTATCCACAGGCTAGATTATAAAAGAGGCGCCATTTTCTCATTAGATACCTCTAATACGCAAGGGTGGTGTTGCGTAAATAGGGTTTGATGCTGTTTTTTAGCCCCTGTTTTCTTCTGTCTGAGGGGTCTGGTGATGCTTTCCGTGCTCTAGGTTGCTCCGGTGAAATAGCTCCGTCGGGAGGGGGGAGAAGAGCGGAGGATGGAACTGTAGTGGGAGGGCAGAAGTGTCTTGGGAGGGTGGAAATGTTGGTGTTGTGCCTGTAGGTGCTTGTGGGGGTCTGCAGAATCGCCCTCCGCAGGCAAAATCACCCTCCCGGTACAGGAACGCCCTCCGGCGCGGAGAAGGTGACAAAAACACCTTCCCGCGCCGACTAAGGGGGTGGGAGCCTGTGTAAGTGGGGGTCTCAGACTGGTGAACGTGATGGTAGTTGAGTGCAAAATGTAAAAAACTATCCATTTGTGTTGTAAAAGCTGTAATATGTACTTCAAAAGTTGAGGTTTGTATTTAAGGAGTGGTTGAAGTGGCGCAAGCAACTGTCAATTTTCGGATGGATGCTAGTTTGAAAAAATCTCTTGAAGCTACGTGTAAAGAACTGGGGCTTACGGCTACCAGTGCATACACCATGTTTGCTGCAAAGGTCGTGCGGGAGAAGCGGATACCGTTTGAGGTGTCTATTGATCCGTTCTATTCAGAATCCAATATGAAGCGTTTGCGCAGCTCAATAGCGCAGATGGACCGTACAGGCGGCGCTGTTCACGAGGTTCTGCCCGGTGATTAAGGCGTGGACAGATTATTCTTGGGAAGAATTTCAGTATTGGCTGAAGCAAGACAAGAAAACTTTAAGACGGATATTACAGTTAATACAGTCGATTGACCGTAATGGGTACAACTGTATAGGTAAACCTGAACCTTTAAAGGGAGACCTATCGGGGTACTGGAGCGCCCGGATCGATCAAAAGAACCGGCTGGTGTTCAAGATTGATGGCGAGGTATTGCGCATAGTGCAGTGAGGAACCCATTATGGTGACCTGTGACGCTTGTGGAACTCATCATGGTGACTTCAAACGCTTAACTCCGCTTACGCCCTCCTTCCCTTCCTTCCTCTCGCCCCTCCTCCCAAAAATCCCGAAATTCCCGCAACCGCCAGCGCTGCCCTAAACTGGAAATCATGAGCCCAAAGCAGTCGATTTTTACTTCTGAATCCGTAACCAGTGGTCACCCCGATAAAGTCTGTGACCGTATCGCCGACTCCATAGTTGATGCCCTGCTAGAACAAGACCCGGAAGCCCGGTCTGCCGTGGAAGTCATGGCGACCACCGGGCAGGTACATCTGGCCGGCGAAATCACCACTTCCGGATATGTAGACCTGCAAACCCTGGTGCGCGAAACTATCAACGAAATCGGCTACACCTCCTCTGATATCGGTTTCGACGGAGATTCTTGTGGTGTGCTAGTTTCTATCGACCGCCAGAGCCCCGATATTGCGCAAGGGGTGCAAGACTCGTGGGAAACCCGCGAAGGATTAGCAATAGATGCCTTTGACCAGCAGGGAGCCGGCGACCAGGGGATGATGTTCGGCTACGCCTGCAACGAAACCCCCGATTTAATGCCCGCCCCGATTTGGTTGGCACACCGCTTAGCGAAGCAGCTCGAAAAAGTTCGGCGCGAAAAAATCCTCGACTACCTGTGCCCCGATGGAAAAACCCAGGTAACCGTACGTTATGAGGACGGGCGTCCGGTGGGGCTCGACACCATCGTGCTCTCGACTCAGCATCTAGCATCCGTCAGCCTCAAAGACCTGCGTGAAGAAGTAAAATCCGCGGTGATTGACCCGGTTATCGCCCAGGTGCCTTGGATTGAGTACAGCGATTTCCGCACCCTAGTAAATCCGGCGGGACGCTTCATCTTGGGAGGTCCAGCCGCTGATACTGGCGTTACCGGCAGGAAAATCATTGTGGACACGTATGGAGGCATGGCGCGCCACGGCGGGGGTGCGTTCTCTGGAAAAGACGCTTCCAAAGTTGATCGCTCCGCGGCTTATGCCGCCAGGTGGGTAGCCAATAACGTGGTGGCGGCCGGTCTTGCGGATCGGGCAGAACTGCAGGTGGCGTACGCTATCGGCTCGGCGCACCCAGTTTCGATAGAACTGGAAACTTTCGGTACCGAAAAAGCGGATAAGACCCAGATTTTGCAGGCAGTCCGGGAAACTTTCGACTTGCGTCCCGCAGCTATTATCGACCGGCTTTCCCTGCGCCGACCTATCTATTCGCGCACCGCCGCCTACGGGCATTTCGGGCGTTCCGGGTTCACCTGGGAAGATACCGATATGGCGCGGGAGTTACGCGCAAAGCTAGGGGCGTAAAAATAGCGCGCAAGCTGGGGCGGAACCACCAGCCAGTAAAGCTCGGAGCGTAAAAACCCGCGGGCAAATTTAAGACCGTAACTTGGGCTGCTCACGCTGCTAGGGGATTAGCTCGGATTGCTGCTAGGAATCTAGCTAGGGCGTACCCGTCACAATCTAGCTAGAACGCAGCCACCGCGGTCTGGATAGGACGCGCACTCAGCGCAGGGCGTGACCCTCGCTATACCGAGGTGACATTACTAAGGGTTTATCTGGTCAGCGGCTTTTTCGCGTGACCCTCGCTATGCCGAGGTGACGTGCGCTCTATCAAGGTTCTCCCTAAACTATCGGGACTCACTCGGCACAAGGCAAACCTGACACGAACTGAAGCAAAAGCTGATTTTCCAGCGCTAGCGCACGAGCTAAGCATGAAATTGGTAATC
>CABQYA010000109.1:0-5901 GCA_902468275.1 uncultured Urmitella sp. | reverse complement strand
CCGCCGCCACTACCGAAGTTAATAGCCCAAGTTCATGCATATATTCATTTTCTTGAGGAGATTCATGAAAATCAACCTTGACGAGATTATTGATCCCCTAGAAGGACGGGTAGTAGTTTCCAAAGACCGGCAAGGACAATCCCAGGCGCGTTTTGATTTGCAAGGACTTCCTCGCGTTGATGCAATGTTGGTGGGAAAATCTGCCCTGGAAGCGCTGAAAATGACCGAGCATTTGTGCGGGATTTGCCCGGTGGCACACCATTTGGCCGGTATGCGTGCCCTCGATGTGCTCAGCCACAGTGAGCCGCTGTCCAAAGCGGCAGAGCTTACTCGCCGTTTGCTGCATTATGGTTCGATTGTGCAAACCCATTCGCTGCGTTTCTTGATGCAAGATAGAGATGCGGGAATAGCAATTAGATTAGTTGCGAAAAAAATACTGGTGGCAGCGGGTTCTCCTGGTCATTTCCCAGTTAGTGCCCTTCCCGGCGGGGTGCGTGCCTTGCCGGAATTGGAAGCTTTAAAAAACCTGGATAAAGCCCTGCCAGATGCAATTGAAGCCGCGGAAAAACTATGTGACCTGTCCTTTAGTTCATCTAAGGAATCCCGCTTAGCGGATGCTTTTTCTGGCTCAGAGCTGGCATTGATTAACGAGGACGCAAACCCGGATGTTTTTGGTACTCGGGTTAGGGTGGTTCTCGAACAAAAAATCATTGACGAGTTTTCTTTCTCGAAATGGAATGAGCGTATCGGAGAGGAAAAACCGGGCTCTCCTGCTCCGCGTCCTTATCTGCGAGCATTGGGAGTACCTGAGGGGCGATACCGGGTAGGCCCAGTAAGTCAGCTCTCTATCGGTACTCTTCCTAGCCCTAAGGCAGCAGCGGCACAAGAACACTGGCTGGCAGCAAGTCGCAACGCGCAACCTGCTCGGGCGATAATAACCTTACATCTTCTGGAAAGAACTACTGAGCTTGTTAAACAGCTATCGCGCCTGGTAGGACAGGTAAATCCTGAGGAGGACGCGGCCGGGCGGCAGGTGAAGTTTAGCAGCGGACAAGCCAGCGGGGTGGTGGATGGGCCTAGAGGAATCTTGGCACATACCTATGCCACTGATATGGAAGGAATGATTACTAAGGCAACTATCCTTACGCCCACTGCCCAAAATGAGCCGTGGCTTGCACAGTTATTAACCCAAGCAATTGCGCTTGAGGGGGTACAAACCCAGGGGGCGCTGGAAGAATCTATTCGAGAAGCTGACCCTTGTCTGCCCCTCAGTTCTGCGCCCAGCGGTCAGATGGGGCTGAAAGTTGATAACGTTTAGAGGACGTGAGGGATTTTAGGGTTTAGAGAACGTGGGAACTGTCTAGGGAAAGGAAGTAAACCATGTGTGTGGGGGTACCCTGCAAGATTTTATCGATAGAGCCGGGTCTAATGCCGATGGGACGAATCGATGTGGCGGGACAGGTTCAAGATGCCTGTATGGCGTATGTTCCCGAAGCTAAGGTAGGGGACTATGTCCTGATTCAAAATGGTTTCGCAATGAATCTTTTAACCGCTGAGGAAGCCAAAGAATCGCTGGACACCTGGCGGGATTTGGGAATGATTTCTTAACCCAATTTCGGGTTTTCGGATTTAAAGTTATCGTGGTCACGATTAAGATGTTTGTTAGACTAAGTTCGAACTAGATAGGTAATTAAAGGAGTCATTATGGCGTGTTTTATTGTTCCAACTGTGGAAGCAGCAGCGCTAACGGTTGCTAAGAAACATATCGCGAAGAAAGCAGAAGCTGGTGGCTCTACCGAAGGGGCTCAGCGTTCGCTAGATTTAGTTCGTAAGCTGACTTGGCTAACTAATCTTTTGTGGGGCGGAGCTGTACTGCTTGCTTTTGAGCATCTGTGGCACGGCGAAGTGATTCCTTTTTTCCCGTTCCTATCGGCACTGACTGAGCGTTCAACTACCCAACAGATGCTCTTTGAAATGGGCACCGTGGGGGTCGGTATGGCGCTATTGGTTACCGTAGTTTGGGGCGTAGGGCTAGCTTTGATTCGTGCTACCGAGCGCCGCAACCGGGTTGCAACTGAAGCAAACGCAGCTTAAAGGAGCTTTCTCGTGACTTTACTAATAACTCTTTTTGCGGCAATCATCGCAACCGCGTGTTGGTATGCTCGCGCCCCTAAATCAAAAATGCGTCTAGACCTGCTGTGTTGGATGTACTGGGGAGCATCCCTAATGTGGATGGTTGATTTACTTGCGGAATATCTCGAAGCCGGCACAGAAGTTTTCACTCCTGCCCCTCTCGATATGCTGCATGATTCCTATCTCGGGTTATCCGTAGTGGCGCTGGGCGGCGTTATCTGGGTTGTCTACCTGATTGTGAAAGATCCTCGGGGAGTGCGCAGCCAAGTTCTTGCCCAGCAAGAATCGGCTATGCACAGCGATAGTGCTATCGAGGCGAAGGAATTAGCGGTTTCCCACTAACTGTTTTAGCAATTTTCCCAACAGGGATAGGGGAAAACTTCCTAAATAGCTAAAGACTAGATAATTGCGCGGGCAGATACTGAGAAAAGTATCTGCCCGCGCTTGTTATATCTGCAGTAGCTCATGAACAGGCACTAGCTCTAATAAACGCGGGGAGTTCATTTTTCCTCTCGCATTGGGTCGGGTCGTAAAAGCGTTCGGGGGCCCCGGTGATCCTCGCTGCGCTCGGCTCAAGTCCCCTCTCGCATCTTTTACGGCTCGACCCTTACGTAGGTGGCACCAGCGAGCGCGGGGGATAACTTTTATCCGAGTGGGTGCGGTGGGCATAAGAATTCGGAAAATGCCTGCGGTCTTTTTCCGAATTCTTGGGCGGGAGGAAAAAGTTATCCCCCGCGTTTCCGGTATTAGTCGGAGGCTAGGCAGGGGAGACGGCTAACAGGCGAAAACCTTTTTTCGAGGCGAGGCGGCGGGTGGGGAACCCTTGCGCGCACAGCCACTTTTGCATCGAATCTGCTCCCAGGTTCTTTCCCATCACCAAAATGGCTTCGGCTTCTGGTTTCAACAGTGGCAACCAGGTTAGCAGTAACTGTTGGAGCTGCTTTTTTCCAATCCTAACTGGGGGGTTTGACCAGATGAGGTCAAGTCCTCCGGCAGTTTTGGCGGCAGTAAGAATCTTGCCGGGTGATTCCACCTGAACAGCTACTCCTGCCCGCCTAGCATTGGTACGGGTAAGGTCGCGGGCGCGCTCATTCACATCTACTGCCAAAATCTGGGCGGCGGGGCTCAAAATCCCCAAGGAGATTGCCAGAGGTCCCCAGCCGCATCCTAAATCCAAAAAAGTCCCATTTTTGGGAGGTACAGGTGCGTTTGCCAATAAAATCTCGGTAGCTTTATCCAAGTGGCGGGACGAGAAAACCCCCGCCGCGCCCTCTAAAAGCAGTTCCCTGCCCGCAAGCGATACTTTAATCCTATTGCGCTCACTCGGCGCAGCCACCTGTTTATCCGTAAAATACTGTTCCATTACCTTAAGACTATTGGTTTTACATTGATGATGTGTACACGCAATACTATAGGTCTTATGACCTCACTGTTAAGCTAAGAAAAGAACTTCGATAAGACAATGAAAGCGGGAAAGGAAAACCGGGGAGAGCAGGGTGGAAACTGATATTAAGCAAATCGACACCGTGCTGGACCAATACGTTACCGCTTATGCCCGTATTGACCCTTTCAAAGCTACCGAGTGGGGAATATCCGGCTACGATGCTATGCTCCCAGATTATTCACCTCCCGGTATCTCAGAACGCTACAAATTGCGTAAAGACACTTTGGCGCGTATAGCTAGGACACCAAAAGCTAGTTTCCGCGAGAAACAAGAGGCGCAAGGATTTACCCTTTATGCCCAAGCAGAACAAGAAAAGTTTGAAGCTGGTTTCCTAGATTCCGAGATTAGTGGCACTAACTCGCCAATCCCGGTGCTAGCAGAGAGTTTCAAACTCATGGACGTAACCACCGAGGTGGGGGTGGGGAATCTGACCAGGAGGTTTCTGGCACTTCCCCAGGCGTTAACGGGATTAAAAACCACTATGCGCGAATCGAAGAATCGCGGATACGCTTTTCCCCAGGAGGTTTTGGAAAAGGTACTGGAACAAGCGTTGCTGCTCGCTGACCCTAGCCACGATATTTATCAGGGAAAACGCAGCGAGATAGAAATGGCTCATCTGTCCCCAATGGGCAGGCGAGCTCTAGAACGCGCAAAAGCTACCGCGCAGAACGCATTCGCAGATATGGCGAGCTTCTTGAAACAAGAAATAATGTCAGCCTGCTCACCAATTGGTCCGGTAGATCCGCATTCCTATTTTATTTCCCTTAAAGGCGTAGGGGTGAGCGACCTTAACCCCAGCGAACTATATGCTGAGGCTAGTGCAGATTTAGTGCGTTTAGGTGCTCAACGTGACCAACTGTTAAGCAAACTCGGGAAAAAACGTGCGAATCGACTATCTAGCCTAGAAATCTTAGACGGGTTCGAGGTATTGAACTGGGCGATAGAGGACGCGACCGATGCTTTTAGTCAGCAGGTTGATTCCCAGCTAGCGGCGTTAGCTAGCCCCGAGAACTTCCCCCTACGTTGGGAAAATGATCCGTATGGGGTCTTAATGCATCCTTACTATCCAACCGGGATTGGGTTATCGCCCTCTTCGCGAGGCACGTCCCGCAAATGTGCGCTCACCCGTGCACCTCACGCTGGTACGGGCGGGGAAGATATAACAGTTATTTGCGGTAGCGCTTTCGATGCTTTCTGCGAAATTGATGATGCCTATTATGTTCTGGCTGCTTTTGAGAAAGGAATCCCCGGAGCCCATCTGTATTCTCGGGTACGCGAAACCTATGGAAATAACCTGTTTACTCGGGTAGGGGCTAACCTGCCCGCCACAACCTTGGGTTGGAATCTTTTTGCCCTGGAAATGGCGCCAAAGCTGTGGGAGATTCCCAGCGAAATTCAGCTGGAAATCATAGAACGTATTACTCGGTTCATAGCTTTAGCGTTAGCGGATTTGCAGCTATACGGACAGCAGGGGCAAGGAAAATCACTTTGGACACTTCCTAAAGCAATCGCCTACCTTAGAGAAAAACCCGGCGGACCATGGAATCAGCAGTTACTGCGACAGCGCTACCTGGGGATTCCCGCCTTGAGTATCGCTCCCTGGTATGGCTGGCGGAAGTGGCACGAAACCTATTATCAATTCCAAAGAGCCGGTGGAAAAGGTTTTGCTGATTTTATGCGAACTATTTCTCCAACAGGAGCAGTACATTTTGAGGTTATCCGCAAAGCAGTCACCATGAAAAAAGAGGGATAAGACGTTTTTTAGGGTGCGCGGCGTAAGCAAAATTGAAATATCTCTTTGAGGGAATAATCAGCTTGAACCGTAAATCCTAGACAGACGAAATAGTCTTAGCTACTGCGAAAGCTTAATGGTAGGGCATAAAATAGCAGATAGCAGTAATAACTAAGTATCATTAGGTTTAATAATTTTGGTGTTTTGAAAGGTAAAAGATGAATATCCGCTCTCGGTTTATCCCCTTAGTAACTGCGCTATCAGCAGTTATCGCTATGGGAGGATTAAGCGCTTGTAGTTCCAATAATGCCGAAGATAACGCAGTAAACCGGGTAACCATTAACGGAGAAGAACCTGCTCGCGGACTTATCCCCGCTGCCGCCGATGATGATGCCGGTATCAAAGTTATTGATTTGCTCTTTGCCGGTCTAGTTACCTACGACGAGCAGGGAAAAGTGGTAAATGATGTGGCGCGCGAGATTACAGATTCTCCTGACCATAAAACCTGGACAATCCAGATGAATACTGACCGCAAGTTTTCTGATGGTACTCCGGTGCTAGCTAAAAACTATGTGCGCGCCTGGAAAGCCTC
>CABQYA010000108.1:0-6350 GCA_902468275.1 uncultured Urmitella sp. | reverse complement strand
TAAACCAGGTGAAGAACAAGGGTACGGTAATCAATAGAACTATGGAAATCCGAACCATGATACTGGCGCGAATCTGGCGGAAATCGTCACGAATAATAAAAAATACTTTCTTCATCGTCTCTCCTCGCTATTTGCCGAGACATCGGTTTCGCTCGCCAACTGCTCGATGGTTTGATCCTCTGTATCTGCCTTTACAGACGCGGTAATGGGGACAGGTTCGCTGTGACTGCCACTTTTTCTGCTGTTCGGACTCTCCGGCTGATTTTTAGGTTTAGCTATACTCGCTTCTCGCTGACGGGCTAGACTCTCGAAAAGTTCGTCTTCTGTCAGATGGGAAAGCCCCTCGGCTCGTTCTAGTGAGCTTTTTAGCACCGCTACCCCCACCAAGGTTCCCATAATGAGCAGTCCCCAAATCGCTACTATTCCCAGGAGTACCGGCTTACTGGCGGAGGTAAGCGTAGAAATCATCCCCAACACGACCAGTCCTAAAATCCCCACGATACTCAACCCATTAATCAAAGCGGGATAACGGGCATTGAAACCTTCTTGACGTTGTCTGATACGGGTAGAAAACTCTTTCCGATTTCCCAACAAAGCAATGATATTGCTCAATCGGTAGCCAGGAGTTTGTAACTGAACGTCTTCATTCACAACCAGTTCAGTGCGAGCCAAATCGTCATAGAACAACTGGGTGAAGTATCCCAAGCGACGCCTCCCTACAAACCCCAAGAGAAACACGGTGACGCTCATCGTCAATAAAACCGCAATAACATGCCAGAAACGGCCATCGTAGAACCCGCCGATAGTTTCTCGCATCGCATCAATCCCGTAAGAAAACGGGAGCATCGGGGAAAGCTGGCGGAAAAATCTGGGCATGAGCTCAATCGGATAGATACCTGAGGCTCCCGGAATCTGCAACACCACCAGCAAGATAGCCAAAGCTCTCCCCACGTGACTGAGCGCAGCTGCCAAAGCATAGACGATAGCCAAATAACAAGGTCCTATTAGCATAGATGCTGCAATAAAAGCCGGGACGCTAACAGCCTGCACGCCTATCAGCAAACTACCGACACTGACGATTAGTCCCTGTCCTACAGACAGCGCACCAGAGAGCAGGAATCGCCCCAAATAAGCCGAGCGTAAACTCAACCAGCTAAAACCTTCTTTATCGACTTCTACCCGGAAAATAATGACCAGGATAAGCGCACCAATCCACAGGGAGAGATTGATGAACATCGCGGCCATTCCTGAACCGTAAGAATTGATAGGAAAGAGCGTTTGTTGATCAAATTTCACCGGAGACGTCAGGTAGCGACCGATATTGGTCGGATCCAAGCCGATTACATTTTTTAAGGTCCCTGTCCGCAGCGCGGTCGCCAGAGTTGCCACATCGGTTTGTGCCCCGCGAGCCGTGTTGGATAGTCCGTTCAGGTTACTTTGTACCTGACCAACCACATTTTGGGTATTCACAATCTGCTCATCGATTCCGCGGGTTAGCGCCGAAATTTCTGTAAGGGAAATTCGCGCGGCGCTCACCGCAGTTTTAATACCTCCTAACTGAGCCGACAACTGCGTTACCTGGGCATTTAATGTAGATGCGGTTTGAGTGGACTGTTCACGTAAACCAGCAGCAACCTGCTGCGCATCCGTCACGGCCTGATCAAAGGAATTCATCAACGCTTTCAAATCCTCGCTGGTTTTTGCCGCATCTGACCCGGTTTTCCCGACCTTAGAGAGCAGATTCTGCATATCGTTCAGCTGGGTCTTCAACTTTTGGGCGAGTTCTTGCGTCTGCGAGAATCCTTCCAACACCGCAATCTGATCACGCATTTTCGTTATCGACGCATTCGCCCTCTGGATGCTTGATTGCAGCTGGGAGTCCATTTCGGTGAGTTTATTCGCCGCATTAGACACTGCTGAACTCGCCGTCGCCGAGGACTCGTTGAGTGCTTTTTGGGCGTCAATACTGGCCTTTCCCGCCATAGCTCCAAATTTGGAAGCATCGGAGACTACCGTCCTTAAAATCTCTTGGGCATCACCCAAAGCAGCAGAAATATCCGACAATGCCGGATCAGCGGCAGATAGCGCAGACCGGACTTTTTTCATCGTCTCTAAGGAACCTGTCAAAGACGCCTTGGTCGAATCCAAGGAGTCTTGAGCATCAGTTAAATCCCGATTGATACCACCCAAGGCATCTAATGTACTGCCCTGAGCAGCAAGAACACTCGAATCAATCTTCAACCCACCGTCGCGCAAAGCCTGCGCAATGGCCTCACCGACCTTGCCTCGGAAAGTTGAGGTTATTTGAATATCGAGTTCATTTGCCCCGACATCGGTAATTTTCGGCGCAATCGCGCCTTTCTTTTCATTTACGTAGTAGTCAATGCTCGGCTGATGGCGTTCACCGCTGAAAATATCGACTAAATCTTTGCTGAAGGTCTTGGGGATAACGAAAGTAGCATAAACTTCTCCGGATCTGATTTTGTGATTAGCGGTTGCCTCATCTGTAAACTGCCATCCAAGTTGTTTATTTTCTGACAATTGTTCTACTACCAGGTCACCAACATTAAGCTGACCAGTCAGTTCAGATGCTGCTCCCATGTCGTTATTCACTACCGCTATAGGCAGATTTTCCGTCGCCGTATAGGGATTCCAAAAAGCCAAAATATTCAGCCAAGTGTACAAAGCAGGGGTAACCAAGATACCGAAAATAATAATCAGGGATCGCGGAACCGCAACAATCCGCTTCACGTCACGAGTAAAGACCTTCCAGCTATCTTTCACCCTCATAATTATAAAGGGGTATGGAATTTATGAGAGTTCAGACTACATTCCATCTAGTATCCAACACATGAGAATCTGAGGGCGCGCGGAGTTCTATTACCCGAGATAAAGCGAGTTGGGCATTGATGGTAATGTCGCTATTGAAGCATTAATCCTGTAGGACGAGGCGGGGAGAAAACCATGGAACAGGCAGAACAACTGCTGGCAGGGCTAGGCGGAGCCGAGAATATTATCGAGATTGAACCCTGCATCACCCGATTGCGAATAGAGTTAAAAGACCCGCTAAAGCTACATGAAGATGTATTAGCAGCTGGTGGAGTAAAAGGGGTGGTGAAAACCGGTCACATTATTCAGTTAATCGTAGGATCGGTCGCCGACAACCTGGCAGCCGACCTAGAAAAACTACGTTAAAACCGCGAGCGTTATGCATCCTCTCGAAAACGCTAGCCCCGCTAACGATTCCAGTGACCAAAACCCTCCCATCTCTCCTAAAGCGCCTAAAGCCAAGGTCGCTACCTCCCCCGATAAAGACAGTCCCCGCCCTCAAAGCAGTAAAAACAATTTTAAAGGGCTACTGCTTGACTTAGATGGCACTTTAATCGACTCTGAACACACTCATCTCGCCGCCTATAGGCGAATGTTTAAAGCCAAAGGCTGGCAGATTAGCGACAGCGAAATGGAGATTTTTAAAGGACGTCCCGGCCCGGAAGTATTTCAAAACGAGCCCGGTCCTTGGCGCGGACTCGACCCGGAAACACTAGGTTTAGAAGCCCGTTCCTATGTTGATATCCGGCGCGATCCTCCCCGTATTTTTGCGGGAGCCCGCGAAATTATGCAGCTAAATATCCCGAAATGTCTAGTTACTTCCGCGTGGCGCACCTGGGCAGGTTTAGCCTCCCAAATGCTCCATTCTCCCGCTGATTTAAAAATCGTCACTCAGGAAGATATTAGCAACGGTAAACCGCACCCAGAACCCTATCTTTTAGGGGCAGCCGCCCTAAACCTATCTGCGTCCTCGTGCATAGTAATAGAGGACACCGTTAGCGGAATCTGTTCAGCCCGCCAGGCCGGAGCCGGTAAAATCTATGCGGTAGCCACCAGCCAATCTCCGAATATCCTGCTAGAGGCAGGGGCTAATAGAGTTACCCACAGTTTAGAGGAACTGCTCCCCTACTTTCCGAAAAGCTGGAGATGAGCATTTTCTAGAGCGGATAAGTTCCGCGCAAGAGCTTGATTAAACGGGATGAACCTGGGCTTCCAGCATTTCTAGCAGCTGATTAGCGAACTGGTCAGCGGTAACTTCTTCTAAGAATTTGGTTTTCCCGTCCTCGTCGCGCAACGGAACACACCAGTTAGGGTATTCAAACTCTGTTCCTGGCTGATTTTGGGTTTGCCGCTCCTTGACCGCATCCGCCAACGTCAGCACTAACAAGCGCGAGGGAGTAACGGCAATATAACGGTAAAGAGCCTTAATAATCTCGCCCATGTCCTGCTCATCTTCAGCTAGACCAGCATGTTCGATTAGGGCGCGGCGTACCGCCCCAAAAACTCGTTCCTGATTAGCCTCCGCCTCTTCGCGAGAAGAATCCAATAAATCTAAGGATTCCCGTACCCGCAGGTCTTCCCCGGTAAGATAGCCAGCTACTGGCGGCATATCGTGGGTATTCACCGCCGCCAGTTGTTCTCGGCGATAATCGGCAGGTGGAACCAAATGGTCGGGAGCATCAAATTCAAAGAACAACACCCCGGTACCTAAAATTCCCCGGTAGCGTAGATAGTCGCGTACCCAGGGTTCTACCGTACCTAAATCTTCTCCCACAATAACCAGGTGGTGACGGTAAGCTTCGAGCAGCAGTACCCCCACCATGGCTTGATGGTTATAGCGTACGTAGGTGCCATCTTTAGGGAGCATCCCATCTGGAATCCACCATAGGCGCAGCAGTCCCATCACGTGGTCGATGCGTAGCGCACCCCCCATTTTTGCGGCAGCAGCCACCATACGACGCAAAGGCTCATAGGCTTGTTGTTCGAGGCGATCGGGACGCCAGGGAGGCTGCGACCAGTTCTGACCTAACTGGTTATACATATCTGCCGGAGCTCCCACTGATATCCCTTTGGCGTACACATCTGTGTCACTCCAATGGTCAGCACCTAGCTGGTGGGTTCCCACCGCCAAATCGTGCATTACCCCAATCTTCATGCCGGACTCGATAGCTGTTTCATGGGCTTGACGTAGCTGCCCGTAGCAAATCCATTGCAACCATTTATAGAACTCACGCCGCTCGCCGAGCTCATGATTAGCTTTTTCAAGTTGTTCTGCGCTAGGGTTTTGCCACTTTTCGGGCAGATTAAGTCCGTATTTTTCAGTTAGGGCACACCAGGTAGCGAACTGCTCTAAAGCAGTTCCCTGTTCGGAAACAAAACCTTGATAGTTTTCTTCTCGCTCTTCGGATAGCGGAACCTGGTAGATAATTTCTAGGGCTTGCAATTTACTTGCCCAAACCGGGTTACGTTTAATCAAATCACCACTGAAGAAAGCAGCACTAAGGTCAGCGCTAGCGGGTATAGCTTCTGAATCTTGTTCACCGAGACTAAGCTGGGCTGTCTGCCGTAGCTGCTCAATCTTTTGTCGGTTCGTACTTGAAAGAAGCTTAGATTCTTTTATCGCATCGGGGCGAATATAAATCGGGTTCCAAAAACGCCTGGAACAGGGAAGGTAAGGTGAGTTTTCCAGGGGAAAGGTCACTTGGGAAGCGTGTACCGGGTTGATCAACAAGAAATCTGCACCTTTTGAAGCTGCCCATTGACAGGTTTTAGCCAAGTCAGCGGCATCACCTATTCCCCAGGACTCCCGAGAGGGAGTGGCGTAAAACTGACTCATCACTCCCCAGGCGCGCCCTTGCCGCAAATCCGGCAAAATCAAGCGTGCCGGAGTTACCGCCACCGGGCACGCATAGGTACGCTCGTCTCCCTCTATCTGCGCTGTCAGTCGATGCCAACCCAGAGGCTGCCCGGGAGGAATATCGAATGTAGCTTCACCGGTTAGCACCCCGTTAATATCCCGCGGAGGAACTAGCACGTCCATTTGGGGAAGCTGCCAAGACCCGCCCTCCTCAAAATGTAACGTCAAAGTTACGGATTTACCGTGTGGAACGTGTACCCGAATCCAATAGTGATCATCATTGCGGGTAACTATAGATTCGGGGAGGACGCGATGCCAGGGACGTTCCTCTGCCAGGTTCAAGGAAGCAGCTATCTGAGTAGGTGTTTCAGCAGCTACATCCATTGATTTGAGTACCGCGCGCAAAGTTTCATCCGAGACAAAGCGATGAACACCGGCATAGTCCCAATAGTCAAGCGCAATACCGTAAGCACTTGCCAGCCGCTTTAGGGAGTCTTGTTCCACGCTCATTTTGGATTCCCGTCCTTAGCTCACGAAATAATACGCCTTTAATATACCGCTTTATGTCGGTTAGGCGCGGCGTAATCGGCGGTGAGTTACCCGATGAGGACGAGCTGCCTCTGCCCCCAGGCGATCAACCTTGTTCTTTTCATAGGATTCAAAG
>CABQYA010000107.1:0-6359 GCA_902468275.1 uncultured Urmitella sp. | reverse complement strand
GGGGACGGATTGTTTTTAAGGACGAGCATGGGGGCAGTATTACCGAAAACGGTGCTGGCTCTAGCGCTGGCAGGAATGAGGGTACATCGCTAGCATTCCCGCTGTCATCACCAGATAGTGCGCCTATTGGGCTGGAACTGCGAGAGAAGGGCAACGCTGGGGAGCAAAATCAGGAGATAGGCTCCAAAGATTATGCCCAGCGAACTGCCCCGCTAATCATTGATGATATTTCTTCTGCCCACCTAGAGGTATTGGGGAGGATAGACGACACTATTATTTGTGGGGGTGTTAATGTTTCACTTCCTCTAGTAAAGGAAGCATCTGAGAAGTTCGGTTTTTCGGGGATAGAGTTGTGCGGTCTGCCTGATGAGGAGTGGGGCGAGGTATTGTGTGCAGTTTTTTCCCGGCAAAGGTTGAGGGGTTATGAAACAACTATCCCTATGCTGCATCCAAAATCTCCGGTTTCAGCAAAGCTAAACTTCGCTGGAGTTAATCCGGAAGAATTGAATCCGGGAGAGTTAAGCTCGGGAGGTTTGCCTTCGGGTGAGATAACTGCGGCAGACTTAAATTCGGGTGGGATAAATGCGAAAGAGATGAATTCTAGAGACTTAAATCCGGCGTACCTGGGACAAAAACTACGAGCCGCTTTGCGCGGGCGCTTGCCAGCTTCGCATTTACCTAGGGCGGCGGCGATTCTTCCGGACTTCCCCTTATTGCCAAGTGGAAAAATCGACCGCCGCTCCCTAAAAAATGCAGTCTACTGCCTTAACCAGCAAAACCTTATCTGGCGTCGCTGATTCTGGCTACCGCCATCCCGGATCACCTTCACCTTTACAAGGGTTGGATTCTTGCTTGATATTACTGCTTTGAGATATTTTTCCAGCCGGTTTTGGTTTTTGCTTATTAGCTGGTGCTTTCTGTTTTTGAGTACGAGTGGTTTTAGGAGCCTTTTGGGTAGTAGCTTTCTGTACTACTTTCTTCCCTGATTCAGTTTTTTTAGATGCTTCCTTTTCGGTGGCAGCTTTGTCTCTTTCATCTGTTTTTTGCTTTTCAGCCTTTTCAGCCTCCGCCTTTTCGGCGGCCGCTTTTAGAGCTTTTTGAGATTCGAGAGTATCGAACTTTTCGCCACCTTTAGTCTCGCCCGCGAAATAGAATAATTTTGAATCTGCATCGAACCTAAGTTCTGTCTTTTTTAAAGTTTTTAAGGTTTCAATCGGGAGCTGATTAACCTCATATTTTTCTTCTTCAGATACATTAAGCAATAAATCGATAAGCGGTCTATGGTTTACTTTCGCAGCATCTGGATCACCATCTTTTTCGACCTCGTCTGCGGGAGCTTTCACATATTCGGCAGGAACGTAAAGAGTTGCCATCTCTTTATTTTTAAATTCTGTGCCTTTTGTAAAGGCTAGCTTAGAGAACGCTTCGTCACCTGTTTTTTTAATCGACACTTCTTTAATGCTTTTACCCGTATTATTGGTGAGTGATACCTGAGTAGCACCTGCCCCATCTGCACCAATAGCTATATTGGTAACCTTTTCTGGGGCTTTTTGCTTACTAGCATCACTAGCGGAGCATCCGCTAAAAGCAAGCATTAGACCTAAGGCACTCAAGAGTAGAATAACTTTTTTCACCAGATTTTGAAGAGCAGACACTGTTTCTTACCTTTCCTATTCTTCGAGATACACATTTCATTTATAAATAACGTAATGGGAGCTTAAGGAAGCCCACTTGGTTTCACTTAGCTAATTACCGTTCTCCTGTATTTCACCTATTATTCTTGCTTGCACACCGAATGCCTTACTTGCTGCATATATTTCTATACGGGTGTTTGCAGTAATATCGGCTTCCGGTATATAGAATCGATATCCATAGTCATTAACGATTTGCTGCTTACTGTTTGTAATTGATTTTCTGTAGCCTTGGTAATCTCGTATCTGCGTATCCTGTGATTCATTTTTTGTGGTCGTGATTCTGGCAAACACTTCAACATCACCTTGGCGGTGCGCGGCGGGAATAGTTCCATCGATTACTTTGAATATCCCGTTCTTCTCTAGCTTGACTTTCCCTTTATCGGTACTATCTACCAGTTCATAGGCATTGAGATTAGTTGCGGGGCTCGCGAGAGCTGGAGGCTCGGTGGCGAAAAAAGGGATTAATCTTTCGGCTCGTTCTACAACTAATACTTCTGGCTCTTGGGAAAACGCATAGGTAATATCGTAGGGAATCAGCTTTGAATACTGGGCAGTGGCAAAACTGGGAGAAAGTACCGGCACTAGCGAGTTTCCGAAAGAGTCCCGGAACATAAACAGATTCTTTTCACCTTGTCCCGTTGTTTGGACTAAATCCGCTGTTGCATCGGGGTTATCGTCTGCATATTCCCAGAGATTACCTTGGAATTGCTCTAGGTCGTTTATTCCTTCAGCTCGCCAGTTCGGTTCTGTCAAAGTAGAGGTCGGATTTTGCAGCTTCTCTATATCACCGACGAATCCCGCCCCTAGTTTCCAATCTGGGTTCTTGGCGAGGTTATCTACCTGCAAATGTTCGAGTAGCTGGTCGGCAGCAACGTATGCGCCCTTGAAATTCCAATGAGTGTCTGCTTTCTGATAGAGAACTTCTTTGCTGCTTTTTAGTTTTTTGGTGAAATCAACATAGGGTACCCCTAAAGCAGCTAATCGGTTCTGCAAACGGTTCAAATTAGAATGCTCAAAATCTGCTGCTAAATATCGATTCGGCATATAGTTGCCGTAAAGGGTGTTCTTATTTGGCGCTAGTGCTACCGTAAATTTGATTCCGCGTTCTTCAGCCTGTTCAGAAAGAATCTTTAGATTAGTGGCAGCATTGTCTATCCCGCGGGAGGAAAGCCGATTAAATCCCAGGTAGTCATCAAGGGTATCCCCATAAAACAGGTAACCATTTTTACCTATAACAACCTGGTTGGTTATCGAGGACGAGAACAGCCCACGTTTGAGGGCGGCAGCAGTTCCAATCAGTTTTCCTCGAAAAGGGAAAGTTTTTTCGAGATAAGTTCCACTATCCCGCAAATAGTTGATGTTTAGCTCTCCGGAAGATGTTGTTAATGAGGGCGAAGTTAGTTTTTAAGCTTGTGAGGGTTCTTGCCATTTTTCTACCGGTAACAGGTGTGATACCGCTGGAATCATCATCAGGCATAAAGTTACAGTCACGAAAATACGCATGAGGTGTTTGTTCATTTTTTCTGTTAGCGGGGTATTCTTCGCTTCGGATAAATCGCGTTTTTCATTCATTTATACTGCCAGCACCTCCTAAAACCTGAAATAAATGAAGGGATGATAGCCACCGGCAGCCAGGATTAGCAGATTAGCTACTAGCAGTACCAGCGTTAGGGCAAAGCTCCATATCCTGGTATCTACTACTGCCGGGCTATAGGTCGAGGAGGGATTAGTAACCCCTAGTTTTTCCCAGAAGGGCGCTTTCGGAGCCAAGATTTGAGTAACTGGGAGCATTGCGATTAAAGCGATGCAGAAAATGGTCACAGTCCACGGATCTAGGTATGACAGCGCTAAAGAACCGGTTCTCACCGTGGAATCAGTTTTTAACCCAACCATGGTGGCATAGAGATGCAAAGCTTGGGAAAAGCTATCAGCTCTGAAGATTACAAACGATGTCACCACGATGAACATCGTGTAGAAATGTCCAATCCAAGCTGGAAGTTTCTTGACGGGCAGGATTTCCTCGAGCATCAAAAATATCCCGTGGATTAGTCCCCACACTACAAAAGTCCAAGCAGCGCCGTGCCAAAGACCGCAAAGCAGAAAAACCGTGAATTTGTTTATAACCGTCCGGGTTGCGCCTTTACGGTTTCCTCCTAGAGGAATATAAAGATACTCCAAAAACCAAGTGGATAGCGAGATATGCC
Organism: uncultured Urmitella sp.; assembly: GCA_902468275.1. Classification (GTDB taxonomy): domain Bacteria; phylum Actinomycetota; class Actinomycetes; order Actinomycetales; family Actinomycetaceae; genus Varibaculum. Next base: position 2,461 of record CABQYA010000107.1, on the reverse strand, counting down.
AACGACGCCAGAATTCTTGCATCGAACGCGAAATATAGGGGTAGGTGAAGTTTTCTTGGAATTGGAAACCGAACATCGCGGCCATCCCAATTGCCATATCCGAATAGCCGGAAAAATCAAAGTAAATCTGGAGGGCGTAACAGATAGCTGCTAACCAGGCTGCGTAAAAATCTACTTGTCCACTTTGGCTTCCATAAATCCCGTCTACCGCTACTGCCAAAGTGTCAGCGATAATCGCTTTTTTGCTGAGTCCGACTACGAATCTACGCATCCCGCAAGCTACCCCGTTAAGGGTGAGTTCGCGATGTGCTATCTGCTTTTCGATATGGCGGTAGCGCACGATTGGCCCCGCAATGAGTTGTGGGAAGAAAGAAATATAAAGCATGACCACGAAAGGGTCACGAGCGGCGGAAATTTTCTTGCGATAGACATCTATTACGTAAGAGAGTGCCTGAAAAGTATAGAAAGATATCCCAATCGGTAGAGATATTTGCCCTATTTTTAGGTTGAGCCCCAGCACGGAATCTGCGGTTCCCACGAACATCCCTGCGTATTTGAAGAACCCTAACATCCCTAGGTTAAGGACGAGTGCCAGCGTTAAAACGATATTGCGTCTGGTTGCTAGGCTACCTTCTTTACCGGTATCCAAGGCTAAGGCTAAAGCCCAGTTCGCTAGGCAAGACACCAGCATTAACAGCACATAAATCGGTTCGCCGTAGGAATAAAACAGCAAACTCGCAAGTATCAGTACTGCGTTCTTTGCCCTTACCGAGGGGATTATCGCGGTGAGGATAAAAACAAACGGTAAGAAGAAAGAAATGAAAAGAACCGTACTAAAAACCACTAGTTAAGAGCTCTCTTATTGGCATCCCAATAGTAGATAGGAGCGTTCCAGTAGGTCTTATAGTAGAATGCCCAGCCTCCTTTAGAACGCTTGTAAGCCATATCTTCATCGGTATCGAAAATATAGGTGGTTCCACCGATTTTGATTTCATTCCAACCATGGGGGGCGCGTGCGTTGGCAACATATCCCAGGCGGATAGTTGCCTGCGAATACCCTAGCGCCTTAGCTATCCATTTGTAACCAGCAGCAAAGCTGTAACAGTTACCCCCGCCGTTGGCAAAAAATTCCTTGGCGTATCGGATATCCCAGTTGCTGCCGCTGGGATGGGACTTCCCATGAGCACCAATATAGCGGTAGTTGTTTACCACATAGGAATAGGCGCTGGACAGGGAACCATGCTTTGTGACTATGGATTCTAGCTTCGCATCCAAGGTGGCATCCCCGGAGCCAAGGTAGTTAAAATACATTCCCTTAGACCGGAGCGCTTTGATACCCTGCATCCCGACTTTGCCATCTGGGTAAATACCATTGGCTCTCTGGAAGTTTTTAACGCACTGCTCTGTAAGTTTTCCGTATCCTCCGTCTGGGGTGAAGCTACAGTATGAGGGATACAGATGGGTAAGAGCCGTTTGCACTACTTCAACTTTGTAACCGCTGGAACCATAGCCCATAACACTGATGAAGTTGGTAGACGGAATAACCCAGACCGGAATCCCCTTTGCTCGTAGGGATTTAGCAGTTTTCATCCCTACACCACCGTCTGGGGTAATCCCATGTGCCCTCTGGAAAGATTTCACAGCTGCCGTGGTTTTCCCTCCATATACTCCGTCAGCCCAGAATCCGGCATATTGTGGAAAGTATTTATTTAATCCTTGCTGCAAGACGAGCACACTGGCTACGCGAGAACCAGACCACATGGTGGCACTGATCCAGTGGTTAGGACTTGGCTCTGGGGCATCTTTGATAACAATGTCTACAGATGAATCCTCACGAATGGCGTCCGCGAAAGCCCGGTCTACGATTTCACTTCCTGGCAAACCCAACTTTTCTCGGATATTACGTACGCATTTAGCCGTGCCAGCCCCAAAAGTCTTATCCGGCCAGGTAATACCGCATTCATTTGGATACTTAATCATCATCCAAGTTTGTAAATTGCGCACGTAATCGCTGTTGGTCTGTCCCGGAACCAAATTAAATCTAGTGTTGATTTTTCCAACAATCGCAGCTGTTATCCCTGCCTGGCGCAACTTTGCGGTCGTATAGTACCCAAATCCTCCATCAGCATATACCCCGAATTTGCGTTGTACACATTTGACCGCGGTCTCAGTTTTGGCACCAAACCCGCCATCGGGAGCGAAATCGACACATTCAGGATAGTAATGCGCCAACCCCAACTGCATGGTTCTAACCTCATTACTCCACTCACCGCGCCAAAGTACATGGGATACCAAAATTTGTGGACGAGACAACACTGGAAGTTGATTCGTAGCTTCTTGCCTGCTGACCGCAGTGTCCGAGTCTGCATTAGCCGGCGAGGACGAGGGATTCGATGTCTCGGCAGAGCTTTCTCGTGTGGATTTATCCTTTTCAGGGTAATCGGAGTCTACCGTATTAGCC
>CABQYA010000106.1:0-6427 GCA_902468275.1 uncultured Urmitella sp. | reverse complement strand
GTTCGGGATTAATACTGACAATCAAGTCAATAAAGTAAAGATGCCTACTTCGCTTACCCAGTGCCGTGCCTCAGTTGATGTTTCGGCAGTTAATAAAGCATACGAGGAATTTAAGCGTGCCCAACAGGAAGCTGATAGTGCCGCCGCCGAGTTAGCGACCGCTAAAGCAAAACCGGAAATATCCAAGCCGCTTAATGAATACCTAGCTGCACAAGCTGCTCTACAGGACGCGAAAGCAAAACAGGAGGGCGCTCGAAAAGCTGCGACCAAAGCCCACGAACAGCTCCAAGCCAATACTCTTGCTGCTCTAAACAGCGCGGTTTCTCAGCTGCAGCAAGCTGAAGCTAACTTAGCTAAAGCGAAACAGCAAGCAGAGAAAGCAAGCGAAACCCTAAAAGCAGCTGAGGCAAATAAAACGGCAGCCGAGGAAGCTAGCGCTAAAGCCCAGGGCGCCGCTCCGAGTGCCCCGGCGCTAGCGGACGCTAAGAAAGCCGCCGATGAGGCCGCAAAGGCTCTGGATGAGGCGCAAGAAAAAGCTAATAAGGCTAAATCTAAACTGGATGAAGCCACCAAGGCTGCGGATCAGGCAAAACAGAATGTAAAGCAGGCTGAAAGCGCCAAGCAAGACGCAGAGCAAAAAGCTCAAGACGCTGCAGATAAGGTAAAAGATAAAAAAGAGGCCTTAACTGACGCGCAGCAGAAACTGCAGGCCGTTAAAGATGTTCTGAAGAATGACACTGCGGTGCAAGATGCACAAGACAAGCTCGATACGGCGAAGCAGGAACTTAATGCCGCAACTACTACTAAGGACGCGACAGCTAAAGATTTGGCTGCCGCCAAAGAGGTACTAAAACAAAAGCAAGCGGAAGCAGCGGAAAAAGACAAGGCAGAAAAGCAAGCGAGCCAAGCCTTTGAAGATGCAAAGAGTGAGCTACGTAAGTTAAATCAGGCACAGTTGGAAAAGCAGGCCGCCTATGAGGAAGCCGTCAAGGCACAGGCAGATGCTGCAACCAATAAGGATAACGCGCAAAATGCCTTAAATGATCAGCAGCCAAAATGCGACGCTGCCAATAAAGAGGTAGATGACGCAAAGAAGGCCAAGGAAACAGCTGACGCGGCAGTTGTAGAAGCACAAAAAGCAGTTCAAGCAGCAAAAGATGCCCTAGAGGCCTCCAAAACCAAGGCTCAGGAGCAGTGGAACTTGGGCTCGGTTGGATACTTCCAATCGCATGGTTCTACCGAGGCGTTGGAGGTATTTACTAAAGAGCGTACGGCGAGCGATGGCACCTCCTACCTAGACCCAACCCGTAATGCCGGTGAAAACGATGCCCGCAGCTTGGATAATATGAAAATTTCCATTGAGCAACTCGCGACTATCAATGAGAAACGCCAGAAAGATGGCGGAATTGATGGGCGAAAACTATCCATCCTGCAGGTAGACGATTTTGTGATGGCAGTTGCACAAGCTAACGCTAACTGGTCTCAAGCAAAGATTGGGCACGCCACTGCGATTCAACCTCCCTACGAGAACCTCTCTTGGGGTACTAGAACTGCAGCGCAAGCACTTCAAGGATGGTGGGATAGAGAGAAGGAACTTTTTGACGATTTACGTGCGAAGGGGTACAAAACCAGAACGGAGATGGATAAGGAGCTTGCGCCTAAAGGTAAATCGGTTGGTCACTACACAAACCTGGTTGATGATTTAATGTGGGGATATTCGTGGAGTCCGGAAGAACGAAAAGTAATGGGTTACGCTTTTCGCCCTTCAAGCTCGCGATACAGGTACGTACAATCTCTTGATTTAAGCTCGGAAATTACAGGTAGAGCTTATTCCGTGGAGGAATATCAAAAGGACTTCATGAAGTATTACAACGGATTGAAGGACGCCAAGGAGAATGGTTCTCAAGAAGCTCGCGATGCGCTGGCTAAAGCTGAGGCAAACGCGGGTTTGCAAGAAAAACTAGCTAAACAAGCTGAAGCCAAACAAAAATTGCAAGACGCAATAGCCGCCGCTGGGGCAGAAGCAAAGAAATGCGAGGCCTGTAAAACGAAACTTGAGGAAGCTAAAGAAGCACTCAAGAAAGCTGAGGAAGCTGCCGATGCCGCAAATCAAGACCTAACAGCTGCCAAGGCAGATGCTAAAGCTCAAGACGGTGTAGTTCAAAACAAACACACGGAACTGCTAAACGCGGAAAAGGCTAAAGCGGCAGCAGATGAGGCAGTCACCCCGGCACAAGAGGAAGTTAACGCCAAGAAACAAGCTGCCGATGAAGCACAAAAAGCAGTTGACGAAAAGCAAAAAGCTTTAGATGCGGCGCAAGAAAACTTTGATGCAGTAGTTGCCACCAAGGCTGACGCTAAGAAGCAGCTGGATGAGGCAGAAAAAGCAGTAAAGCAAGCAGAAGACGCTCGGAAGGCTGCGGAAGACGAAAAAGCTAAAGCCGATGCGGCAGTAGCCGATGCCGAAACCAAGCTAAACGAAGCGAAGCAGAAAGCTGCCGAGGCCGAAACCCAGGCACAAAATGCGCAGAAAGTTAGAGACACCGCTGATAAAGACGCCGCGGACGCCAAGACGACAAACGAGGCGGCAGCCAAGGATTACGCAGACAAAGCAGCCGCCCAAAAGGCTGCAGAGGACGCCAAGGCTAATGTCGAAACCGCAGATAAAGCGGTAACCGAAGCGAATGAGGCTAAAGAAAAAGCTGGCAAAGTAGCTGAAGAGGCACAAACACAACTAGAGCCGGCGCAGCGGGCAAAAGACCAAGCAGAAGCTGACAGTAAAGAGGTAAACGGAGTCCCTGACCTAGACACTTGGGTCAAGCAGCAAACCGTCCCCAAGCCGGCTCCGGCCCCGATGCGGGTAGCAGCGCTACGCGCGCCCACAACTATTAAGGTTAGTGCGGACACCCAGCAGGCTATCGCTGAGGTAATGGCGCAATATCAGCGCTATTTAGAGGCTGCACAAGCGGTAAACACCCCTGCTGAACAGGTTGAAAAACTAAAAGCAGAGTATGAAGCAGCCCTAGCGCAGTTAGAACCGCTAGAAAACGCGGTCAAATCCGCGAACTCCAAGCTAATAGACACTAAAGCAACCTACGAGAAACTATATAAGGAATGTACAGCACCCCTACCTGGACAGAAAGGAAAACCAGCAGCTAGCGCTAGCGCACAGGCTAAACCACTGCCGAGAACCGGGGCTGCAGATTTATCTACCGTGCTAGGACTATCAACCATTACTGCCGGTGCTGGCATCTACCTGCTCGCTAGGCGGCGTCAAGCAAAGCACTGCTAAAAAAACATGAATTCAACTAAAAAATAGGGTTAATGCTCTAAACCTGAAGGGGTGGGGAACGCCGATTTCGGCGTTCCCCACCCCTTACATTAAACAAGAACTGTCAATCGGGTTTGGGTTTATTGCGCCAAATAGGCGCAATAAACCCAAACCCGCGGTTAATCTCCAAACCATTCCAGGTAAAAATAAAAACCAAGGTAAATACCCAAAAATTAAGCAAATACCAATAATTAAGGATTACCAGCTAAAAATCTAAAACTAAAAAAGTTGTGGGGGCAGGCAAAATGCCTGCCCCCACAACTTTGAGAGGAATCTAAATCCTATAGCGCTCTATTCAGGCAAGCGATTCTGAGTAGCAGCAGAGAAGTTATGCTGACCACCAGGGCGAATCCTGACCGGCATAATCGAACCTGCCGGAGGAGCAGTACGCGGAGGAACGCGAACCGTAACCTGAGCCAGGCGCGGCTTATCATCAGTGCGCAAACTGGAATCATGACCAGCCAGCGTTCCATAAACGTAAGCGTCAGAACCCAGCTCTTCCACGTGGGTAACCTTAATTGGAATGCTATGAGCCATATCCTGAGCGCCAGCCTGAACATCCAGAGCCTCAGGGCGGAAACCAATAATGATTTCCCCATTATCCTCAGGAGTCAGCGCATCTAACGTAGCCTGGCTGAGTGGAATACGAGCATCACCAAGAACCGCCACTCCGTTATCAACCCGGAAAGTACCGATATTCATAGCCGGTGAACCAATGAACGCTGCCACGAAAGCATTACCAGGGCGATCATAAAGCTCCTCGGGGGTACCAACCTGCTGCAAAACACCACCAGCGATAACCGCGATTCGGTCACCCATAGTCAGAGCCTCAGTCTGGTCGTGAGTAACGTAAAGAGTAGTAACCCCCAAAGTGCGCTGCAACTGGGCAATCTGGGTACGGGTCTGAACACGCAGCTTCGCATCCAAGTTCGACAGCGGCTCATCCATCAAGAACACCTGGGGTTTACGCACAATCGCGCGTCCCATCGCTACCCGCTGACGCTGACCACCAGAAAGAGCCTTCGGTTTACGATCCAAATACTCGGTCAAATCAAGAGTAGCGGCAGCCTGTTCCACCCGCCTATCAATTTCTGCCTGCGGAACCTTAGCGATTTTGAGGGCGAAACCCATGTTTTGACGAACCGTCATGTGCGGGTAAAGCGCATAGTTCTGGAAAACCATCGCAATATCGCGATCCTTGGGAGCCATATCGGTGACATCATTATCGCCGATATAAATCTTTCCGGAATTAACATCCTCTAGCCCAGCCAGCATCCGCAAAGAAGTGGACTTTCCGCAACCAGAAGGACCAACCAAAACTAGAAACTCGCCATCGGCAATTTCCAGATTCAACCTGTCTACAGCCGGATGATCTGAACCGGGGTAAACCCGAGTAACGGAATCAAAAACTATTCTTGCCATATTAATATCTCTCCTCCACGGGCAGGTACGTGCCCGACGATCCGAGTGGAGTGCCTCATGTAACTGTTTAGCCGACGCCAGCGTCCACCAAACGTGTCACCAGTGACACAGGTGCAGGTAGCACCTGTCCTTAAGTTTGCCATATTTATCGTTCAAGCGGTAGTGAGATACGCCAAAGTTGCGCCAATTTCTAACTTTTTACCCCCACCGGGTCTGTAAAGCCATGAATCTGCTATTTTTCGTTCCCTAGGGCGTAGCCGAGCCAACCCCAAGCCCGAAAAACCGGGGCAAAGAAAAATCCCCGAGGACGTCCTCGGGGATTAATCAAAAAGAAAAGCTACTATTTGCCCTGGTTAGCTACAGCAGCAATCTTTGCCTGCGCATCCGGATCCAGGTAAGTGCCACCTTTTTTCACGGGCTGGAGATTCTCATCCAACTCGTAGTAGAGCGGAACCCCGGTAGGGATATTAAGCTCAGAGATGTCCTCGTCACTAATCTGATCCAGGTGTTTAACAATCGCGCGCAGCGAATTGCCATGTGCGGCAACCATAACCGTCTTGCCGCTCTTGAGCTCAGGGACAATCGCTTCCTCCCAATAGGGAAGTAGGCGCTCTAGTACCTGCTCGAGGCATTCGGTACGTGGAATCGGTTCCCCGCAGTAGCGCGGATCCTGATCTTGGGAGAACTCAGAACCCAGTTCGATTTCCGGAGGGGGAGTGGAGTAGGAACGACGCCACAGCATGAACTGTTCATCACCGTATTCGTCCCGGATAGCTTTCTTGTCTTTGCCCTGTAGAGCGCCATAGTGGCGTTCATTCAAACGCCAGCTGCGCTGAACCGGAATCCAGTGACGATCGGCCGCATCCAACGAAAGATTAGCGGTCATAATCGCCCGGCGTAGCAATGAAGTGAAAACCACATCTGGCAAGATGTTTTCTTGCTTCATTAGTTCGCCACCATGAACAGCTTCCTGGCGTCCCTGATCAGAGAGGGGAACATCTACCCAGCCGGTGAAAAGATTCTTTGCATTCCATTCGCTTTGCCCATGACGGAGCAGTATCAGTTTGTAAGTCATATCCTTAGTCTTTCATTTTTTGGTTTAAGGCGCACGGGGTGAAAGTCCCGAAACTATTTCAAATGGGTACGGTAATAGGCTGAGCGTACCTTGGCTGAGATACGTCCTTTCTCGGATACCTCGATATTTTGTTCCTTCGCCCAATCACGAATCTTGGCGGCATCAGAAGCTGGACGCTTATCGGTTCCCGCTATCCGGCGTCCACCTACCCGTCGTCCCGCCTGAACCCACGGATCTAAAGCTTCCCGAAGTTTATTGGCGTTTTCTGTAGATAAGTCGATTTCATAATCGATACCATCAAGACCGAACTTTATGGTTTCATCACCAAGTTCGCCGTTAATATCATCAATAAGAACAATTCTAGTTTTCCGTGCCATAAGGTTATCTTCCCTCGTTTGATTGATTAATGATGTTTTCTGATGTTTCTAATAGAAATAATTCTACTTAGTTACTTGTAGTTTAAACCAAAATATCTGTTGGTGGAAAGTATTTCTATAAAACTTCCCTGATTGCTAACTAGGAAAATAATATAGCGAAAAAAACGTCAAGAAAATAGGGTTTTATTAAGGTAAATAATCCTTTTATATTTCCGCAACTAA
>CABQYA010000105.1:0-6455 GCA_902468275.1 uncultured Urmitella sp. | reverse complement strand
GGCTGTACTTGCCGGTCTGATAATCGGTACCGGGGTGGCGGTAGCCTTAGGAGATGCCTCTTTTAGCGAAGTCTCGAACTCTTCATGGGTAGCGGTAACTACCCCATTCTATTTTGGTTGGCCAAAGTTTTCTTTAACCGCCTGTATCTCCATGATTGTGGTAATGCTGCTAACCATGGTGGAAACCACCGGGGACGTGTTTGCTACCGGGGAGATTGTCGGTAAACGCATCGGTAAAAAAGAGATTTCGGCTGCTCTGCGCGCCGATGGGCTTTCAACCACTTTGGGGGGAATTCTAAATTCCTTCCCCTACACCTGTTTCGCTCAAAACATTGGTTTAGTGCGTTTAACTAAGGTTCATTCCCGCTGGGTAGTAGCGTGTGCCGGGGTAATCATGATTGTACTGGGGATTATCCCGAAGGCGGGGGCAATCGTTGCCTCTATCCCCTCTCCGGTGCTAGGTGGAGCTTCCCTGGCGCTATTTGCCAACCTGGCTTTGGTCGGAATTCAAACCCTCTCAAGGGTAGACCTATCTGATACCCGCAACGCGATTATTTTGACTACCTCCATCGGTCTTGCCATGTTGGTGTCTTTCAAACCAGCGATTGCCGGGGCTTTCCCGGCTTGGGCGCAGATTTTCTTTGCCTCGGGGGTAACCGTTGGTTCAATCACCGCGATTGTACTGAACTTGTTATTCTTCCATGTTGGGCCACAATCTAAGGGCGAGGACGTGGCGCTGGGGGCTAGTGGTAAACGGCGTTCGCTACAGGAAGTCAATGCCATGAGCGACCAAGACTTTGTTAAGACCTTCTCGGGTCTGTTTAATGGGGTTACCTGGCCGCTGCTTTCAGCAGCACAAATGCGTCCTTTTAGGGATGTGGGCGAGCTCAAAGAAGCCTTGCAAGACGCGGTGCTGCTAGCCGACAAAGAGCTACAAGACCAGCTAATTTCAGCTTATCCCGATGTCACCATGATGCTTACGGTCAGCGATTATGATGCCAAGAAGATTTCTCAAGATGTAGGCTCGCTAGCGCTGGGAGAGCTCTCTGAGCACCAGCGCAGCCAGTTGCAAACTTTAGAGACTTCCTACCACGAGAAATTCAATCTTCCTTTGGTGGCGTTACTTTCTCGGATGGGCTCGGTAGAGGAGATTATTAAGGACGGGCTGCGCCGCTTAGAGAACTCTCCGCGTCTAGAGCGGGTGGTTGCTTTAGGGCAGGTGGTGGAAATCGCCAATGATCGTTTCGAGATTATGATGGCGGATGCGAACCCGATTCGATCGGCCTGGAGCCGCAAGTTCGAGCAGCTTGATTAACCGGTGTTAAGTCCTGGGGAAGCCCTAGCACTTCCCCAGGACTTAACATTTGCATTTACCGGAACTTTTAGTTTTGTACCACGTAAATTACCGTTCTCTTTGCTTGCCTTTTATTTCCCTATTCGAGGGCAGCGAGCTAGCTAAACTCTAAGGTCTTGGCGATTTATCCCATTTAGCATCATATCCGCCAGGAGTTGTCCACACCTCAGTGGGAAGCTCCCCCGGCAGATAAGTATTGTCTTTTGAGCAAAATATCGGATCGGAAATATCTGGATTCTTCATTTGGGCACGGTAATCACGCAAGGCTCCTACTGCCCATTTACCTAAGAATAGCAGGGCTACCAGATTTACCACCGCCATTAGTGCAGTCGCCCAATCGGCAATAGACCATACCGATTTCAAGGGCAAGACTGCTCCGATTGCGGTAGAGGCAATGACCAAAAGTTTCAATGGTAAAGCTGAACGCTCCACGCCAACAATGAATTTATAGTTGGTTTCCGCGTAGGTATAGTTACCTAAAATGGTGGAATACCCAAAGCAAACCATCATCAACATTACAAACACAAACACCACGTTTTGGGTGGTGCTATTGGATCCTAAAGAAGTAATAATCGATTCCATGGTCAGCACTGCCCCATCATCCTGACTTTGTTTATCCCAAAATGGTGCCGACATTAAAATAATGAACGCAGTAGAGGTACATACCAACATCGTGTCTACGAATACCCCCAGCGCTTGAATCATGCCTTGGGTGGCGGGGTGGCGCACCGTAGCAATCGCGGCGGCGTTAGGAGCTGAACCCATGCCCGCTTCATTAGTGAATAATCCCCGCTTGGTACCGGTGGTAATCGCGGCAATAAATGCTCCCCCAGCTCCGGCTACTGCCGGTGGAAGATAAGTATTGCTTTGCCCAAAGGCTCCTAAGAAAATCTCTCGGAAGACAAAGGGAATCCGCTCGTAGTTCAAGATAATAACTAAAATCCCCATTCCTACATATAGCAGCGCCATCGCAGGAGCGAGATATTCGGATAGTCTAGCGATTTTCCGTACCCCACCGACCACTAGGGGCAAAGTTAAAAGCACCAGAATTAACGCAGTTGCCCAAACCGGAAAACCTAGATAATCAGAGCTGGCAAGCTGAGAAATGGAATTCGCTTGAATCATTTCAAAACTGAAACCATAAGCAAAAATAAGCAGTACCGCGAATACAATCCCCCAGGCACGAGAGCCGAGACCGCGCTGAATATAAAATGCCGGACCTCCCCTAAAAGTGCCGTCACCATTGCGTACCTTAAACATCTGCGCCAAAGTTGCCTCAATAAAGGCAGTAGCCATTCCGACAAACGCGACCACCCACATCCAGAAAACAGAGCCGGGACCGCCCGCCACCACCGCGAGGGCTACACCGGTAATAGAACCGGTACCTACCCGGTCAGCTAGCCCAATCGCAAACGCTTGGAAAGAAGAAACCCCGCCCTCGCTACCGGACCGAGAGCGAGTAACAACTTTCAGCATCTGAGAAAACATGCTCAGCTGCATACCCCTAGTGCAAATAGTGAGCCAGATTCCTACTCCCAGCAAGGTGACCATCAGTAGCCATACCAGTGAGTTTGCGTAGATGGTGTCTAAAACGGCAGAGATAGTTTCATTTACCTGTTCAAAGGTGGTTAGAGACTCTTTAGAGGTAAAAATCGGCATAGCGTACTACTCCTTTATCTAGGATGTTGGTCTAGCTGCAAATATCTAATAGCGGCTAAGACCGCGAAACTTCCTTAAATATACTTGCCAAACCCCTTAGCTAATAAATCCATATACTTTATTAGCTTTAGACGGCTCCTAGGAGTAGTAAATCTGCTACCCGGCGTTTCGCCGCGCCCGGGCAGCCGCTAGTTCATCCGGAACTATCAGTTCATCCTTGATGGATTCTACCGGCAAGGCGGCTAAGGTTCCCTCGATTTCCCGCCAGACACGACCTACGGCGATTCCAAATACCCCTTGTCCCCCTTGTACCAGGTCAATTACCTCGTCAGTGGAGGTGCATTCGTAAACGGAAGCCCCATCAGACATTAGGGTAATTGCCGAGAGGGATTCCACCCCTCGTTTAGAAAGCGCATCGACCGCTATCCGGATTTGCTGCAAAGACACCCCGGTATCTAGTAGCCGTTTAACGATTTTTAGCACCAAAATATCGCGGAAAGAATAGAGGCGATGAGAGCCTGAGCCTTTTGCAGAGCGAATTGTGGGTTCAACCAAGCCGGTTCGTGCCCAGTAGTCAAGTTGCCGGTAGGTGATGCCCGCTGCTTTACAGGCAATTGGCCCGCGGTATCCGGTTTCGGTATCGAGATCTGCTAAGGTATCTCCAAATAGCATTCCTTGTGAACGCTGCGGGCGCGGATGCCTATCCATGGGGGAACTCCCTGACGATTGATTAACTACTGTAACTAACGGTATTTTCTTTCCCCTGACCGGTCAAGAACCTTTTTCGGAAAGTCTCAAGCTTTACTTGAGGTTTAGTTAAGTTTTTCCGCCGAAAGCCGTACCATCTGCAAGAATAGTTGAGCTGCCACTTCAGAAAGTTCTTGGGTCTGTGCTAAATGTCGCGCCTTAGCCACTGTCCCCCCGCGATACCCAACCGGGCTCGACGCCCTCTCTACTAGGTCAAGCAGACGCAGCGCCGTGGTTTTCAAAAATCGCAACTGGCGAGGAGGAATCCCCTCATCAACTAGAAGACTCGCAAGTTTGACAATCTGGTGGCTGCGAGCAGAAAAACGCCCCGAAAGATTGGGGGCTACTAAACCAGCCTGCACGAAACTATCAAGCTCAGCAGTAGAAATCCCGGTTAAATCCAGAAGTTCTCGGGTGGAAAGAGTTCCATCCATGCTGGTAGCAGCAACAAATTTACCCTCGGAAGCAATCAGGCGCGCAACCTTTTGTTCTGGTTCCACCTCTTTTAAGGTTCGCCCCGCATCCAGTTGGGCAAGCTGTTCACGAATCAGACGCAGCGGCAAGAAAGAATCACGCTGACGAGACAGACAGTAGCGAACTCTCTCGATATCGGCAGCAGAATACTTGCGGTAACCGCTGGCGGTTCGGGCTGGGGAAACGATTCCCTGATCTTCTAAAAACCGCAGTTTCGATACCGAAACGGTTGGAAACTCGCCCTTTACCTGCTCAACCACTTTACCGATAGAAAATACCGGTTTATTAGATACGCCGACCGGCCAAGTGCCGGCGGTAGGCTCTGGCTCTAAGCGACGCTGGGACGCTGCAGACTGCAACTTTAAGAGTCCCTCCGTGAAGCATAGTAAACCATCCGGTACTTGCCTATCTGTACACTGTCGCCGGTCTTTAGCTGAGCAGATTCAACCCGCTCCCGGTTTACGTAGGTACCGTTCAAAGAACCAGCATCCCGTACCGCATAACCGCTACCTTCGCGCACAAAGTTCGCGTGTTTTCGCGAAACGGTCACGTCATCTAGGAAAATATCGCACTTCGGTTTGCGTCCTACCGAGATTTTCTCGGAGTTAAGCAGGAAACGCGCCCCTAGGTTCGGCCCGCGTACTACTACCAGCAGGGAAGACCCCTCCGGAAGCTCCGCAATGGTTTTACGGGCATCTTCCGACAGAGCACTGTTACCTGGCAGGTCATCCTCCCTGATGGCGCCGATAACGGCGGTAGTTATGGGATCTGCCAAGTTGTTTTCGCTCATGGAGTTCTCCTGTTGGAATCGTTCGGGTGGTTAGATTGCCACTTAGACCTTTCAATGTTAGCGCAAAGTTTCATTCACGTCACCGCTTTATCACATCTTGATAACGATAATTTTGGTGTCAAAAAGCAGAAAGCGCCGAGTCGCTGATATAGTTTGCGCCATGAGCGAAGCCCTATCAGATATTGTATTGACCCTGTCTTGTCCCGACCGTCCGGGCATTGTCCACGAGGTCACCAAAGTAATTGTCGATCTTGAAGGAAATATCGTAGATTCTCAACAATTCGATGACCCGGAAACCGACCGTTTCTTTATGCGCGTGGAGATTCACACTCCCCGCAGCGTCTCGCAGGTACGCGCGGCCTTTACTCCCCTAGCGACCGAGTACTCTATGCAGTGGTCCGTAAATGAAGTCGGTAAAAAAGTTCGCACCATCATTATGGTTTCCAAAGAGGGGCATTGCCTCTCTGACCTGCTATATCGCCGCCGTAACTTGAATCTACCGCTCGAAGTGGTGGCAGTAATCGGTAACCACCCAGATCTTGCCCCTATCGCCCAGTTTTATGATGTTCCTTTCCTGTGTATTCCGGTTACCAAAGACAATAAAGCAAAGGCGGAAGCAGAGCTGCTCGCCCTCATCGATGCGGAAAATGTGGAACTGGTGGTGCTGGCCCGCTATATGCAGATCCTTTCCGATAAGGTTTGCGAGCGTCTGCACGGCCAAGTAATCAATATCCACCACTCTTTCTTACCGTCTTTCAAGGGGGCACGTCCCTATCACCAGGCGCATCAGCGGGGAGTGAAACTCATTGGGGCAACTGCTCATTTCGTAACCCCCGATCTAGATGAAGGCCCGATTATTGCTCAAGAGGTGATTCCGGTTTCACACCGAGACTCTACTGCTTCCATGATGCAGAAGGGTCAGGATGTAGAGCGTAGGGTGCTGGCTCAGGCAGTCACCTGGTATTCCCAGCGGCGAATCCTGCTAAACGGTAACCGCACTGTGGTTTTTGAATAGGACGAGCTTCAGGATAGGGCGTGCCCTGCGTTTTTGCGCACAGATTACGCTATTTCCGTATGCCTAAACCCTTTTGCGGGGAACTATCCTCGAGGAGGATTTACCAGAAGAAGAAACCTTGCCTATTTTTGGCACTTAGGACACCAGTAGCTGCGCCTACCTGCTAGAACCTGGTCGCGAATAGTTGTTCCGCAACGCCGGCAGGGCTGCCCCGAACGCTGGTAAACCCAAAAACGCCCTTGGGAGGGGTCATCAGTGGTGCAGATTAGTCCCTCTTTTAGCCCGCGGCGCATTTGGGAACGCAGGTCTTCCCACAGAGCTTGCAATCGTTTGACCGAGACTTTAGCCGCCTGCCGGTTAGGGTTAATCCCGCAACGAAAGAGGCATTCGGCGCGGTAAATGTTGCCAGGCCCGGC
>CABQYA010000104.1:0-6485 GCA_902468275.1 uncultured Urmitella sp. | reverse complement strand
ACCGCTATGGACAAGATGGGGCAGGAAAACGAAGTATTAAAAGCTACTGTGCGTACCGAGAATCTTCTGTTGCAGGCACGCAAGATTGTTCGCCAGGCAGGCGCAGAAGAAGCAGCTTTACAGGCAGCAGAAAAAGTCAAAACTGCTTTAACTTTTGAAGAAAAAGTTGCCCCGCTCAGCGAACAGATAGCGATTTTAATGGCAGCTGTCGATGACTACATCGGGGTGCACACCACCCATGTTGGGGTGGCGGCGCGCACCATGCTAGACCTAGCAAATCGTACGCTAATGCGCCTTGACCAGCCCGGTAGCCATGACACCCAAGAAGCACTTCGCTTACTGCAACGCGCCAAACAACAAACTGAACAGGCGCAGCGTTTAGCCGAAAATGATGTAGCAAAACAGCGCCTAGGCAGCTAGAACCAGCGAAAACCCTAGTATGCTCCCTAGCTAACTAGGGGCGAGGGCGCTGGGGCGCCTAGTTGCCTATGTTCGCTAGTTTGTTTGGTGACAGGCAGCTAAATGGCATCCCGCTTTTTAGCTTTATCGTATTCCTGTAGAGAACAGACCCCATAGGAGCGATTTCGGGTAGCTTCAATCGCCTGTACCGCCGCTTGGAACTGGGAAATCGTGGTGATAATCGGTTTATCTGCCGAGGTAGTGGCGGTACGAATTTCGTAACCATCCGCCCTCGCCCCAGAAGTTCCAGGAGTGTTAATCACCATATCGATTAGCCCGGCGCGAATCATGTCCACAACCGTTTGTTCCCCGCCCGGGCCTATCCCCTGACTGGCTTTACGCACCTCGGTAACCGGAATCCCGTAACGACGCAGTAAAGCTGCCGTGCCCGAAGTAGCCATTATGGAGAATCCCAGGTCAAACAGGCGGGAGACCGGCAAAGCTAAAGATCGTTTATCCTGGTCAGACACGGATACGAATACGGTTCCGGATGTGGGAAGATTCCCGTAAGCCGCGGTTTGGCTCTTGGCGAAGGCAGTGGGGAAATCCCGATCATACCCCATAACTTCCCCGGTAGAACGCATTTCAGGGCCGAGGACGGTATCCACTATCCGCCCGTCCTCATCCCGGAAACGCTTAAACGGAAGCACCGCTTCTTTCACCGCAATTGGGCGACCGGGGGTAGCGAAATCTGAATCATCGGCAGGCAGATAACCGCGCTGTTTCAGCTGTGCAATAGAAGATCCCATCATCACTAGGGCAGCTGCCCTAGCTAGCGGCACCCCGGTAGCTTTCGCTACAAAAGGCACCGTGCGGGAAGCTCTAGGATTGGCTTCAATCACATATAGCACCCCGCTCACCAGGGCGTACTGGATATTAATCAGGCCGCGCACCCCTACCCCGGCCGCGATTTTCTCGGTCGAGGTGCGAATATGGGAAATAATCGCGTCCGACAGAGTAATCGGGGGCAATACGCAAGAAGAATCACCCGAGTGAATCCCAGCCTCCTCGATATGCTCCATTACTCCGCCCAGGAATAGCTCCTGACCATCATAAAGAGCATCCACATCGATCTCGACCGCATCATCTAAGAAACGATCAATCAGCAGTGGCCCGGTCATCACCGTAGAATCAGAAAGATTGTAACGATGCAGGTAGGAGTCGAGTTCTTCCCGTGAATACAGGATTTCCATTCCCCGTCCTCCCAGTACAAAGGACGGACGCACCAGAACTGGGTAACCGACTTTTTCAGCCTGTTCAAAGGCTTGTTGCGGGGTAGTAGCAGTCCCGTGGGCAGGAGCGGGCAGCCCCGCCTCATCAAGGACGCGCCCGAAAAGTTCACGGTCTTCGGCGGCATCAATCGCGCTTGGCGGAGTGCCCACAATCGGCACCCCGGCTTCCTCTAGGCGAGACGCTAGCGACAGCGGGGTCTGTCCCCCAAGCTGCACAATCATCCCTGCCACCGGTCCGGCTGCGCATTCTGCCTCGTAAACTTCCATCACGTGCTCGAAAGTGAGCGGTTCGAAATACAGGCGGGAAGAAATATCGTAGTCCGTAGACACCGTTTCCGGGTTGCAGTTCACCATCACCGTGTCATAGTCAGATTGCAGTTCCTGAGTGGCGTGCACACAGGAATAATCGAACTCAATCCCTTGCCCAATCCGGTTCGGCCCAGAACCCAGGATAATCACTGCCGGACGCTGACGCGGTTTAACTTCGCTGGTCAAATCATAGCTGGAATAGTAGTAGGGGGTTTGGGCAGGAAACTCACCCGCGCAGGTATCTACCGTTTTATAGACCGGGCGAATCCCAAACGCTTTACGTACCTCCCGCACTACCTGGTCAGATACACCGCGAATCTGACCAATCTGCAAGTCAGAGAACCCGTGGCGTTTGGCCTCTGTAAGTAGCTGCGGGGTGAGCGCTTCGGCGCTGTGAAGTTGCTGCGCGACCTCGTTCAACAAGAACAGTTGGTCTAAGAACCAGCGATCAATCTTGGTAGCTTCATAGAGTTCCTCTAGGCTCGCCCCGGCTCTAATCGCGTCCATCACCTGAATCAGGCGCTGCTCCGTAGGCGTCTTGACCTGCTCTAATAGCTGTTCTTTAGAGGAGGAAAGCGGCAAATCCCAACGGAAATAAGTACCCGCTTTATCAATCGAAATCATCGCTTTTTGTAGGGCTTCAGTAAAGTTACGTCCCAGCGCCATCGCTTCGCCTACCGACTTCATAGCGGTAGTTAGGGTGGGGTCAGCGGCCGGGAACTTTTCAAACGCAAAACGCGGCACTTTGACCACTACATAGTCCAAAGTGGGCTCGAAAGAAGCCGGAGTCGAGCCGGTAATATCGTTGGGAATCTCGTCCAAGGTGTAGCCGAGCGCCAATTTTGCGGCCAGCTTCGCAATCGGGAAACCGGTAGCTTTCGAAGCCAGGGCAGAAGAACGGGACACCCGGGGGTTCATCTCGATAACTACTACCCGACCAGTATCTGGGTGAACCGCGAACTGGATATTACACCCGCCGGTATCAACCCCTACTTCCCGGATAACGTTAATCCCGATATCGCGCAGATTCTGCAGCTCCCGGTCAGTTAGCGTAAGCGCGGGAGCCACCGTAATAGAATCGCCGGTGTGTACCCCTACCGGATCCACGTTTTCGATAGAGCAAACCACGACCACGTTATCGGCTTTGTCGCGCATCAGCTCTAGTTCGTATTCTTTCCAGCCCAGAATCGATTCTTCCAGGAGAACCTCGGAGGTAATGGAATCGGCCATTCCTCCTCCGGCGATACGAATCAGATCCTGCTCGTTATAGGCAATCCCAGAACCCATACCGCCCATAGTGAACGAAGGACGCACCACCAGCGGATATCCCAACTGTTCGGCAGCTGCCCGACAGTCAGCCAGATTGTGAGAAATAAAAGAACGAGCCACTTCCGCTCCGCAGCGGTGAACTACCTGCTTAAACTCTTCGCGATCTTCACCGGCGTTGATTGCCTTAGCGCTGGCGCCAATCAGCTCTACCTGATATTTTTCCAGGGTGCCATCTTGGGAAAGGGCAATCGCAGTGTTGAGTGCGGTCTGTCCCCCCAAAGTAGGCAGCAGCGCGTCGGGGCGTTCCTTTTCAATAATCGACGCCACCACCTGCGGGGTTATCGGCTCAATATAGGTAGCGTCCGCCATCTGCGCATCGGTCATAATGGTTGCTGGATTGGAATTGACCAAAATGACCCGCAGTCCTTCCGCTTTAAGCACGCGGCAAGCTTGGCTGCCGGAATAGTCGAACTCGCAGGCCTGACCGATTTGAATCGGGCCGGAACCAATAACTAGGACAGATTTAAGATCAGTTCTGCGTGGCATGTTTTTCCTTCGCTTCCTGCATCATGGTTAGGAACTTATCAAAGAGATATTGGGCATCGTGAGGACCGGCCGCTGCCTCCGGATGGTACTGTACGCTGAAAGCCGGCAGGTCGAGGGCGCGCAAACCCTCTACAACGCCATCATTTAGAGCCAGGTGGGATACTTCTACCCGCCCGTAGCGTCCGCCATCAAAAGGTGCCACCGAAGGATGCTCAGCCGGGGCATCTACCGCGAAACCGTGGTTATGGGCGGTAATCTGCACTTTCCCGCTTTCGCGATCTACTACCGGCTGATTTACGCCGCGATGACCATAGGCGAGTTTGTAAGTTCCATATCCCAAGGCGCGTCCGAGGATTTGGTTGCCGAAACAGATTCCAAAGAAAGGAATCCCCGCGTCCAGCACCGCTCGCGCTAGAGCCACTTCGTGGTCTGCTGAGGCTGGGTCACCCGGGCCGTTAGAGAAAAACACCCCATCGGGATTCACCGACATTATCTCGGAAAATGTGGAGTCCTGCGGGAACACATGCACCTGGATTCCACGCAGCGCCATCTGCTCGGGGGTGCGGGATTTAATCCCCAAATCTAGGGCAGCCACCACCGCTAAAGGCTCTTTGCCTGCATATTCACCGGCGGGCTCCACTACGTATTTTTCGGGAGTACTCACATCGGCAGCCAGCGCGGCTCCGGTCATTACCGGCTGGTCGCGCACAACTGACACCAAAAGGTCGCGGGTTGCCTGGTCAAGATAGGCAGCCCCCGCCGGGAGAGCATCACCAGAAAAGATTCCGCCCCGCATGGCGCCGGCTTCGCGCAAATGCAGGGTGAGGGCGCGGGTATCTACCTCGCAAATACCCACCACGTCCTGGGCTTTTAACAGGTTTTCCAGGTCGCCGGTAGCGCGCCAATTGGAGGCTCGTCGGGCGGCATCTCGCACCACATATCCGGCTACCCAGACCTGGCTCGACTCTGGATCAACCTCATTTACGCCGGTATTGCCGATATGAGGGGCGGTTTGGACAACTATTTGCCGGTGATAGGACGGGTCGGTCAAGGTTTCCTGGTATCCGGTCATCCCAGTCGCGAACACTACTTCCCCCAGGGCGCGTCCCCGCTTGCCCCAGGCTTTGCCTTTCGCGATAAAGCCGTCCTCCAGCACGATTAAGGCCAAATCCGAGGAGTTCTGCTGCATACGATTACTCCTTTTCTACGCTTGAGCCTTGCGGGCGAGGGCGTATAGAAAAATTGCTCGCACCAAGCGGGCGCGAGCAAATGGTTAAGAGTTTCACTGCCCCTAATAATAGCGTACCCATCCGCCCAGAAGTGATTTTTGTCCACTGCCTGGTAGCTGTGGCAAAACCGTTTCTATTGGGAGGGTAATTCTGTCGCCGGAGGGCGATTTGGTCAAATAATCAGCAGAAAAGCCAGCAAAACCACCCTCCATAGACAAAAAGACCCTCCCCTGAGGACGATTTGGTTGCGGGAGGGTGGTTTTGTCCCTTAAATACGTGGTGCCGGGAAAGTCATCAGGTTACGGGAGGGTAACTCGGTTCTGGGAGGGCGGTCTTGTTTCCGGAGGGTGATTCGGTCAAATAATCGGCAAAAAAGCCAGTAAAAACACCCTCCCCGCACAAAAACACCCTCCACAGGCAGAAACACCCTCCCCAGGCAAGAAAAATACGAATAATTCACCCAAAAATGCCCTCTCCGGAGGGCGATTCGGTTGCGGGAGGGTAATCCTGTCACCGGAGGGTAGTTTTGTCACCGGAGGTTGATTCGGTCAAATAATCGGCAAAAAAGCCACTAAAACCACCCTCCCTGTACAAAAGCACCCTTCCTAGACAATAACGCCCTCCACAAACAGAAACACCCTCCCCAAGCAAGGAAAATACGAATTATCCACCCAAAAACACCAACCCCGGAGGGGGATTATGTTTCCGGAGGGTGATTCGGTTGCGTGAGGGTACTTTCGACACTGGAGGGTGGTTCTGTTCCTTAAATACCTAGTGCCAGGAAACTAGGTTACGGGAGGGTAACTCGGTTCTGGGATGGCAGGTTTGTCACCGGAGGGTGGTTTCGTCGCCGGAGGGTGGTTCTGTCTCTTAAATACGTAGTGCCGGGAAAGTGATTAGTTTATGGGAGGGCGATTTCGTCAGGTATAAGGAAGAAATGCGAACAAAAACACCCTCCATAGACAAAAACGCCCTCCACAGGCAGAAACACCCTCCCCAGACAGCGTCACCCTCCAGCGCCAATAAAAAGCGAACCTTCTCCGCCCATATTTACAAATCAGGAGGGCGATTCGGTTGCGGGAGGGCGATTATGTTTCCGGAGGGTGGTTCTGTCCCTTAAATACGTAGTGCCGGGAAAATGATTAGTTTACGGTTGGGCGGTTTTGTTTTTAAAGCGAGGTTTCGCCAATAAAATTTTGGGCTAATGTCCATTCGGGCATTAGCCCAAAATTTAGGGTTAATACGGGTTAATACCCAAAATTTAGATTCTGCAGTAATGCTTCGTGGATAAAAGTGCAAGAAAAAAGGGTAGCCCGGGCGGAAAATCCGCTAGGGCTACCCTTGAATCTTTAGGTAACTAGCTAAACAGCAAAATTACTTCATCTTGGTGCCGACCGAGCCGAGGCGTTCACAAGCCTCAACTACGCGCGCCGCCATACCG
>CABQYA010000103.1:0-6494 GCA_902468275.1 uncultured Urmitella sp. | reverse complement strand
ATTCTCCCCTTCCTTAAGCCTTGCCCAATTGGAAATCTCGTACCAAACAAAACCCGCTTCCGTAAGGAGCGCATCTGCCATTTCATATTTTTCCGCCTGGCTATCGGGGTTAATCGGAGGAAGTTTTCCCCTTTTCACTAGGGAGTGCATTTTGGTTCCCGGCTCAATCACCAAAGAATAGGCGCTAATATGGTCAGCCTCCAGCCTCAAAGCCTCCTGTAAGGACGTTTCCCAATCCGCTAGAGATTCCCCCGGAGTTCCATAAATTAAATCCAACGAAACCGCTAGACCTGCCCTATGCAGCGCTGCCACCGCGTTTGGAAGGTTCTTCGGGCTATGCGTGCGATCTAAAGTAGCCAATACTTTAGGAACCGCTGATTGCATTCCCAAAGACACTCGCGTAAACCCACTCGCCGCTAAATCCTGCGCTACCTGCTCGGTTATAGTGTCCGGGTTCGCTTCAATCGACACCTCCGCCCCCGAAGCTATCCCCCAGGTGTTCCTTACCTCCTCTAAAATCGTCCTCAGCGCCTTTGAGGGAAGCAAAGTAGGAGTACCTCCTCCGAAATAAACCGAGGAAAGAGGGGGCATGGTCAGGTTTTGTTCCCGCAAAAAACTGGTCGCTAACCTGAGTTCTTTAAGCGCGGATTGATGATAGTTTTCCCGGTTTGCCCCAGAACCAAAATCCTTCACATAGGTGTTGAAGTCACAGTACCCACAGCGCACCCTGCAAAAGGGAACATGAATATATGCCGCAAAACCCGGCTTTAAGGTAGTTAGAGAAACCAGAGAATCGTGGCGGGAAGAACCTGGTGACGCCCGAAAGGTATCCGGGGAGCTTCCTTTATCAGCTGTTGAAAACAGCTGCTCTAATCTGAGCGTACCCCCCACTAGAGCCGCTGTGCCACCAAATCGAACACTTCCCGTCCCGCATCTAGGGCGCGACGCTCAAACTTGGTCATTACTCTCCCCTCCCAACGGGTAGCAAACCCGCCGCGCCCTGGGTCAGGGTCGTCCTCATGAGGATTAACCCCGGCATAGGGATTCTCGAAATAGGGGGAATCCTCAATCACGTCCCGCATCTGGAAAGCATAATCCGACCAGTCGGTGGCTAGCCGCCACACCCCACCAGGACGCAATACCCTCGCTACCGCCTGGGCAAAGCTCGCCTGCACTAGGCGTCGTTTATGATGTTTAGTTTTACGCCACGGATCTGGGAAGAAAGTCCACACCTCGTCCAGACACGCTTCCGGGAACAAAATCGGCAACGCTTGCGCCGCATCAGCCTCGATAATCCGTAAGTTACCCACCCGGGCTTTAACCGCTTTCGAGACGGTTTGCGCTACCCCCGGACGATAAACCTCGAACCCGATATAGTCACGATCAGGATGAGATACCGCTGCTGACACAATCTGTTCCCCATTGCCAGTCCCAATCTCTAAACGCACCACACTGTCGCGGTTAAATAACCGTTTAAACGAAAGAGGCTTCACGTCCTCAGCAACCGCTGTATATCCGGCTCCCATCGGGACTTCGACTACAAATTCTTTTGCATGAGCATCCCAAGTGTGTTGCAGGGAATCGCTAAGCTGGCGCGCCCTGGACACAAAAGACTTAGACCTGGCCATATAACGTCCTTCTGGTGATGAAAGGTCAAAGCCTTGAGCGCTGTCGCCATTTTCATCAACAATCAAAACGTCCTCAGCCACTTCAATCCCATCTGCTGCGTCCTCATTAGCCATCATTTGCTCACTCATGATTTACCCCTTTCCCTTGGGACTATCCTGGGTTATTGCCTCAATAAAAGCAGAATTCGGGATTTCCACCGAACCTACTGCTTTCATTCGTTTCTTCCCCGCCTTTTGTTTTTCTAAAAGTTTGCGTTTGCGAGAAATATCCCCGCCGTAACATTTCGCCAACATATCTTTACGCAGTGCCCTAATCGTTTGCCTAGCAATAATGCGCGATCCAATTGCTGCCTGCACCGGAATCTCGAATTGCTGGCGGGGAATCAGTTCTTTCAAACGGCGCGTCATCTTGTCGCCGTAGGCGTAGGCACTATCGCGATGCACAATCGCGCTAAAAGCATCAACGCCTTCGCCATTTAGCAAAATATCTACTTTCACCAAATCAGCTGACTGCGTACCCGATTCGTGATAATCCAAAGAAGCAAAGCCCCTCGTCCGGGATTTAAGCTGGTCAAAGAAGTCAAAGACGATTTCCGCTAGGGGCAAACGATAATGCATCTCCACCCTATCGGAGGACAAATACTCCATTTTACCTAGAATCCCGCGCCTACCTTGGCAAAGCTCCATTATCCGCCCCACATAATCATTCGGGGTAAGCACCGTGGCTTCAACCACTGGTTCTTGGACATCAAAAATCTTGCCATCGGGGTATTCGGAAGGGTTAGTAACCTCCAGTTCTGTCCCGTCCTCTTGGGTAACCCGATAGATTACCGAGGGCGCGGTGGCAATAATCGACAGTCCCGCTTCTCTTTCTAAACGTTCCTTTACGATTTCTAGGTGTAGCAGCCCCAAAAACCCACAACGGAAACCAAATCCTAAGGCGACTGAGGTTTCCGGCTCGAAAGTAATCGCAGCATCATTTAGCTGTAAACGGTCAAGGGCTTCACGTAAATCTGGAAAATCATCCCCATCTACCGGGTAAATCCCGGAATAAACCATGGGTTTTGCTTCTTTATAGCCGGGTAGGCTCTCGGTAGCAGCATCTTTCGCGCTAGTTACCGTATCCCCGACTTTAGATAGTCGCACGTCCTTGACACCGGTAATCAAATAGCCCACTTCGCCTGGGCCTAGCCCAGCAGCTGGGGTTGGCTCTGGAGAAATAACCCCAATCTCTAAAAGCTCATGTTCAGAGCTAGTAGACATCATTTTGACCCGCTGCCCTTTATTTAGATGCCCATCCATCATGCGCACATAGGTGACTACCCCGCGGTAGGTGTCATATACGGAATCAAAAATCAGGGCGCGTGCCTGCTGTCCGGCAGAATGCGGAGGGGGAACCTCCGCTACTATCCGGTCTAGTAGTTCACGTACTCCCTCGCCGGTTTTTGCCGAAACCCGCAGGCAATCCTGAGACGAGCCCCCTAAAAGACCAGCGATTTCTTCCGCGCAGCGGTCAGGTTGGGCAGCTGGAAGATCAATTTTATTTAACACTGGAATAATCGTTAAATCATGTTCCATCGCCATATAAAGGTTGGCAAGGGTTTGAGCCTCAATTCCTTGGGAAGAGTCAATTAGTAAAATCGCCCCCTCGCAAGCAGCCAGAGAACGCGACACCTCGTAAGAAAAATCCACGTGACCGGGGGTGTCAATCATATTAAGTACATAGTTGGTATCGGATACTTGCCAGGGCATCCGCACTGCCTGGGATTTAATGGTGATTCCCCGTTCGCGTTCAATATCCATCCGGTCTAGATATTGTTCGCGCATTTCTCGCTCGGAAACCACCCCGGTCTCCTGCAACATCCGATCAGCGAGAGTAGATTTTCCGTGGTCAATATGGGCAATAATGCAGAAATTACGAATCCGCTGGGTATCGGTGTTAGCGGGGGCAATCCCTAAATCGCGGTCGCTGGTAGCCAATCGTATATTCTTCCTGTTAATCTGGGTTATCTGTCTGCGCTATCGTATAGCCACAGGACGCTCAAACCTAACTGCGAGGACGTGGTTTACGCCGAGTACGGGTACGGGTAGCAGATTTTGCTGGGGTTTCGGTTTCCTCTGGGCTGACATCTGTGCTATCGCTTTGAGCTACCTTGGCAGCTGTCTCGGTTTTGGTCGCTGTTTTCGCGGTAGCTTTCTTAGTAGCGGTCGTTTTCCTGGCCGTTGTTTTCTTACGGGTAGCGCTTTTCTTTGCCGGAGTTTTCTGCTCGCTGGTCTGCTCAACATTATCGGCGGTAGAGGCAGCTGATTTACCTTTGAGAGCCGGCTTCTTCCGTTCGCTACGGTGGATTGGACCATAGACGGCGGAACGGTTGCGGGGCGCAGAACCTTTGGACTTATTGTTATCGCGTTCAACCTCGGATTCTTTAATCTCTATTACTTCCACCTCTTTTGCCGAAGAAATAGAATCAGCTGCGGTTTCTTCCTCGATAGATTCGGGTAGAATCGGCAGTCCCCATTCTTTGGCAACCAGTTCCAAAGAATGAATACGAACCTGCGGATCATAGGCGTGAGTTACCGTAATAATCTCATCTACCATGTATTTACGTGACACCCAATCAAGTTTTTCCGCTACTTGCTCGGGGGTACCTACCGCGGAAATAGAGGGCAACGCCCGCACCCGATCGGCCAGCTTTTCACCCAAAGTCGCATCCAAATCGTCGGTGGGCGGAGTGAGCGTGCCCGGCCGCCCGGAAAGCACATTCCCCTGTACCTGGTAGGTCGTGGTGAACTGGTACTTTGCTTCCGCTTCGTCCTCGTTACACATGACGTTCATCCCCATCATTACCACCGGTTCGTCCACCATGGCAGTAGGGGCGTTAGCGTTAAACTCACGCCGGTAAATCTCTAAGGCTTCATCAACGTTATGGGGGGCGAAATGACCCCCAAAAGAATAGGGCATCCCCAAATCAGCCGCTACTTTCGCGCCAGCTGCCGAGGAAGAAAGCATCCACATGGGAATCGCTGTCCCCTCGCCCGGTATGGCACGCACCCGGGTGAAAGGACGATCGACGCTAATAACTTCAATCCCCAAAATAGAGGCTTCTGCCCCAGATACCATTCCGGAATGTACAACCGATTTTTGATCGGAAAGATAGGAGGCTAATTCCTCTAAGTCTTCCTCGAAATAGGCAGGTTCACTAGATCCGCGATGTAGCGCCC
Organism: uncultured Urmitella sp.; assembly: GCA_902468275.1. Taxonomy (GTDB): domain Bacteria; phylum Actinomycetota; class Actinomycetes; order Actinomycetales; family Actinomycetaceae; genus Varibaculum. Next base: position 1,644 of record CABQYA010000103.1, on the reverse strand, counting down.
TAGCCGTGGCAGGGTCAGTTCCCGGGGCTCGCCCTAACCCCAAATCTACACGACCATCGTAAATAGTGTGGAGAGTTCCATAGGTTTCTGCCACTGTCAAGGGGGACCAGTTAGGTAGCATCACCCCGCCCGCGCCTACCCGCAGCCTGGTAGTATTTTCGAGGGCGCGAGTGATTATCACCGAAGAGGCAGAACACATGAACACTTGCGAACCGTGGTGTTCTGCCACCCATAGGCGGTTGTACCCTAAACGGTCAGCGTTCTTCGCCAGATTTAGCGAAGTGTCCAGGGCTTCTTTCCGGGTCATCCCGGTAGAAAGCGGCGCCAACTCCAATATATTTAAAGGAACCCGCCCATTTGGTAATTTGGCGGCGGGAACTGGGTTCGATACCAATTTATTCCTTTCCTCAACGTCCCTTGCGGGGAAAAATCCTCTAGTACCAAGATTACGCTAATTGTGGCGCGCGCGGGGGCTAGAAACTAGGCACTAGAATGAAAAATAGAGTTTTTGGCAAAAACCGGGACTCTTGCCGGGATTAAAACAGCGATAAAGGCACTATATTGAGCGCATCAGATAAAGAGGACGCAGCCCTTAACCTCGATAAGGTCAGCTTTGTTCGCGCCGACATTTGGGTGTGGGCTGTTCGCAAATATAAGACCCGCTCTGCGGCAGCTAAAGCCTGTAAAGCTGGACACGTAAAAGTTAATGGCAAGAGCGCGAAAGCCTCCTCACCGGTACGTATCGGCGACAATGTGGTGGTGCGTATCGGCGGTTTTGACCATATTTTGACAGTTAAACAGTTATTGTCACGGCGCGTTAGTTACCCTCAGGCACGCTTAGCTTACGAGGATTTAACTCCCGAAAGGCTACCGAAACTGTCTTTACCGACTTTGCCTCGCCGCGAGGTCGGAAGCGGCAGACCCACGAAAAAAGAGCGTCGTCAGCTCGATCAGTTACTCGGACGTAACCCCAACCAGGGGCGCAGATAGAAGTTTTTCATAGCTGATTGTTCCACTTTTTGCAGATATTTTTGCGCGCTGCTACCCGCTCTTTGGAGATAACTAAATCGGCTACCTCTCACTTTTTCCTTTCAAAATATAAGCCCCACTTCCTAGGATTATTCCCTTGCATTTCTCCCTAGGAAGTGAGCTTGCTTACCTACCGGGATTCTTTTTCGTTTCCGACTAGAGTAACTGTTAAAGTAGTAGCCGGACTTTAGCCCCGGTCGGCTTTAGTCTTGCCGGTTTCTTGCCAGCGTGCCCCACACGCCAGTCCGATTCCGGCTCAGCCCTCTGGACCGAATATTGGATAACTCATAGGCAGTGAAACATTGGCAAATATTAAGTCTCAGAAAAAACGTATTCGTACGAACGAAAAGCGCCGTTTGCGTAACCGCTCGGTAAAATCCGAGCTAAAGACGCTGGTACGGCGTACCCGCGAAGCGGTGGCAGCTGGGGATGCTCAGCTAGCACAATCGGAATTGCAGCTTGCCAGCCGAAAGCTGGATCGCGCCGCACAAAAGAAGATTATTCACCGCAACCAGGCGGCTAACCGCAAGTCAAAACTGGCGAAACTGGTTAATACGCTAGAAAAATAGTTTCTAGCGTATCCAGTGGTCAGTTATTCTGACGGCTGCGTATTAC
>CABQYA010000102.1:0-6509 GCA_902468275.1 uncultured Urmitella sp. | reverse complement strand
GGAAGCCTATAGCTTAAAGGTCAGTGAAAGCGGGGTAGAGATTGTCGGAAAATCCCCGCAAGGCGTCTGGAACGCTACCCGCACGCTGCTGCAACTGTTCCCCGCCTTTACCTATTCTCCCCATCAGGTAAACAGCCAGTGGCTAGCCCCCGCGATTACGGTCAAGGATGCGCCCCGGTTTGCGCATCGCGCGATACAAGCCGATGTCGCCCGTTCGTTCCTCACAATCGCTGACTTAAAACAGATGATTGACACTTTTGCCAATGTGAAAGGCTCCCGTTTACATCTACATCTTTCAGATGATCAGGGTTGGCGGCTGCAAATAACCAATGAGGGACGCGAAGCTGGGGACACTATCAACTACACCAAGCTCACCGAGGTTTCCGGAAAAACCGCAATGAACTGGAACTCGGAAGCCTATTCGTTAAAGGATTTAACCGGCTCTGATCAGCAGGCAGACGATAACGTAGTCGAATTGGGGCATCACGGTTTCTACACTCAGGAAGAATATAAAGAACTGGTCAAATATGCGGCCGAGCGTTTCGTAACGATTCAGCCCGAGTTTGATATGCCCGGACACACCAATGCGGCGCTAGCCGCCATCCCGCAATTAAACTCTGCCAACTCCTCTCATAATGGCACTGTAGATGCCGATGGCAACGCCATCACCGATCCGGCTAAATGGCAGGTTGCCCCGGCTAATGGAACGGGAGATGTGGGTTATTCCTACCTGGATCCTGACTCAAAGCACACCCAGTATTTTGTTCGCCACGTATTTAAACAGCTGGCGGCGCTTACCCCCGGTAAAATTATTCATATCGGAGGGGACGAATCCCACGATATGGTTAAAAAACTTGGGAAAGACAAATTCAACGAATTTCTGAATATGTCCGCGAAAGCAGTTCGCGATCAAGGCAAATCTCCAATCGGATGGAATGAAATAGCTTCAAACACGCTACAGCCTGGGGACTTGGTACAGTATTGGACCGGTAGTACCGCTAACACGAAACGAGCAATCCAAAACGAGGGCGTTAAAGTCGCGGTATCGAACGCCTCGACCGCTTATATCGATATGAAATATGGAGTTCCCGGTGGTAACAGCATCGGTTTAACCTGGAGCGGAACTGGAGATTTCGATAAATACTATAACTGGGATCCGGCACAAGTAATCAAAGGGATCCCCGAAAGCAGCATTGTAGGGACAGTAGCCGTGCAATGGTCAGAAACTATTCGCGGCGGATACCAGGCAGAATGGCTAATGTGGCCGCGCTCAATCTCTCACGCGGAAGTAGCGTGGACTCCACAAGCGAAAAGAAACGTAAACCAGTTCAAACAGCGCATGGCAGCTATGGGAGATAGGCTCACGGTTTCGGCAGTGAACTTCTTTGACGGCCCGAAAGCCAATTGGCAAACCGCGTTAGCCGGGGTAAACCAAAAAGTTGCACCCAACCGCTCCGTAAATCTTACGGTTGGCGAATTTGCGGCTCCCGGCACTGTGAAGAACTCTGAGGGGACGCAAATAACGAAAGCCGGTAACGCCGCTTCCGCCCTCGGGGATACTCCTTTTAGCGCCACTATCGATTGGGGGGACGGCTCTGCGCCCTCACCGGCAATATTCACCCAAAGCCATTCCCGAGATGCCTTACATAGCAGCCCGCTATATAAAGTGACCGGAAAACACCCCTATGTGAATCCCGGAACTTATACCGGTACTATTACGGGGTCAAACGGACAAAAAACCACCTTTACGGTAAATGTGGCAAATGGCGCCCCCGATCCCAGTGAAAATAACCCCTGGGATGCAAGTAAAAAACCGACTATCACCATTGAAAAGAATCTCATCCGCCCCTATGAGCGGGTAAAAGTTAAGCTAAGCGGGTTTGAACCCGGCAAATATGTAAAACTCGCCTGGAACGGTAAAAACCAATTCCTGGCAATGCCCAGGGCAGATGGAAGTGCCGAATACTATCTGCCATTCTTTGACAAGGCAGAAAAAGTGTTACGACCGCAAGACAGTGGTACTCATGGGCTTCGTGCCACCCAGATTGGGGCTAATAGAAGTGCCGAAGTCACTGCCACCATTGTGTCTGATCGTGAAGAACTACTAAATCCGGTTGCTCAATGCCCCACGATGAATGACCCGAATTGCGGATATGAAAGCATTGCGGCCTCCTCGCAGGCAGATAATGAGCCAGAACCCTCCGGGCCGGTAAGAGCCGCATTTGACGGCGATACCAATACCTATTGGCACACCCGCTGGGCTGCTCCGGCCGGTACTTTCCCGCACACCATTACCGCACAGCTCAAAGCGACCCCAGAGCAAAAATGCGTGATTACCGGGTTTGAATATACGGCACGCAGCGGGCAAGAAAACTCGCGGGTTAAAGATTTCCGGATTGAAGTATCGGAAAATGGCAACGACTGGAAGAGCGCCATTAGTGGTTCTTTGAAGAATCACGCTGACCCGCAAGTATTTAACTTTGCAGCTGACAAACAGTTAAGTGGCAAATACGTGCGCATGGTTCAATTGAACTCCCAGGCAGGAAATGATTTTGGAGGTGCAGCTGAGATTCGTTTCGGAGCTGTCTGCGCCCAAAACGGAACGGAAGTAACCCCGGTTGCTCCCGTAGCGCAAAAGCAACCCTTTACGGAGCAAGGAAAAGAATATCCCGGATATTTCCTAGTGCCTTTAGTTACAGGGGTTAATTATTACTTAGGTGATGAGCTGCTAACCCCGCAGCAGGCGGTTCCGCTGCCCTATGGAAAAACCAAGATTGTAGCTCGGCCCGCAAGTGACCTATTTAGGTTTAAAGAGGGCGCAAAGAGCGAATGGACCCTAGATATGGGCGAAGACCCAGGGCAAGTTGATCCGCCGCAGCCGGAAAAACCCGAAAAACCTGCTCCGCAGGTGGTAAAAGGCGATTGGACTGACTCCCCAGAGCAAGACGCCAGCAATTGTAAGACCTTCAAAGTCCTGCAGACCCGCAGCGTTACCACTACCGAATATATTTGGGATACAGCTGTAGCTAAATGGGTGCTTGATACTGCTAATGCCCAGGTAACTACCGAGAAGGGCGCTCGCGATATGAGCGCAGCTGAAAAAGAAAAATGCGCGCTCTCGCCGGAGAAGCCCAACCCCGATAACCCGAACCCCGATAAACCGGGAAAGCCCGACGTGAAACCAGATACTAAACCAGGAACGGGTACAGATAATGGGGCGGTAAAACCCGGTAACACCGGGTCGAAGCCGGACGCTAAACCCCGCCAACAAAACACTACTTCGGCGATACCCTCCACTGGTGCTTCCAGCGAGTTATCGCTGCTACTAGCCGCGCTAAGTATCGGATTTGGGGGAGTTTTGCTACTGAGCCGACACCGAATTCGCAAGTAAAAGTGGAACGGCGCGGCAAGGCGCTTGAGAAAGACATGTAAGAATCTGAGCAAAGAGGCTGGGAAAGGTAAATAAATGAGTAAGGTTAGTTGGAAACGCCGGGCAAATGCCACTGTGCTTACAGCGGCAGTGGCTTTAATGTCGGTGCTAATCCCAGCAAGCAGTGCCCAGGCGCTCGCGCCCGGGGATAGTGCTCTGTGCGCAGACAATTTGGCAGTCGGGAAAACGGTAAATGCCACCAGCCGGGAAGTTGCGGGAGAAAAAGGGCCAGAGCTGGCAGTTGATGGCAATATTGGTCCCGACGATAAAGCTACTCCGGCCATACATAACCAAAGCTCTGCCAGTCGCTGGTCTGCCGCCGGAAGCGACAATAACGCTGCCCTGACCATCGATTTTGCCGGAACCGCTACTATTAATAAAGTACAGCTTTATTGGGGAAACACTTTCGGTAAACCCTACAAGTTGCAAGCCAGCAATGATGGCAACACTTGGCGAGATTTAGTAACCGACCAGAACGGTAAAAAAGCTGGAACCACCGAGCATACCTTTAACGGCAGCGAAAAAATGCGCTACCTGAAAATGCAGATTTCTGGCAAATCACAGCAGTGGGGACTATCACTGTGGGAAATAGCCGCTTGCGGGACTCTAGCGGCTCCGCCCGCCCCGACAGAAAACGAAAATCTAGCCCAGCTGAATCAATTGATTCCTTACCCGCAAAAAGCTGAACTTGCCGCGGATAACTCCCGGTTCACCCTCACCAAAGATAGCGAGATTACTGCCAGTGGCTTAGCCGGGGAGCCCGCAAAATATCTTGCCGAGACGCTAGCTAAATCTGCCGGATATAAACTACCGATTTCGGCCACTTCCAGTGCTAAAACTCAGATTAATTACGTTATCGATCCGAGCTTAACCGTCAGTGGGGTAGGCAAGGAGCAAATGAATGAAGCCTACACCTTGAAGATTGCAGCAAACCGGGTAACCATCACCGCGCGCAGTGCCAGCGGGGCGCTATGGGCAACCCAATCGCTTTTGCAATTGCTAGGGCCGTGGGCAGTATTTCCCAAAGTTACCGTGGGTTCTTTAATGCCGATACCAGCGATGACTATTCAAGACGGTCCTCGCTATTCCTGGCGTGGACTAATGCTTGACCCGGCGCGCTCCTTCATTCCCAAGAATGAAGTCATTAAGCTGATGCATTCTATGAGCCGCTTCAAGATGAACACTTTGCATCTGCATCTAAGTGATGAGGGCTGGCGGATTGATATCCCGAATGAGGGCAAAGACGCTGCTGACCCGATTGACTATAGCCAGCTGGCTAAACGCGGAGGCAGTGCCGGTTTACGAGCCGGAGATATTGACCGCGCACCCCAGGCGGGACGAACTGGCTACTACACCTTGGATGATTACCGCGAAATGGTGGCCACTGCCAATAAATTAGGGATAGCGATTGTTCCCGAAATTGATACTCCCGGTCACACGGAGGCAGCGCTATATTCCATACCCCAGCTGAACTCGGAGAACTCTAATCCTAAGCCCGAGGCCGGTCAAGACACGATTGGGCAGCCAAATTACTCGAAAAACAATATGAAAGTGAATCTGGATGCTTTAAATCCCCACACTTACACCTTTATGCAGCATGTTTTGAAGATTTTGGCGCAAAACTCTAACAACACCTATCTGCATATTGGTGGCGATGAAGCTAACAGTATGGATCACCAGCATTACCTGCAATATATGCAGCAGATTCTGCCCAAAGTAAAAGCCATGAAGCAAACCCCCATCGTTTGGGATGAAGCTTTAAAGAGCGTGGGGGCGGCCGGGATTGCCGCCAATGGTGGGGTAGTCCAGTGGTGGAATACCGATTCCGCGGCTCCTAATCGCTCCCAGCTGCGAAATGATTTCGTAGCTAAAGGCGGCAAATTCATTGTGTCTAACGCCAGCTACTTCTATTATCCTCAACGGGAAGACCGCTCCCACGTGGCTCCCAGTTGGGCTTGCCCCGGCGGGGAATGCACTTTGAAACACGTCTATGATGCTCAGCCCCAGCAGGTCATGGGGCTCAGTGACGATAAAGGAATCCTGGGTATCGAGGGCGCAGTCTGGAGTGAGGGTGTGCGCAACTTGGCAGATATCGAGTATATTGCGTTCCCGCGGCTACTAGCTCACGCCGAGATGGGCTGGACAAACCAGGCAAATAAGAACTGGGAACGCTTTAGGGGCGGGGTTGCCCAACAGGCAACTGCCCTGAACGCTACGGATACCAGTTTCTTTAACGGATCTCAGGTCACCTGGCGGATTTCCCCAGCATTATCTCCCATAGCTGTAGATTCCCAAGGGAAAGGAATCGGCAAAGCTAATCGGCAGTTAATCGGCTATGTATCGGCTCCGGGCAAAGGTAAGAATAACCTGGATTTGACTTTAACTTTGACGCCGAAAGAATCCCAAAATGCGATAAATGTGCCGGTAAGTACCACTTTGGATAAAGAATACATACCGGCAAACGGGTCTTATCAAACCGGCAGGCAGATGAACTCGGTCTTTAAGGTATATGCAGACCTGACAAAAGTTCCCAAAGGTAGCTACCAGGCGCAGCTAAGCGCTAAAGCCAGCGGATTAAAGTCTTTAGACGGTAAGAGTGATACCGCTGTGGCCAGCGCGGTTATTGAGGTTCCCTCACTTAGCGGTCAAACACCCCCAGAGCCGGGAACTCTGCCCAGCCAAAACGATACCACCTGGGAAAGCACTGAGCGCTCGTTCCCTAAGAGCAGCTATAGTTTTCCCGGAAATGACGGTAAACCTCATAAAGTAACCTGGGATAAGCATTCTTTGAAAATAGACGGCGAGCGTCTACAGATTTGGGCGGGCGAGTTCCATCCTTGGCGAATCCCGTCCCCCCAGGCTTGGCGCGACGTCCTCCAAAAGATAAAAGCAGCCGGATTTAATGCGGTATCTTTCTATTTCTTCTGGGGTGATCATCAAAGCGAAGAGGGCGGTCCTTTCAATTTCGATAAAGGCACTCGCCGCGATATTGACCTGTTGCTGACAATGGCAGAGGAAGAGGGACTATATGTGATTGCTCGGCCCGGCCCCTACGTCAATGCCGAGATTTCAATGGGAG
>CABQYA010000101.1:0-6539 GCA_902468275.1 uncultured Urmitella sp. | reverse complement strand
AGGGAAGCTTGGATACGTATGCCCGCACTAGAGATTACATCCCGTAACCGCCCATCAACTTCCAGACGAGGTCCGCGCATATGACCGGCGTCTTTGGAGCGAAGCCAACGTTTGCGTCCTCGGGAAACAAAATCAACCTCGCCCGGTGTACCCAGGTAGCCGAGCATCATGCATATCCCAGAAAGCCAAATCCTATCCCCGATAGTTGCGACATGAACTCCCGCGACTGGCTGTCCATCCAGGACGCATATCCCGCATGATTCGGGAATACCGTAGGCTTGAACAATCTCAATACCGGCTTCTTTAGCTGCCCGCGCCAGGAGGTCATGGCTGGTTAAACCGGTAACCATCAGAGAAGATACTGCCTGAAGGTCAGCGCGCTCAGCCGGAGGGATTTCTAATAGCTCCCCCAACTGGGTTTTTGTAATCTGCATATAGATGGGTACTTCATCCCGACTAGAACGGTCTTTCGCTCTTTCTACCGCACGAAGTATCTCTTTGGCGCTGGCAGGTCGGGTTTTTGCTGCAATAATTGGCGGGATACTAACCTCGATAGCGCGCGCGAGAGTCATAATCCCGTCAATTTCGGTTGCCGGAGCGGTTAATATCCACCTACCTGGTCTACCTACCGCTGCATTAACCGCATTAGCCATGGTTTTAATAGCAAGTTGCGAGTAGCAGATAGTAGCCCCGCCGGCGGCGGGTGCTGGTAAAGCTAATACCGCTGATTCCGGCAGCGCTTTACGCCGAGTCTCATATTCTTGAAGTTCAGCAGGAAATACCGCGTTTTGCGGGAATGGGAAAAGAATCTGTCTTGCCCTGACGGAGGAGCTTTCTTTGCTTCCTATAAGTTTGGCTAGCGCCGAAAGTAGCGTCGAGACATCCGCCGGGGAATCACCTATCGGCAGGTAATGAAAAGGAGAAAGGATTTCCATTGCGACTTCCTGAAAGTAAAGTTGTATCGACAGTTATTCTAGCCTGTTATTAACTTAGAGCTCTTAAAGCAGCGTAGCCAAATAGCTAGCCAAAACTGCCACATGGAAACAAACTATGGTTCGTGCCACATTATAAAAGATTAGGTTTCTTTTATTTTTCAGGTATACTGAAGAGAGCCGGTCGCTCCGGCTATTTTAGGGGAACGTGTGTCAAGATAACCCCCTAAACTACAACCTAGAGTCGGTTTCACATATGCGCAGGAGGGAGCGCGTGAAACCGGCTCTAGGCATTTATAGGCTGCCATGGCAACCGCGAACCGCCCCGCGTCCTCAGCGCCGGAAAACCCCAGGTAACCCCGGAAGCTAATCCAATAGCTGGGAAGCTATCAGCTCTAAGACTTGCGAGGAACCTCCAGATACCCGCACGTCAGCCAGAGAATCAGCGGCAGTAGCTCCGCGATTAATCACCGCCACTTTCGCTCCAGTCCCCCAGGCTTCCCGCAACACCCACAGCCCAGTTAAAACAGCCAAGGAAGTTCCCACCGCCAGCACCACATCGGCTTCCCGCGCCGCTGCGAAAGAACGCTCTATCGCCTGGCCGGGTAGGGATTCTCCGAAAAAGACGATTCCGGGTTTAATAATCCCGCCACAGCGCGGACAGGAAAGCAGGTTAAACTGGCAGGCACGCGCCGCCTGCTCATCGGCCGCCGCCAGCACTGCCACATTTTTAGGGTCGGGATCGTCTTTTACATCCGGATTAAGTTTGCGCAGGTGGTGGTCGATATACTCACGCGAAAACACTGCTGCACAGCCTAGACATTGGACTTCCTCGAAACTGCCATGCAGCAGCTGCACATTCTTACAACCGGCTTTGCGGTCAAGGCCATCTACATTTTGGGTGGCGATGCAATTAACCAGCCCTGCGTCCTCTAGGCGGGCTAAAGCGTAGTGCCCCGCGGTGGGCTGCAGCCGCGCCACGGTTTTCCAGGTTTCTTGATTGCGCCGCCACACCCATTTGCGCCAATAAAGTTCACCTAAAAACTGATCCATATCTACGGTAGGCATTCCTGACGAACCCGTGCCGCGATAATCCGGAATCCCCGCATCGGTGGACATCCCGGCTCCCGCAACCACAATTGTTTTCTTGCCCTCCATCAAATCTGCAATGGCCAAGGCGCCTGCTTTTTCATCAGTAATGAACTCGCTCACGTGTTGCCTCCCGTCCTCAGATTACCCCGTTTAGAGGACGAACACCTCGGACGAAGCCGATTAGCAGTTTTTAGATACTTCCGTTTTGGTTTCGACCTACACATGGCAGGCATTTTGCAGGTTTTATAGGGGAGTTAATCCCCTAGCTTCCTAAACATGGGAATATCAGGCAGAAGTCGAAACTTTTAACTATTTTCAATTCAACAAGCTATTTGGGCTGCCACCCCGCTACAATTAGGGGAGATTCTTTGTTGAAATGACCTAGTATTGAAGGGACGGATAACCCGTGCGACCCGTACACATTCTGATTCTGTTACTCGTGTTGATTATCATTTTTGGAGCTTCCAAGCTGCCTGATATTGCCCGCAACATCGGCAAATCCGCAAAAGTTCTCAAGTCGGAACTTTCTGACCTCAGCGAAGATAGCAGTAATAAGCAGGTAGCGGCAGAACCTCAGAACCCGCAAATCCCCGCCGCACCCCCCGCTAGCTCTCCTAGTGAAGGTTCTACTTACCCCTCGTCCTCTCAAACCCCGAATGAACAAACGGAAATAGCTAATCCACCGGAAACCAAATAGCCCCCTCGCCCTCTATGCCGGGACAAAAAAAGACCAATCCGCAAGCCCGTATGCGGGTAAGCGAACATCTTCTGGAACTGCGTAAACGCTTACTTCTAGCGCTATTAGGTATCTTTGTAGCCTCAATCGGAGGCTGGTTTTTAGTTACCCCCACCTTGAATTGGATGCAAGAGCCATTGCGCACCGTCAGCGAACAGGCACCGCAACTAAACTTCCAGACTATCGGTGCCGCATTTGATTTGCGGATTCAGGTTTCCCTGTGGCTGGGAGTATTGATTTCTGCGCCTTGGTGGATTTTTCAAATAGGAGCGTTTATCTCTCCAGGGCTGAAGCGAAAAGAAAAAATCTATATCGTAGCTTTCGGTTTAACTGGTCTTTTACTTTTCAGTGGGGGCGCTTTATCCGGTATTTGGATTATCCCGAAGGCGGTAGCAATCCTCAATTCTTTCACCCCAGAGGGCGCGGTAATGCTGCTGCGGGCGGATTCCTATATCACCTTTTTTATGCGAATGGTTTTAGCGTTCGGGCTTTCTTGCCTGGCTCCCGAAATCTTGGTGGCGCTAAACTTTGCGGGAGTAATGAAAGCTAAAAGTATGTTGAAAGGTTGGCGGTGGGCTGTGGTGATTGCGGCCGTTTTTTCGGCAATCGCCAATCCCCTACCAACCGCCTGGCCGATGATTGTGCAAATGTCGGCGCTAATTGGGCTTTATCTTTTGGCAGTAGGCATATCTGCGTTCAATGATTGGATACGGGGTGGCGGCAGCCTGCGTGGTCGCTGTAGTAGGATTTTGCGAAAGCGGAAAGATCTCGAGTCCCCTTTCGCTTCTAAGCAATAAAGAATATCCGATAACCGCGCCTGTTCTCTCCGCCTACGCCCTTGGGAAACAAAGCGGTAGCAAAGCCCATCTTCCCTGGTATCGTTGAGGTTTGAGACGGAAATAGTAACGCCAAAACGGGGCGTAAGAAAACGAAAGGGTAATCTGGTGACCGCTCATAATAGGAAGGACGACCCAGAAAAATGGCGCAGATGCATCGCTGGTTAGCCGAGGTACGCGCCCAACTGCAGCTCCAGGAAAATCCATTACAGGATCTGGAATCGGAACTACTGTCACTGATTGGAACGGTAGCTCCTGGCCCCTTCCGTCCAGGTGCACCTTTAACAGCCTTCCTTACCGGATACTTGGTCGGTAAAGGCGCCGACGCCAAAGAAATTATTGGGCAGCTGCAAAAATTGGCAAAAGACTGGCAAGACTAGCTATCTAACATCACACACCTGGAGTAGGGTCGGGAGGGGTAATGCGCGCCAAATCTGGAGGTGGCGAGCCTTCGCCGCAGCTACTCGACCACTGGGGACGAGTAGCTGAAGACCTCCGTCTATCGGTTACCGACCGCTGTAACTTACGTTGCAGTTACTGCCTACCCGAGGATGCCACCACCTGGATTCCCCGTCAGGATTTACTGACTCCTACCGAACTTGGTCGCCTTACCCAGGTGGCGCTGTCTCTAGGGATTCGTAAAGTCCGTTTAACCGGAGGCGAACCCTTGTTACGTCCCGATTTAGAGAATATTATCCGCCAGATTCGGAAGGCGTTTACCGAGGCTAGCTTGCCGGCTGATATCGCGCTGACTACCAACGCTATCGGTCTAGCTCCCCGGATAGATTCACTGGTAAAGGCAGGTTTAGGACGCATCAATATTTCATTGGACACTTTGGATCACGGCCGCTATTTCGCTCTCGCTAAACGTAACCGTTTTCCCGAGGTGGCAGCGACCCTGGAAAAACTGCCTGGTAGTGGTTTAAAGCCCATAAAACTTAACTCGGTTATCTTAGATCAACAATCCCTAGAGGAAATACCTGATCTAGTTCGCTTTTCGCTGCGACGCGGCTTCCAGTGGAGGGCAATCGAGTTTATGCCGATTGGCCCCTTGGGGAATTCGGCTGTAAGTCGTCCGCATGCTCGCGATATTCTCGCAAAACTGCAGAAATATTTCTCGCTCACTCCCATAGAAACTGACCCGGCAGCTCCGGCGCGACGCTGGCGCGTAGCGACCGGCAGCGACCATCCCGCCGGGATTATTGGGGTTATTGCCTCCGAGTCTTCGCCCTTCTGCGCGACCTGTGACCGCACGCGCCTATCTGCTGATGGCAAGGTTTATTCCTGTCTGTTTTCTTTATCTTTTGTCGATTTACTTACTCCTTTGCGTCAAGGTGCCTCTAATGACGAGCTGGCTCAACTTTGGCTAGCTGCCCAGGCAACTAAGCCTGCCGGTCACCGTGAAATAGCGGCGGGACGTAGAACCTATTCCCTTTCTCAAATAGGAGGATAATACGTGGTAACGGTACGTTTTTTCGCCGGAGCTGCTCAAGCAGCTGGTGTTGACAGCGCAAGAGTTCCGGCAGCTGCTAACCAGACTCTGCGGGAAATTGCCCAGACAGCCAGCAGTGCTGACTTGACGAACATCTTGGAGGTTAGTTCTTTCCTAGTAGATGGCGCCCTCGCCGATGGCGACACCCCTCTCGGCGAATCCGCCGATGGACGCCAAGTGGATGTACTCCCTCCCTTCGCAGGTGGTTAGAAGATATCCGTCCGAGTGTGCGCGGGGGAGAAGTTTTCCTCCCGCCCAGTGTCACGGGTCTGGCTCGGTAAAAGCACTCCGGGGACCCCGTGAGCTTCGCAAGGCTCAGCTCAAGCCCCTCTCGTATCTTTTACCGGCCGCGACCCGCTCAATAATTGCCAAATCATTTTTCAATTTTTTACGTATTACGCCCAAACAAAGGATCCGATTGATTGCCAGGTATCCGATATTTAGCCTTTCGACTACTAAGCGGTCTAGCCTGATCGGATAAAACTTCTCCCCCCACGCTAGGGTTGCAAGCACCGCCTCGCCATTGAGCGCCTGGCATTTCGGGCAGTCCCCCACGCAAGGGGTGCTTTCGGTTACCGAAAAGGGAGAAATCCACTTAGCCTGTAGGGCCGGATTTCTACCGAGGGATAAATAAAGAAAAAACAAAAGCATCGAACACCAAACAACGCGCCGATTTACAGCCATTTCTTTTTTCCCGACGCTGGTCAACCTGTCCCTGAACGAAAGCCGCGGGCAGGAAAAGCGATCAGTAGCGGGGGAGGAGATTCTCCCGAGTGGGCGCGGTGGGCATAAGAATTCGGAAAATGTTGCTACATTTTCCGAATTCTTGGGCAGGAGGGAGATTCTCCTCCCCCGCTCAACTACGACTTTTACCGAGACAGACCCGGGACTTTAGGGACAGTTTGACCAGTGGTTACTTCCATCGGAGAAGTATTGATCCTTCCAGATCGGCACCTGTGCCTTGATTTGGTCAACGATTTCGGCAGTCACTTTGAAGGCGGCGCCGCGATGCGGGGCATCAACTACCACTAGTAGGGCGGTTTCTCCGATTTCTAGCCTCCCGATCCGGTGGCGTACAAAAACCGCATCTAAACCTTCATCGTTATCCCCCGCTGCCTCCGGAGAAAGCGCGTCCTCGTCCTCGGAAAGGATAAGTTTAATCGCGTCCCGGACGGCTTTAAGCAGAAATTTCTCCGCCGCCGGATGGGCGGAATAAATCAGGTGGGTCACTCCTTGACCACCGTCATGATTACGAACGCAGCCGTTAAAGACCACGCGCGCGCCACTAGTGGCCGGAATACCCGCTATCGCCGGGGACGAACTGGGATCTGCCAGGGGTTTTTCCGTAACTTTTACATCGAATAGCATCTGTCACCCTCCTGAAGCGCTCTACCGGTATTGTATAAGGCAGTAGCTAGGGGAAAGGACGCGCATGGTTTTTGAACGAGATC
>CABQYA010000100.1:0-6606 GCA_902468275.1 uncultured Urmitella sp. | reverse complement strand
TTGATGACGACGAGATGCTGGAACTGGTTGAGGAAGAATGCCGCGACCTGCTCTCCAGCCAGGACTTCGATGGAGATAACGCTCCTATCGTTCGCGTTTCCGCTTTGAAGGCGCTCGAGGGCGACGAACAGTGGGTTGGTCAGGTTAAGGCACTTATGGATGCGGTTGATGAGTTCATTCCTGAACCCACCCGCGATTTGGATAAGCCTTTCTTGATGCCGATCGAGGACGTGTTCACCATTACTGGTCGTGGCACCGTAGTTACCGGTCGTGTTGAGCGCGGTAAGCTGCCTTTGAACTCCGAGGTTGAGATTCTGGGTATCCGCGATCCGCAGAAGACCACCGTTACCGGTATCGAGACTTTCCACAAGTCCATGGATCAGGCTGAAGCTGGTGACAACACCGGTCTGTTGCTGCGTGGTATCAAGCGTGAAGACGTTGAACGCGGTCAGGTTGTGGTTGCTCCTGGTTCTATCACCACTCACACCCAGTTCGAGGGTCAGGTCTACATTTTGAAGAAGGACGAGGGTGGCCGTCACAAGAGCTTCTACTCTGGTTACCGTCCTCAGTTCTACTTCCGTACCACTGACGTGACTGGCGTTATCACCCTGCCCGAGGGCAAGGAAATGGTTATGCCTGGTGACACCACCGAAATCTCGGTAGAGCTGATTCAGCCTATCGCTATGGAGGTTGGTCTGGGCTTCGCTATTCGTGAAGGTGGCCGTACCGTTGGTTCTGGTCGTGTAACCAAGATTGATCTGTAAGCTAATCTGACGATTAGTTTCTAATCTTTTTAGTTGTGCCTGGGAGGTTATCTCCCAGGCACAACTTTTTTATGTACGCCTTTAGTTGAGGTAATACCGGTTAAGGCTTTTCCCATCTGAGTTATCTGGAGTCTATTTAGGATTATTCCTGCATAGACCGGGTGGAGCGGGAGTATTAGAAAAAATAACTAAAGATAGATAGACAGGATTACAGTTCCCTTGGTGTCGGTCACTGGAGACGGAGAATACTGCCGGGCAACCCGTGAAAACTTTTCTATGGGCGCAAAGTCCTAGGGGAGAAGGCGGAATCTGAGTTTTACAGAATTCCCCGATTTTTCTTCGTTAAAATCTTGTTATCTTGATTGTGGTAAAGCTATAATAATACTTAATTAACGGTAGTTCCCTCTCTCACTTTGTTGGGGGGGGGGGGGATTACTCATATGCAAAGTATGAAGATTGTTAGGTGTAACGTGGCAGGACATAACAAATCTCAAAAATTGGTCGCGGTGCTGACCCTGTTAGGGCTGGTAATCGCGTTAATTCCGGTGGTAGTGTTGGCGTTGCCGCAGGCGCAAGCAGAACCTTCCGACCCCAGTCACCCGATAATTGGAGGAGCGGACGACCCATGGCCGCTAGATTCTCCCCGCGAGCTAGAATCTCAAGACATTAAAAATGCTGGCTCGGTTGCGCTAGTCTTTGAGTTTGGGTCTTGGTACGGTTATCAAACTATGGGCGGTGCTATCCCAGGAACTGCCGGTAGAGCCTGTCCGAATGATTATCCCGAAATACCAGCCTCCCGAAAACGCCTAAATGATGGTCAATGGAACTCTAATTGCCGAAACTGGGATCAGAATCAGGCTGTAGCCAAGGTTATCGAAGGTCTCAAAGGATCCCCCCTGTCGGTCGGTATTTACCACTATGCCCGTAAACAAGACCAAGGAAGATACGGCAATAACACCCCCGACCTGAAAGCGACGTCACTGGCAGATGCGGCTGGTTATCAGAAAGTCATGGATAAAGTCTGGTCATTGGATGCCACCAATGGCAAGGGCGGAAACATGGAAACTGGATACGGCGGAAACAGTGAGTGGGGTTTAGGTAAGCTCTACCGGGATATGTACTTGTACAAGCAAGAACAGTTAAGAGAACACGGGGGCGAACCCGGATTCGTTCCTCGTCCTCTCTATTCCAAAATTATTATCATGTCGGTTTCAGATCCGCACTGGCATCTGAGTAAGTCGGTAACCACCACGGATAATATCTGTAAACCCAATTATACAGAATGGGCGGTCGTCCACGACGCAGAGGGACGTTTCGTAGATGACCCCGAGAACCTCGATTCACAGTTTTTACATCAATGCCTGTGGAATGGTCTGCCGTTAGAAAGGAATCCGGGGCGGGCAGGGATGCTAGATGTTGCCCGCATGATTCGCGGTATGGGAGCCGATATCCGCACGATGGGTATGGGGGACTGGGTTGATAGATTCCCCAATTCAACTGGTGGTGGCGAATCCACTCGACATATGTTCCTGAGGGCCTTAACCGGGGTGCAGGACTATAAACAACCTACTAGCAACTATCAATACATTCCTTTCCCCTCTGATAGTGCGGGGGCTCCAAACGGTCACTTTGCTTACCCGAACGGTAATTATTATCGGAATCCCGCAAAAGACGGTATAGCCAACGGTACTTTTGAAAAAACTATGCGTGGGTGGATGTGGGAGGATACCCACCTTTCATTAACCTCTGACCTACTTGATGGGGATTTCCGCTATGTGAAACCGAATGGGCGGCAAATCATTAACTTTAGCCCTCTCAATGTCACAACTGCTGCCCAGAACCATACCACCGGCAGTGACGGGCGAATAGTTATCAACCTAACCAAGGCGCAAATGACCAAGGGAGTTGATGTTCGCCAACCGGAACGAACCGACAAGTATGTCTTTACCCAATTCCAAGGGCATAATGCCCGCTGTCGCGGGTTAAACAGAACAGATGGACAATCCGAAGATTTCTTCCCCGAAAATCTTGACAAAGATGCTAGTGGTAGAACTGGATTTAGAATAACGACAGAACAATACAACAAATTCTTCTCCATTAAATGTTCTAGCTATTCACGACCGCTGCAAAAAATGCAGCTAATCAAGAAAGCTGGAGTAGAAAACGAACAAATTCGTTACGAGATTGGCGGGCAGCCCACCGCCTACCAGGGAGGAGTCAGCTATGATTTCCAATGGATTTGTACCGACCCCAAGGCAAAAGACCCCCAGGCGGTAGTTGCGCAAGGAACTGCTAAGCGCCAAGTAAAAGGGCTAAACGTAGCTGTTACCTTAGACCCGATAGATATTTCCGATGTCGCGATGCCGGTCGGCACGCAATGCACAATTAACGAAACCCTGAACCTACCGGCAGGGTACACCCTGGCAAAAGCGAATTCACTTTTAACTTCCAACACTGAAGTCAAAGGAACCAACTTCAAGCTAGACGAAACCCAAACCCAGAAAACTAAAGACGGTGGACAATCTGTTTCCAACAAGATAGTGGGTAATGTCCAGTTATTTAACCCGGACAACACCACTACCGAGATTTCGCAATTAGTTTCAAACACCACCTATTCGTCACTGCGAGCACATATCAAAGTTGATGTAAAGTTCTCTAACTCTGGTAATGATGCGGCGATAGCAGCAAAAATCGCTAACGGTACCTTACCGAAGAAGATTCCGGTTTACTACAACTGCCGTTTCATGCCTGACCCCACTAAACCTCCGGAACTTCCCGAAACTAACGTGGGTTCCTATCCCGGCTTCGTCGGAGTGGACTGGGTAGGAGTAAACACTGATGGGACAGCCAGTATTACCCTCGGTAAAGACCAGAAAGGAAATGATGTCTGGCCGGTTGGGACTCACTGTTTATTTGCTACCACTCCGCCAAATGCTAATATCCACGGACCAAACCCGACAATAGGGCAACCGGTAAAGATTTCCGGAGTCGTAACCAAAGACAGCTACAGCTCCACGATTTGCGCCGAAGATGCCATCAGTAAACCAAGCGCTGCCAAGAAATGTAAAAACAATTATTTCTGGGTTCATTCCGGCGGAGAACAAGTCATCCACCTCACCGAGGATTTACAGCGCCTGAAAGGTAAACTGCGGGTGACTAAACAACTCACCGGCGAAGCTGCGGGGCAAGGGGTAAATAAAGAATTCCCTATGCATCTGTCCTGTCAAGACGAAGGAATTAGTCTGCCGGTAAACGGTAAAGAAACCTACAATTTCAGTGTCAAACGGTCAGAACCGCAAATAGTGGAGAGTGTTCCTGCCGGAGCCTCCTGTACCCTGACCGAGGACGCGCAAGGCAGCGCCCTCCAAAACGCTGAAGTGGCAATACCGGCACCGATAAAAATCGCCCCCATTGCTGACACCACCGTTATAAAAGATGTCACCGTTACCAATGACCTGACCTACAAACGGGCAAACCTGAAAATAAATCACACTGTAGCCTGGAAAAACCCAGAACCCGAGGCAGCAACCCAGCAGGTCTTAATGACTAAAGAAAATCTGATTACTGCCTCCTGTCGGGTTCCCGGCGAGAAAGCGCAACCAGATAAAACCGTTACCATCACTGGAAATGGGTCTCAAACCCTGACGGATTTACCGGCTGGTTCAATCTGCAATATCCAATCAGTGCCGCAAAACATCAACGATATTGCCGTAAACTATGAAGCTGCCCCGCAACAAGTCACCATTCCTGCCAGCGGGACTGCAACCGTAGATTTAACTACCACCTATTCCTTACCGGCGGCGGGCAGTTGGTATCTGCGCCCGGTAATTCATTCGCGCCCTGAATATCAGGCGCTACGCAGCTTAATCCCCGATAAGGTAAACGCTACCCTTAAATGCGAGGGCGCAGCTGACACTCAAACAGTTGCCATCGATTTGAAGAATGGTAGCCCCACCGAGA
Organism: uncultured Urmitella sp.; assembly: GCA_902468275.1. Lineage (GTDB taxonomy): Bacteria > Actinomycetota > Actinomycetes > Actinomycetales > Actinomycetaceae > Varibaculum. Next base: position 1,882 of record CABQYA010000100.1, on the reverse strand, counting down.
TAGCAACCGCAGGGATTCCGTCCCAAGCAAACTGCACTCTCAGCGGACAGCTAATCCCGCAATTAGAAGAAAGTAAGTTTGAGGTACGTTACACCATTACTGGCGACAATTACGACCAGGCAGAAAAGGGAGCAAAGCTAACGGTGAATGCGGTAGCTCCCGAAAGTGGAAAGAGCAGAACCCAAGCTTTACACCTGTGGTTCAAAACCAAAAATACCAGCGTAAACCTGGCTTCTAGCTCTAGTATGTGGACCTCTAAAGCAGCGAACGCTACCGCAACTACAGACAGAATCCCGGTACCCGATCAGTGGCGTAAAGCCGCCCTCGGGATAGCTGCCAATGATGCCGATAGCAAAATGGTTCCCCTAAATGTTTCCTGCAAACTAGGTTCGGGAGCCAACGAGTCCACGGTTACCTATCCGCTGCACCTATCCAACGGGGGCAGTGCGAAATCCCTGAGTGTACCTAACGGCTGGAACTGCTCTGTTAGTGCTAGCCAAGCCGCGTTAAAGATTCCGGGAACCACGTTACAGAAACCGGAATGGGAGGGCGCAAACGGCACGGCTGCCGCTAACGGCTACCAATACGATTGGACTTCCGGTGACGGGCAAAGCATTACCCTAAAACGTGACTACCGGATGCAGCTCGCCTCTTTCAACCTCAAAAAGAAAGTCGGTGGTGAAGGGGTAACCATTATCTCCGGGGATAAACAGTTCCAAATGGACTGGACCTGCACCCTGAACGGGAAAGCGATTAACATTCCTGCTCCGCGTACCATTGATGTAAACACCAATGCCCAGGCAAGCTTTGGTGATGACCTGGCTTCCCGGCTGCAAAACCTTAAACCCAGTGGCAGAGCCACTATGGGACGCTTTTTGCAAGGTGAATGGCACGTGGTTGATGCCCTGCCGGCGGGAGCGGTCTGTACCCTCACCGAAAACTCCGATAATGCACAGGTAGAAAACACCGTTTGGGATCACTACTGGGAGATAACTGACGGCTACCGCAGCCGTGAACCTGCCACTGCTTGCGAGGTCTCCTCAGATAAATGTCGCCCCGCAGATGAAGGGACTACGGTTAAAGCCCAAGTGCTGTTACCGCGGGATAAAGAAGCCAAAGCTAATCCCTACTTCAACAACGAAAAAGACAACCCCAAAGATTCGCAAGGTAAGCCCCGCAACCCGGTAGTTCCCGATACCTTGCCCGAGAACTTTGCGGGAACTATGGTTCCTTGGAACAACTACACTTTCCAAAAAACCCAGGTGAAAGCCAGTTTGAATAATAGTGGTAACGGGGCTGCGCTGGCTCGCGGGAAAACCTTTAGCGCCCGTTTGTACTGCGCTCCGCCTCCTCTGATTGGAGCTGAAGGGGCAGAAATCCCCGGTAGCGCCGCCGCGATTATCAATGTTGAACTCACCTTTAAAGAAAGTGACACCAACCCGGGAACCTGGGAGGACGCGGTCGCTAATCAGTTGATTCCGGTGAATTATCGCTGCGTATTAGCGGAAGCGAAATTCCCGCAACTAGATGCCAAAGTCACCACCACCATTGCAAAAGATGCGACCCAACCAACCGTGACTGCCGATAAAGACGGATTAACCGACCTGTTCGCCTACAATAAAGGGAAAAACTCGCAGGCAAAAGACGATTCTAACCTGAACCTGCAGAGCGGTGATCAACAAATCCTCGGATTTATTGTGCACCCCCAGTTGGTCAATGATGCTCAAGAATCACAAAAGCAATCCCTGTTCACTATCGAAAACAAATTTGATCGCCCGGCAGCTAACATTAAAGTTGCACAAGTCGTGCGTAAAGACAACACCGACACAGATATGTCGTTCGGGCAGGTATTGGTCGATAAAGGGCAGGTAGGATACCGGGT
>CABQYA010000099.1:0-6752 GCA_902468275.1 uncultured Urmitella sp. | reverse complement strand
GTTTAAGCTGTTTTTCCACCAATTGGTAGGCATGATTTCCGTCCCCGGTTCGCGCCCAGGAGTTAATGCGTTGTCCTACTCCCCACCCGGTTGCATCATCACCACGCTGACGCATACTGTATTTGGCTGCTTCCATATATTTCGCGTTATCAACGGTAATCAAGTCACCGGGGAATAACCCTAATAAATGGGACATATGACGATGATTCTTCTGGTAGCTGGGAATATTAGTTCCATCTGCTTTTTTACCTAATGCTCCCTCAAAGAACCATTCCTTTATTTGACCACTGTCACCTACCTCTATCGGTTTAAGCAAAGAGATAGCACATTCAAATGACCGGTTAGACTGCCCAGACACAAAATTACCGGCATCATCTTTATTCCAGTTATCGGCTTTGCATTCCCCAGTGCCTTTAACCAGGTTTTGGTCTTTACCTAGGGCTTGGGCAGCTTCGATAGCGTCATTTAACAGTTGCCAGACCAGCGTGGACTCATAGGCGTTGCCATCAGTTCCCTGTGGACCGTGCTCGGGGGAATAAGCCACCCCGGTGGTTAAACGTTCACTACCGTCAGCAGCTTTCTGGCTGCCTTTGTGCAGCATATAGTTCACATAGAACTGTGCTTCTTCTTTCAGTAACGGATAGATAGTGTCCTCTAAGAGTTGTTTATCGCCGCTAAACTCGTATGCCTCGTACACGTTTTGCAACAGCCAAGGCATTGCGGCCGGGCTCCAGCCCCAAGAAAAGTCCTTACCGGGGGCGGTCCAACCGTAGGCGGTGTTCTCGGTATGCGCCATATACCCTGCTCCCTGCCCGATGGGGGCATCTGGTTTGGAGGAAGCACCAGCATAGGTTTTAGCGGTCACCCTGCCGGGTTTCACTAAAGATTTCGCATAGCTAATCATGGGGGTTGCCAGCTCTGCCATATTCGCCGAATAGGTCGGCCAATAGTTCATTTGCAGATTCACGTTCATATGGAAATCTGCTCCCCAAGGCGTTTTACCGTGAGCATTATCGTCAGCGGTGCTTGACCAGATTCCTTGCAGATTCGAGGGCAGCTGACTGTTTTCGCGCGAGGAGCCGATAGTTAGGTAGCGTCCATAGTTATAGACCAACACCTCTAAAGCCCGTTTTTGCTTTTCATTGGCGCTTCCAGCTTTATAGGCTTGCAATAGTTTGTCGGTAGCTAACGCACCGTCTCCATAGGCGGGGTCTTGCCCTAAATCAAGTTTTACCCGGTTGTAGATACTTTGATGATCTGCAATATGATCCTTCTTGACCTGCGCATATCCTTTATTAGCTGCTTTTTGTACATTTGCAGCCAATCGGGTATCCAGCGCTTTCGCGTCCTCCCCGTTTCGATAGTTGGGGTAAGTGTTTTGATAATTGGTTCCCGCAGCTATATACAAGGTCACGGCACCAGCATCTGAAATCTTTAATGCTTTTCCGTCATCAGAGCTAACGCTTCCCTCAGCGCCCTCTATAACTGCCTTTATCTTCGCGTTATATAGCAAACCGTTGTTACCCAAAGCGCCCTTAACTGTCAAGGTATCCCCATTGACAGTGGTGGTTTCACCTTTCTTAGTGACTGTTAGTTGGGAAAGTGACTTTAAGGTTCAAGGCTTTGGCTTGGCTGGCAGTCAAACGAACCACCATAACGTTATCCGGGTTGGAAACCAAGAATTCTCGTTTGTAATCTACTTGACCGGAACGGAAACTAACACTTGCTTTCCCCTCAGATAGATTCAGGCTGCGCTCATAGTTTTCTACCGGTTGGGTACCTAAACCGTAATCGATATAGATATTGCCCCAGTTCTGGTAGGAGCCTTGCTCGGCAGCATTTTCACCTCCGGTCAGATTGGAGGGATTAACAGTTTGCGCACCTTGTTCCAGCTTCTTGTTAAGCTCACGTAAAGTGGCGCCATTTCTACCTTTAGAGTCGTTATTGCCACCTTTATAGGACGCGCTGGTACCAGGGCCACCCGTCCACAGGGTTTCTTCGTTAAAGGTGATTCGTTCTTTGGCGATTTCTCCCCAAACAGTGCCTCCAACTTTACCGTTTCCAATAGGTAGGGTGTGGCGCTGCCATTTGTCGTCATCTCCTTTAACTGTTCCGTCAGGGATATTTCCATCCGCGGTTTGCGAGGCGGGCTGGGCGTACCAAAGAACGTCACTTCCTCGATTATCACCGGGGGTATCAACGCTATCTTTGCCAACGTAAACATGGAAAGTGGCTGCAACCTTGGGGTTTTCTTTAAGCGTGACTTTAATCGGGTAACTGCCGACGTTCTTGCCATCAAATGCGAACGAATCTAAAACATATTTATCAGCAGTTAATACGGTTTTCGTTCCGGTAGCGGTTTCAGTTTTAGTTACTTCGATACCGTTGGCATCAAAGCTTTGCCCAACTTGGTAACGGATTTTAGGATTCTTGGTTACCTCAATAGTGAAAGGCGGTTGCTCAACTGTCATCAACAGCTGGGGAGCCATCTCCTGGTTAGCCCCCTGCAAAGCCCCGTTCGCGCCCTCGTAAGAAGCAAAGCGAATCTCGTTACCTTTATTCTCTTGTAGGGCGAAGGTAATGCTCTTATGTCCGGCTTTAATCTGGGAAGCCACAATTTCAGTAACATCTACGGTTACTTCTTTAGTGTTAGCGGGCACTATTTTTATGGCGTCGCCCGTATAGGTGGTGTTACCGAACTCGAAAGCGCCAGAGGTCGCGACCTTTGCGTTATCACTGCTAAAACTAGGACGAGTTGCCCAGGTAGCACTGCTCGGGGGACAAGTGCTGGCCTGATTCGTGCATTTTTGGGTATCAACTGCCATGACGCTAATCGAAGTCGTATCGGTTGCCCGCGGAGAGCCTCTAAAGCCCACGTAAGTTAGCTTCAAAACCGCCTTTTGCGGTGCTTCCTCGTATTTAGTTAGATCAAAGGACAATAACCCCATTTTCGCGTCAGTGCCGTCTCTAACGTCACTTGAAACAAACTTTTCCCCAAAAACACCGTAATTGGTGCCGGGACGCAAAGCCCCAATATAGGGTTTAGCCGCCATAGAAGTTACTTTTTCGTTCTGCCATGACTGCAAGGTTGTATCAGCACTGGTGTAAACCGAGTTGGTAACCGTAGCTGGCTTCGGCTGGCTAGGTTCGGTGGAAGTATTTGTAAACTTGCCTTCCCAGCTCCAGTCACCTGGAGCCAATTCCCAACCGGGGGCTGCTGTTGCAGTGATTTGTACGGTAGTAATTCCGTTGGTTACTTTGTGAACTCCGGGCGCAACTTCATTGCCGTTAATCAGGTATCTAACACCCTCAATTTTGGGAATAGTATAGGTGTCGTTATCGGTGCCATCTTTGTCGGTGAAGGTTGGAGCCTCAGGAGTGGCAGTGACGTAGCTGCCCTTAACATCAAGTTCGGCAGCACCAGCAAATGCTTGGCTATTTTGAGCAGAAATAGCAGTAAATCTTATGTATTTAGCTCTATGACTAGCATCAAAATTGATAGTTGCCGGCTTTCCGTCGGTTAAAGTGCCCTGCGCTGCTGGGTTCCATTTACTGGAATCCAAAGAATACTCGACCCGATATTCTTTGACTATCCCGTTAGCGGGATAAGCATCTTGGCGGGGAGTGTACTTCAGTGCAGAAACATCTGCTATTTTCCCTAAATCTATTTGTAACCAGTGCGGCATAGGTTTTACTCCACCACTATAGGCAGAATGCCACTGGGTATCCCGATTATTGTCGCAGGCATGTTTTGGCCAACCACTGTTACCATTGTTTTCGCCCGTGGCTTCATAGTCAGAGGCGGAACATTTCCAGTTTTCTTGGTCTAACCACTCACTCTTGCCAGCTGTACCCCAAGCTCTAAGTTCAGCTGCTCCGGCGAATTCCTGCCCGTTTTGGGCACTTTTAGCCGTTAACTTGAAATATCGGAACTCTTGTTTGTCTTTCGGTATTTCTATAGCTTTTTCTTCTTTATCATTTGCGAAAGTTCCGTCGGTTACGACAGTTTGCCAGTTATTTCCATCTTTTGAAACAGCTAAATCATACGTCTTGATATCGCCGTTATTACCTCCGCTTTGGCGAGGCAAGTAGGTCAAACGACAAACTTGATTTAACCGCCCCATATCAACTGTTGCGCTGTGAGGATACTGCGCAATGGCAGGATCCCAAGCGGTATGCCAAATCGTATTAGGATTATTGTCAATCGCGTATCGACCGAGGTCTTTCTCGTTTCCAGTAGCTTGTTCAGAATCGACTGTTATTTCCCAATCGCTTTGCGATATTTGCTGATAGCAGGGGTCTACCTTTGGTTTTTCAGATTGAGTAGGCTCTTCATTGGTAGGTCTACCCTCAAATAACAACACCTCAAATGGTTTCAATTGAATGTAATAAGGTTTATTGTCTATAACCCAAGAGTTCGTTTTATCATCCCGCTCGGTAAACTTAAATCGAGTAGCTTGACCACCAGGTATCTGCAAGTCTGAAGCAGCATTAATAGCTATGTACTTTGGCTGGTTGCTCGGATTTCGCACCGAAATCATCGCTCTGGCATCATCCGCGCTAATTCCTGGATTATGCCAGGCAGCTGTCCCGTATACTTCCCCTTTTCCTGGAGAACCGCCTATCCAGTGCGTATCGGTAAGTAAATCAACATTTTGCCGAGCCCATTTCGCATTTTTGGCTATTTCGTCCCACGCAAATTTAGCGTTATCTGCACCTATATTCTTAGCGTTAAAAAGGGTGTTACGAAGATAAAGTTCTTGTAAGCCAATCCCCATAGAGAAGAAATTCTTCAAATCGTTAGAGAAAGCGGTTCTCACCGATTTATTGGAAAAATCATGTGGCTGATTTGGTACTTGCCCATCAGTTCTGTCAGAAAAAATCACCCCATGATTCATAACCGAATTTATCGGAACCAGCGGATTCTCGACAATCATATTCTGATATACTTGCTGGTCACGGTAGTTTACATATTTTTCTTGCGAATTTCCTTGTCCGGTTTGACCGGCATCATTTCCATCACGATAGATAGAATCTGCATACCAGAACCAGTAGGGTGAGCCCCAGGTTCCAACGGTGGCATTAATCCAGACATCTTTGTTTTTACCCCGCATATCTTGCATGAGTTCAAACAGTTTTTCATAATCACCGATTAGTTCATTTTTAGCTCCGGTTATATACAAATCTCCTTGGGCAATGCCATCAAATTTGAATCCCTGCACCCCGTTATCCATCATGTAAAACACTTTGTCACGGAAGTACTTAAAATAGATTGGGTCAGATAAGCGCATAACTTTATTAGATTTTTCCCAAGGACGCTTGTTCTGATCTTGAAGTTTACTATTACCTAGCTGCGCTCTACGTTGAGCTGAAGTTCCGTATCCTCCAAAAGGAGACATCCACACTGATAGCTTTGCGCCCTGGCTTTCCATGACCTTGAGGTCTTCGCTAAACCCATTCGAGAATTCGGTGGGGTCGAAATCCCAGACATTTAGTTTGCGTTCATCATTCTGTTTGGGGTCTCGCAAATAATCCCAACCATCGTCTACCCAATAAGAATCGACAGCAGCATCTCGCTTGTTCATTTCATCAAAAAACATTTTTTCTGCTGCCAGCATTTCCTGATGGTTAATCATCAGACGGGCAGAGCCGGTCGGTTTTAAATCAAACCAACTTTGGAAATGCAAGAAAGTACGCCGGGAGCGACAGCGTTCGCGCTCTATATAGTAGCTGAAAGCTCGCCTCATCTGGTCTTGGGGTACTACCCCGATAGTGGTAGCTATTTCCCAAGGTTTACCCGGCAGGAGGTCGTGGACGCGGGGTAGTTTCACAAGAGCTTTTCCAGAGGAAACACTGACCTTTGCTAACGGACTCTCACCTCCCACCCAGGCTGTTTCTTTTTTATCTTGTCCTAATAGGATTGGGGAGCCGTCATCTTTACCTTCGACTCGTCCAGTAACCTGCGCATCAACCATAGTTACGTTAGTAATATCAACGGGCTGGTTACCTGGATTTTCTATTTCCAACACTTGACGAACATAATTTGAGTCTTCTAGGAGCTCTGCCCGATACACCAGTTTCAGTTTTTTAAGCTCATCTGGAATATTTTGCCCACCTTGGAATACTTGAACTATTGCTTTCCCTGGGTAAGCGTCAGCGAATGAACCAGTGTTCTGCTTGGGGGTAAGGGAGACTACCTGTGGTTGTGAGGCAGCAGAGAAACTTTCTAAACTGATTTCTTTCCCTTGATAGGTAAAACTAAACGCAGATTTTGAACTAAAGGGAACTTGCGAGTTAGTTAGCTTATTTTCTACTTTTTTAATTGCAACCCCGGAAGTGAAATCGAAATCCACCGAGATGGCATTGTTTGCAATAGTAGCCACTTTTCCATTTACGCTAGCTGTTGCCATGCCCGGCAGAGTTCCGGGGAAAGTTACCGGATTTTTGGTCGGCTGGGATAGGGAGGGCGCCGCCTGAGCATCGGGAAGAGGGCTGACTATCGGAAGTACGCTAAAGGTTAGAGCGAGAGGCAAAGCCATTAATACTGATAGCGCTCTAAAGTAGGTTTTCTTCATTGATAACGTCCTAGAGGATAGTAAACGGAAGTGGGGGTTTGCAGCTTATTGCAATCAGCATTGATTCAACACCTGCTCGTTCAGAATACAGCCTGCCAGATAGTAAAGACAAATAGGGTTAGTGCACAGCCTCGGTATGGTTTCCGGAATCAACAACTGTAAAAACAAAAGGCTGTC
>CABQYA010000098.1:0-6809 GCA_902468275.1 uncultured Urmitella sp. | reverse complement strand
TTTCCCTAAAATATTGGAGTCGGGGCGAGCGAAATAAATATATTCCATGGCGGCAACGCAAGTATCTTTTTCCTCGCAGTACCGTTTAATCTGTAGACCATCCTCGTTAATAATAGCGATTTCCCCGCCACGCAAATCCCGGTAAAAATCTGCCCCAATCAAATCTAGGGCGCAACTCTCACTGGCTAAAACCCAGCCTCCCCGAGTCTTCATTTTCCCGATTACCAAAGGACGCAGACAGTGCGGATCCACAATCCCGTACATGGTGTCATCGGTCATAATCAGGTAGGTAAATCCGCCCCGCAGTTTTTTCAAGGCTGCACATAATTTTTCATAGAAGGTGCCTTGTTCATGCATTATTAAATGCATAAGAACTTCCGAATCTGAGTTGGAGTTAAAGATAGAGCCTTGCTCTTCTAGCTGCGCTTTAAGCTGCGGAGAGTTCACCAGGTTTCCGTTATGCGCTAAAGCAATATTGCCTTGATGGAGATGGAAAACAAAGGGCTGTAGATTGCAAGACCAGTTATTTCCGGAAGTTGAATACCGCACGTGCCCAATCCCGCGCGAACCACTCAGTTTAGCGAGGCGTTTAGGGTCATCAAAAACTTCAGTTACCAGCCCTTTGGCTTTTTTAACCCGGATAGTTTCGCCATCGGATACCGCTATACCGGCTCCTTCTTGACCGCGATGCTGGAGGGCGTGCAGTCCGTAATAAATAAGGCTAGAGGCATCGGGAGAACCATATACCCCAAAAACCCCGCATTCTTCTCCCAGGTTAGTTACCGTTTGTGCCCGCAAGCTTGTCCTCCTAAATAATTAAAAACCCTAAGCGATAGGACTGGTGTATTAAATAGCATCGCTACCTATATCTTTACGATAGGTTTTACCCGCAAAATCTACTATTTCAGCATTCTTATAGACTATATTTCTGGCTGCCTCTAGAGTGTCGGCTTGCGCCAAAAGGTTTAGCACCCGCCCCCCATTGGTATAGCTTTTACCGTTTTCATGGCGTACCCCGGCCTCTAGATAATCGACTCCATCTAGACCGGTAATTTCTTTACCTTTCTCATATGCTCCGGGGTATCCCCCTGAGGCTAATACCAGACATATAGCTTTTTGATTACGTATTTTAATATCTTGCTGGGTAAGCGTCCGCTGCATACAGGCAGTTAAAAGTGAATATAAATCACAATCTAGCAGCGGCAATACCACCTGGGTTTCCGGGTCGCCAAAGCGCATATTGTATTCCAAAAGGTAAGTGCCATTATCAGTGAGCATTAAACCAAAGAATATACAGCCCGCAAACTTTAGCCCCTCTGCCTGGATACCTTTTAAAGTTGGAGCTAAAATGTCGCGTTCAAACTGGGTCTGCCGCTCATCGGTGTAAAACGGGTTGGGGGCAAAAGTTCCCATTCCACCGGTATTGGGACCGGTTTCTCCTTCGCCAATCTTTTTATGATCCTTGGCAGAAACCAGCGGAAAGATACCTTTTTCATTAGCGAAACTGAGAATAGAGGCTTCTTTACCGACCAGGTATTCCTCTAAGATAAGCTGTTCTCCAGCTTTTCCAAATCGTCCCTCAACCATGATTTCCGCAATAGCATGGCGAGCGTCATCTGCGGTTTCGCAGATGATTACTCCTTTTCCAGCTGCCAGTCCAGAAGCTTTCACCACTACCGGGAGGTTAAAATCGCCCAGTCCCGCAATCGCGGTCTCGTAGTCGGTAAAAGTTTGGTAGCGGGCGGTTTTTACCCCGTATTTTTTCATAAAGTCTTTGGCATAGGCTTTCGAGCCTTCTAGTCGGGCAGCCGCCTTGCCAGGTCCAAACAGTTTCATACCTGCCTGGCTAAACAAATCCTCAATTCCAGCCACTAGCAGGTCTTCGCTGCCCACAATGGTTAAATCTGCGGACAAATCCCGCGCCATCTGCAAGATTTCTTGCATATTTGAGGACGTGGTTTGGGTAATCTCGTGGGCACTCAGGGCGCGTTTAATCGCGTTTTCGCGTCCTCCGTTCCCAACTATCAGAATCTTTGCCATCAGCTTTTATTCTCCCTATTTTCCGCTAACGATTCTAAAAGATTTGTGTCTGTTGCCTAAATAAATAGCTGATTATCGCAGGCATATTTTATTGCCTTGCTGCCCGGGAATTTGTGCTTTTATTTCTCCTATTTCGTAAGCATCAGGCACTAGGGTTTGGATTTGTGGCAGTTCTTCTGGGGGAACCACTAGCACAAATCCCACTCCCATATTGAAAGTTCCCCACATTTCTGGTTCGCTAACTGCGTCGAACTCACTGCGCTTGAAAATATCGAGAATCCGAACTTTGGATTTTTCTATCTGGGCGGTGAGCCCTTCGGGAATAATCCGCGGCACGTTTTCTTCCAGCCCTCCGCCAGTGATATTTGCTAGACCATGAAGTTTTACTTTTTTGTCTAGTAAAGCCAGAATTTCGGGTACATATATTCTGGTGGGCGTGAGTAGCTCTGGTGAAAAGTTATCTTTAAATAGTGCTCTTACCAGGGAGAAACCGTTAGAATGAAGTCCCGAGGAGGGAAGCGCTATCACCCGGTCGCCGCTGCGGATAGCCGAGCCGTCAATAATGGCATCTTTTTCTACCACGCCGACGGCAAAACCGGCCATATCGTAGTCTCCGGGTGCGTAAAATCCGGGCATTTCTGCGGTTTCACCCCCTACTAGGGCAGCCCCGGCTTGTTTACAGCCAGCAACTACCCCGGAAACCAATTGGGCAGAAACGTCGGCGTCTAGCTGGGAGCAAGCCAGATAGTCGAGGAAGAATAGCGGGCGCGCCCCATGACAGAGCACGTCATTTACACACATTGCCACCAGGTCAATACCTACAGTGTCGTATTTTTTTAAGGAGAAGGCGATTTTAAGTTTGGTTCCTACCCCGTCAGTGCCGGAAACCAGGACTGGATTGCGGTAGTTTCCCAGCTCATACAGAGCAGCAAATGAGCCTAGCGATCCCAAAACCTGTTCATTTTGGGTGGAGGCTACCATTTTCTTCAGCCTGCGCACATGCTCATAGCCTGCTTCTTTATCGACACCGGCATCTTTATAGCTGACCATAATCTGTTTTCCCTTGCCCTCAGTAGCGCTCTACATTGTGGCGCTTTTCCTGGGGGATCAGCCTCGCTTCCGCCCCCAGGAAAGCATTATTCGTTATTTTTTGGTAATGCGGTGCAGGATTTCCTTGTAGGCTTCTTCAATCCCGCCCATATCTCGCCGGAAGCGATCCTTATCCAGTTTCTTCTTGGTTTCTGCGTCCCAAAGCCGGCAGGTGTCTGGGGTGATTTCGTCTGCTAACAGCAGATTCCCGTCCTTATCGCGACCAAACTCAATCTTGAAGTCCACCAAGAGGATGCCTTCTTTCTTGAAAGCATCAGAAAGAATCTGATTAATTTTGGCGGTTACCTCCAGGATCTCGGCAACTTCTTCTTCGGTCGCCGCCCCGATGGCAATCGCATGATCAGAGTTAATCAGGGGGTCACCCAAGCTGTCGTCCTTATAGGAGAACTCTTGAATCATTTTCTTCGGGATAGTTCCCTCTTCTAGTCCTAGGCGTTTAGCCATAGAACCGGCAATAATATTGCGGGTAATTACCTCTAGCGGAACAATATCTAGTTTGACGCACAATTGTTCGCGATCGCTGAGTTTCTCAAGGAAATGGGTTTTCACCCCGTGGGAAGCCAGCATTTCAAACAGGTAACTGGTTAGCTCATTGTTAATTACACCTTTATCTTTAATGGTGCCCTTTTTCTCTCCGTTACCGGCAGTAGCATCGTCTTTGTAGTAGACGATGACTTTATCAGGGTCGTCGGTAGCATAGATTTTCTTGGCTTTACCCTCGTAAAGAAATTCTTTCTTCTCCATTATTTTGCCTTCTCTTTTATTGTATTTTTATTAAAAACTAATCGGTTCGGCAGTGAATTTTTTCTTCATATTTTCGCGGTATTCTTTTAGCTGCGCAGCTACCTGCTGGTTGCTGGTACCGATGATTTCAACCGCAGTCATAGCAGCGTTATAGGAGTTATTGATTCCCACCGTAGATACCGGGATTCCTTTGGGCATTTGCACGATTGAATAGAGAGCATCTTGTCCGCCCAAAGCCGCATCTAAGGGTACCCCGATAACTGGGATAGTGACTTTAGAAGCGATTACTCCCTGCAGGTGTGCTGCCAGTCCGGCTCCCGCAATGATAGCTTTCGCCCCCGAGTCCACGGCTTCTTTTAGAATGGTCTCTAATAATTCTGGAACCCGGTGCGCAGAAGCGATAAATGCTTTGTATTCCAGCCCGAATTCGTCTAAACATTTAGCTGCGCCCGCCATTTTTTCTTTATCAGAGGCAGAGCCAAAAATAATTGCTACATCCATCGGAAATAATTAACCCCGTTTCTAAATATGTTCTGTTCTATTTCGGGACAGTAGTTGCGGTATAAGCCGCTACCGCTGCGTTCGGAATGACCCATTTTCCCCAAGATTTGCCCCTGATGAGCCAAGAGTCCTTCAATTTCATAGGACGATCCGTTGGGATTTTCCCCAATATATTTGGTGGCGATTTGCCCAGCTGCTAGATATTTATCGTAGTCTGCCGAGCTCATCACTATCCGTCCTTCTCCATGAGAAATAGGTATGTGGTGTACCTCGCCTACATCGAAGGAACTTAACCAGGGTGAAGCTACCGATGCCACTTGGGTACGTACGATTTTGGCTACGTGATGCTCGCTGTCATTTTGTGCCAAAGTTGGCGAATTTGCATCTAAATCCCGAATCTTTCCGTAGGGAAGTAATCCAGATTTGATTAATGCCTGGAAACCATTACAAATTCCTAGAATCAGACCGCCTTTGCGCAGCAGGGAGTGGACGGCTTCTTTAACCTGGGCTTGGCGTAGCACCGAAACAATGAACTTTGCCGAACCGTCGGGTTCGTCGCCGACTGAGAATCCTCCGGGAATTGCCAAAATGTCTGCTTGCTCGATTTGCCGAGCATAGGAAGCAGCATCCCGATACACTTCCGTTACTACCTGCGCACCCTCGCGAGTAAAAGCTCTGGTCATATCATATTCACAGTTAGTACCGGGGAAGATGGGAATAAATACCTGCGGATTTTCTTTTCGATAGGGCGCATGTAGGGATTTTGTAAGGCAGCTTTCGTCTACGCGCAAATCATCATGGGAAATCTGGCTACCGGCGGTTGGGAAAAACTCTTGTAGGGGTTCTTCCCAAGCCTGTTGTAAAGCAGCCAAATCAATACGCTGACCGTTAATGCTGGTTTCTTGCCAGCTGCCAGTGTATCCCAGTAATGGTAAATCTAGGGGCTGGTCACTCTCGATGATAAAACTACCGAAGCGGGAAGCGAACAAATCCTCTTCGGTATCTACGGCAAAACCTATCCGGTTTCCAAAAGCCATTTTGGGCAGTGCCTCAGCGATTCCGCCATAACCCAAGGCGTAAACGGCGTGCGGGTTAGTATTTACCAGCAAATCAAGTGCAGATTGGAAAGAATCTAAATTTACCGCCCCCAGCTCATCGTTTTCCACTTTCAGCAGGTAAATACGGTGATTTCGGGCTTTAAACTCGGGGGTGCGCAGTTTATCCGCTGCTTGCATACCAATCGCGAAACTAACCAACGTAGGCGGCACATTCATATCTTCGAAAGTGCCCGACATGGAATCTTTACCGCCGATAGAGGCTAAATGGAAATGCCGCAGAACCCGGTTAGCTCCTAAGAGGGATTCCACCACGGTTCCCCATTTTTCTGGATCTTTACCCAGCCTTGGGAAGTACTCTTGGAAACTGAAATATAGGTCGCGATAATCTACCCCGGCTGCGGCTAGGCGCGACATGGACTGTACTACGGAAACGATGGCGCTGTGGTAGGGACTGAGGTTCGCTAAGGACGGTTCAAACCCGTAGGCCGCTACCGAGGCAATATCGCTTTGTCCGTCCTCAACCGAAACTAGCTGGGCGCTCACCTGGGAGGGGGTACGTTGGAACTTGCCCCCATAAGGCAAGGTTAAGGTGGTTGCCCCAATCGAGGAGTCAAATATTTCGTTTATTCCGCGCTGGGAGCAAATGTTTAAATCAGCTAGATTGTTCGCCAATTGTTCTTGCAAGTCATTACCGTCAATGCTGCGTTGAGCAGTGATGTTTCCGCTGGAGGTCGCCGCAAATTGCGCCTGGGAGCGCACCCCGTTGGTATCTAGGAAATCGCGGGAAATATCGACGACAGTTTCTCCCAGGTAATGCATCACCAGGCGCCGGTTATCGGTAACGGTTGCAACCTGGGTGACTTCTACGTCCTCGGCCGCGCAAGCATCATAGAAGAACTGTAAATCTGCGGGGTCAATGCAGACCGCCATTCGTTCTTGCGATTCTGAGATAGCCAGTTCGGTTCCGTTTAGACCTTGATATTTTACCGGCACCCGGTCAAGTTCTATTTCCAAGCCGGGAGCTAGTTCTCCGATAGCAACCGAGACTCCCCCCGCGCCAAAGTCGTTACATTTCTTAATCCGTTTGGCTACCTCACCTCGGCGAAACAGGCGTTGGATTTTGCGCTCAACAATCGGGTTACCTTTTTGTACTTCCGCTCCGCAGGTTTGGGCTGAGGCGCGGGTGTGAGTCTTGGACGAGCCTGTCGCTCCCCCAATTCCGTCCCGTCCGGTGCGTCCTCCGATTAGCAAAATTAAATCGCCGGGGGCAGGTTCTTCGCGAATGATATTTTCCGCGGGTGCTGCCCCTACTACGAACCCGAGTTCGAGGCGCTTCGCGCGATAGCCGGGATGATA
>CABQYA010000097.1:0-6882 GCA_902468275.1 uncultured Urmitella sp. | reverse complement strand
ACCAATAGTGTTATAGCCCCAATAGTTTGACAGACCGCGCTCTTGCAGAGTGGAGTCATTAACGAACTGGTGCACCGGCATCAGTTCAATGGCATTTATCCCCAGGTCTTTCAGGTATTCAATAGTCACCGGGTTAGCGATTCCCGCATAGGTGCCGCGTTCCTTTTCCGGAATCCGCTCATTCAAATGAGTGAAACCCTTTACATGCGCCTCGTAAATGACGAGTTTATGCAAGTCATGCCCGGGAGGGCGGTCATTTCCCCAATCAAAATAGGGAGTAGTAACCACCGAAACCGCCATATCTGCCAAGGAATCATCATGGTTAGGCTGGCTGGGATCAGCCCAGTCATACGAATACAGAGACTGTTTTGCCCCCACCACGCCATCGGTAGCTTTCGCATAAGGATCAAGGAGGAACTTGTTAATATCGCAGCGATGTCCCGAAGCTGGATCATAGGGACCTTCAACCCTAAAGCCATAACGCTGCTCATCACGAAGCCCCGGAATATAGCAATGCCAAACGTGATGATCGACTTCGCGCAGCTCAACGCGTTCCTCACTGCCGTCCTCGGCGATTAAACAAAGATAAACTTTCGTTGCGACCTCGCTAAAAACAGCGAAGTTCACGCCTACCCCATCATAGGTAGCGCCGAGCGGATACGGTTTTCCTGGCCAAATTTCCATACTTCTAGGGTTTCACAAAACTTCATATTTAGCACTAGCCAGCTTCCTATTTCTGAGAATAAGTTTCGTGATAAGCCAGGTGGAAGCGGGGAAAGAATAAAAATGCGGGTGAAAAAAACAGGGGTTTCTACACGGGGTTATCGGGGCGATATAGGTAAAGAAAACCGCAACAAAAAGTCATAAAGTAACAGTGATGCATTTTTCACGGCGAGTAAGTAACCCGAAGCCCAACGCTATAGCTTTGGCAGTTGAAAAACGGCGCGCACAGGGGCAAGCGCTAGTTAATCTCTCCGACTCCAATCCGACCCGGCACGGGTTAGGGAAAGAAAATAGCCCCTACCAGGCAAATCCGCGCGGACCGCTCGAAGCTCGACACGCCCTCGCCAAATATCTTTCCGCACGGGACAGTCGCGAGGTTAATCCCGATAATCTATATCTGCTCAGCTCCACCTCTCAAGGGTACAGCTGGTTAATGAAGCTGCTATGCGATTGCGGGGAGGCGGTGCTCGGTCCCACCCCCGGTTATCCCCTGATAGAAACCCTGGCTGATCTGGAAAATGTGCAGGTAACGCCCTATAGGTATGCTTGGCTAGGGAGAAAATGGGAACTCGATCCGCTCTCGCTGATTACAAGTGAGGATTTTGCGGGGGAGCAGGGATTGAGGTCGTCTCGGTCGTTGTCGAGGGTGTCGGGGACGGTGCTTGACGAGGCTTTGCCGGGGCGCGGGTCGGACGGAAGATTGCCGGGGACGAGGGTGTCCCGGTCGTCAATAGGACGAAGGTCGGACAGAAGTTTGTTGGGGCGGGACTCGGACAGAGGCAGCGTCAGCGCCCCAAGAGAACCTGCTGGTTTCCCGGTTACGCAAGCCTTCGACAGCGATAGCGCCAGTGCCCTAAGTGATTCCGCTGGCAGCTTGGTCGCCAGAGCCTTGATAGTCATAAACCCCTCCAACCCTACGGGAGCCTATCTGGACGGCTACGAGCGGAAAACGCTGCTCGAGTATTGCGCCAGACAAGGCCTGCCCCTAATCGCCGATGAAGTATTCTATGATTTCCCCCTGCCCGCTGCACCCTCCTCCCGTGCGCGCCTAGCCGGTTGCTCCCAAAACCTGACATTCGCCCTCGACGGGTTATCAAAAAGTCTGAGCGCCCCCGGTTACAAGATTGCCTGGTTAGAGGTATCCGGACCAGATGCGTTAGTAGCAGAAACGAAAACGCGCTTAGATATAATCGCTGACGCATATTTGCCGTTCAGTGAGATTTTGGCTGAGCAGCTCCCCGGTTTCTTGCAGGAAATTCCGCTGCAAGTAGCGCTAACTCGAGGGCGCTGCGCCACTAACCTGGAGGTGTTAGAGAGCCTGGTGGCAGCGGATTCAGCCAGCCCGGTGACGGTGCTAGAGCCGCAAGGAGGCTGGAACGTGCTGCTGCGTTTCCCCTCCCACGTGGACGAGGATGAACTGGTTAAACAGTTATTAGATGAGCAGGGGATTTACCTACAGCCCGGATACTTTTTTGATTTGCCTTTCAATGGTGCTATTAGCCTATCGCTGCTGTTAGAAGCGGATTATTTCCGAGAAAATGCGGTGACAGTTTTGCGCACTATCAATGCTTTAAGTTAGGGCGTTTATTTTTCAGGAGTTAGCTAGGTGGGATAGGAGTGGGTTGGGGGAAGAATGGGGATAGGAGTGGGTTGGGGATACTGTCCGGGATTTGAAAACCGGCAGTGGCAAGGACTTTTGGTTCTCCCTTCGGTGACCTGGGCAATTTTCCCGTTTAAATTGTGATTTTCACAAATTAACCTTCTATTTTCACTAATTATCGTTTACGCTGGGGTATAGAACGGAGGTGTTAGAGATGGAAACCATTGGAGAGCGGATTGGAAGTGCTTGCAAGGATAGCGGTCTTAGCCAAAAGGTGTTGGCGGAAAAGCTGGATTGGGATCAGGCGCGACTTAGCCGGGTGATTAGCGGTGGCCGCAAAGTTAGTGCTGGCGAGATTGCCGAAATTGCGACTATTTTGGACGTTTCTCTGGATTGGTTAATTACCGGCTCTGACCCTTATTGGGTGTCGAAAGATGTTGCCGCCCGCCACGAATGGGATGAGGAAGCCAAAGAATACCGGCATAACCAGGAAGATCTGGATGTTTTCCGTTCTATCGCCTTGGTCTATAAGCAGGCATATGGATGAGCATTTTGGAAGGAATGACCCCGGCACAAGTCTTGGGGATGCTTGGGGAAAGAATTGAGATTGACTTTTCTTCCCAAGTTGAAGAGCGTCTTGAGATTGACGTGGTGCAGATTGGGCTCAAAGCGGGCGGTACCTGTTTATCTTTAGCTTCTCGTCCGGTGATTGTGGTTCCCAGAACCGATAACTGGTTTAGGCAAGTATTTACGATTGCCCACGAAATCGGGCATATAGCTAACGACACTACGATTAAGCGGGACGATGAAATATCAGAGCAGGAACGGGGCGCTAATCGTTTTGCTGCCGACTTATTGATGCCGAAAGTACAGGTTGAAAGGTTGGTAGAGGGCAAAGCTGAACCGGCAAGGTTCGTTAAGTTTTTGTGGGATTGGGGGGTATCAGTTGCGGCTTTGGTGAATCGGCTCAATAAGTTTGACTTACCTACCCCAGATTTTCTTTTCGAGGACGAGAAAACAGTAGTTACCCAAAAATTCCTGGGTAAACATCTAAAAGAAATCGGGCTTACCTGGAGTGATGTGCAACGGCGTGCCAGTTTATCGGGTGCACAAAGATTTCCTGCGGAAGTGCTTGCTAAGCTCTACGAACAAGTAAATAGTGGGAAAGCACCAGCTGGGACCTATGAATGGGCTCTTGGGGTGCAAAATACTGCCACAACTGCGGAGGAATCTGTCCGGCAGACGCCCGAGTTGCTGTCGGCAGACGAGGTTCTTGAACTGCTGGAGCAATAAATTTTGGCTGCGCTATTTTTCCATGATGCCTGTACTGTTTATTCTTTAGCTTTGCTTATTCTTTAGCTTTGCTGGATCTCCTCCCTCGTATAAAGCAGCTTTTTGGAGATAAGCTTCGCTTAGCGCCTACGGTAATGCGAGAAGTCCAGTATCTTTTGCGTGATCAGCAAGATTTATTATCGCAGGTGCAAGAGGTCTTCTTTGCTGTTGATATGCCCAATCCCAGTGAGCTCGCTCAAACTCAGGTATTTAAAAGTTATTTCGATACCCCTGGGCATGACGGTAACACGGACAATTTAGGAGAAGCAGAAACCCTAGCGATTATTGTCTGTCGTTACACCTGTAGCGACAATGTTTTGTTCGTAAGCGACGATGAGGATGCGGTTGTAATTGCGCAGGAACAGGAAGCGGTAAAAGGCGCTTTCGGAACGAGGATACTTCTGGAGCTATTAGAAAAGAAAAGGCTAGTTTCTTCGCAGGAAAGAGCAGATATTCTTGCCCAGCTTAGGGAACAAGGTCGTCATGTTCTGTAATGTTCCGAGCTTTACTACTCGAATACATACACTCAATACTATTTTCTAGGGTGCAGGTGAGATGCGGTAAGGTCAAGACCGTGTCTAAGCGTAAGAACACTATTGATGATTTTTTGGTTTGGGCGGGGATTATCCTGGTCGTGGTCTCGGCTATCTTGGATTTCTTTTTGCTTTTTACCGCTAACTATCTGCGGAATATGCTCTTTACCCTTCCGATCTGGGCTTTAGGCTTTGCTTGCTTTGTGATAATCGGGAATCGTGAAAAGAATAAAAAGACCCACGGCAAGAAAAATAAACGATAGGGTGTCGGTGATTGCCCACCGGAGAAGCATCCTGGCTTTTTGATAGGGAGCTAGTGCCGCTTTGGGGATGCTTGCAGTGGTTAATTATTTGTAGGGCGCTGGTGTAGACGGAATTGCCGCAGGGGCTTTAGCCAATCTCAAACCGAAGTTGCCGGTTCGACTTACATGCCGAAGAGATCCGCGTGTAAGCCAGTTCGGTTTAAGAACAATATGAGGTCATCGCCGTCTATACGATAGACCAAGAGCCAATCTGGTTTTATATGGCATTCGCGAAAGTCTCGAAAGTTACCTCCAAGGTCGTGATCTCGATGTTTAGGCGCGAGAGGCTTTCTTTGAGCTAGACGCTTGATAACGGAGTTCAGTAGTTCCAGATCCAAACCGCGTTTTTTCGCAAGTTTCAAGTCCTTCTTGAAACGGTTGGAAAGAACAATATTTAGCCTCATGTAAAAACGTCTTTCATTGCTTCTTCGAAGCTGGTATAGCGCGGGTACTTTTCGGGGTGTGCCTTCATTTCCTCGTATTCTTGCAAGGCAGCCAAGGTCTGGGCATTGGGAATATCTCGCGATATTTGAAACGGAATTGCCTGATCTCGTACGGTTTGCCGCAAGAATATGGTGACCGCAGTGGTTAAATCCATACCTAGGTCTTTAAGCAAGAGCTGCGCGGAGCGTTTGAGATCCGCGTCCAAATTGATGTTGGTACTAACTTTAGCCATGGTTACCCCTCCTGTTCTTACATAAATCCTAGAAATATTGGGGTTAAAAATCAATGGTTATATGCGTAATATAGGCGTGATACGCATATAATTATTATTTCTCGCGGTTCACGCCCTGGACACGGAAACTTTGGAACTGGATGAGGACGCCTCTGCCGCTGCCGTTAACTTCCAGGCGCTGATTAATGCTTTGGCGCGCGCTACCCTCGAGGTCACCTACCAAAATAACTAGGACGCGGTTGGTCAGGTGGCGGAGTTGTTCCTGCGGATGATCAGGGGTAGTCGCAGGAAACTTTGCGATATGACGTGGCTACGCCTTTTCGGGAGTTTTTTAAGAAAAACTAGGAAGAGGGCGATTTTTAGAGGCTGAACTACTTACCTGCATCCCTAAAAAACAGGAAAAGCTGCCGTCTAGGCACTCTTGCCAGTAAAATAGAAATCGTCTGGTGGGTTTTGCTCATTTTCTAAAGTGCGAGGGGGAAGCATAATGTCTGCGAAAGTGCGTATAGCGCCCCCTCTTTACGAGTGGGCGTTGGCGCGTAGCAGGAAAACTGTCACTGACCTAGAGAAAAATTTTCCGAAGTTACCTGAATGGATATCTGGCGTTAGTGCTCCTTCTTTCACGGATGCAAAAAAATTCGCTGCCAAGACTAATACGCCTTTCGCATTTCTTTTTCTTGATACTCCTCCCGAAGAAGATCTACCTATAGCCGATATGCGTACGCTTAAAGATTCTGCGATTCACCAGCCTTCCGGGGATCTGCTCGACACTATTTACAACGCGCAACGCACCCAGGATTGGTATCGCGACTACGCCCTAAGCAATGAGGCAGAAAAACTGTCTTTCGTAGGTTCCGTAGGCGTGAGTAATAGCGTGATTGAAGTAGCAGCTAAAATCACTGATCTCCTTGACTTTGGGTTTGATTCTCGAAAACGAATTGGCAATATGTCCAGTTTGTATCGCTACTTAGTCGACAAGATTGAAGAACTCGGAATCCTCGTGCTTACCAATGGGGTGGTAGGAAACAATACTCATAGAAAACTACGTGTCGAAGAGTTTCGGGGTTTTTCTTTAAGTGATGAAATTGCGCCTCTTATTTTTGTCAATGGAGCCGACGGTCATTCTGCGAGAATCTTTACCCTATTACATGAACTAGGGCATATCTGGCTAGGTCATAGCGCATTGTCTGACGCGAATTTATCTCTCAACGATTCCAATAACGCAAAATCTGAGGAACGCTGGTGCAATCAACTCGCGGGAGAGATCCTACTTCCCAGGGATGTTCTTGAGGGCGTGCACGGAACCAAGGTTACCGAAGAAACTGTTACTAAACTTGCGCGCGAAGCTGGCTGCAGCGTCCTGGTGGCGCTACACAGCCTTTTTGATGCCAACTTTCTTAGCTGGAGTCAGTATCAGGAACTATATGGCCGGGAGTTGAGCGCGATAGCCGAAAGGGGTAGCACGGGGAAGCAAACTGGGGGTGGAGATTTTTATAAAACTCTGCCTCTGCGTAACTCTCCCACGTTTACCCGCGCTGTGATTGTTTCTACCTTGGAGGGTAATACTCTTTATCGAGATGCTTTTCGGATGCTCGGCACCAAAAAGCCTCAAACTTTCCGTAACTTGGCTGAAAAGCTGGCGGTGGGTTAAATGTATGTGCTGGACAGTAATGTTTTTATCGAAGCCAAAAACCGGTATTACGGATTCGATATCGC
>CABQYA010000096.1:0-6899 GCA_902468275.1 uncultured Urmitella sp. | reverse complement strand
TAGTTTGTTAAGTGGATGTTTTATCGGCGTAGATAACTGTAGTAAGGAATCAATCAGCCGGTAACCTGAGAGTAGCTGTGGAATGCACAAAGTTAATCATCGTAAACAAATGCAAACCTTCAGACATTGAAAGTGGGATTGATGATGGAAACGAGCTTTCCTTACGACCGAAAGAATAAAGCATCAATCATTGCTTATGCACAAAAACTATTAGGTTCCACATTGCGCGAACACATAGATATTGCTGAAATACCTGATCCCCGTAAACGAAAAGGAACTTTCGGTAATGTATTAGAAAAAAACTACTTTAAATACAAGCTCAACAGTGACTCTAACCCAGACTTCGCAGAAGTAGGTCTAGAACTAAAATCTACCCCACTTAAGAGAAAAAAGAACGGAAGCTATGCAGCTAAAGAGCGACTTGTAATAACAATGATTAACTATATGAGCATAATCCGAGAACGCTTCGAAACAAGCAGCCTTATTCACAAGCTCAAAGATATTCTTCTTGTTGTATATCTCCATGAAAAGGAAAAAGACTTCCTTGACTATGAAATTAAGATAGTGGATGAATGGTCATTACCCGAAGAAGATATCCCAACCATTAAAGCAGACTGGGAAACTGTAGTAACAAAAATCTGTGATGGGCGGGCGCACGAAATATCCGGAGGAGACACCCTATATTTAGAAGCCTGCACGAAAGGTAAAAATAGTTCTGTAATCAAGAAACAGCCCTACTCCGAAATACCCGCAAAGCCTAGGGCATGGGCGTTAAAAGCCTCCTACATGACGGCAGTAGAGAACAAGCTGCTAAAGAAAACAAAGATGGAACCCATAAAGGCGGGTACAGAAGAACAAGACCTTGATTTGCTTGACCTAGTTCGTAAGCGATTCCGTCCCTATTTCGGATTAACCGAGGAACAACTGGGCGAAAAATTTGGATACGAAACCAATAAAGGGAAAAAGCCTAAAGCACTCACAGCTTTGGTAACTCGCCAGATTTTAGGTATCTCGGAGGATGCGAAAATAGAGCAGTTTGAAAAAGCAGGTATCAAACAGAAAACTATTCGTCTAACCAAGACAGGACGACCTAAAGAAGCAGTATCATTCCCCAGGTTCAATTACTACGAATTGCTGCAAACAGATTTTGAAGATAGTGATTTTTACAGATACCTACAAGAAAAATATCTCTTTGTGATTTATCGTGAAACTCCTGAAGAACCCGGTATCTATCGGCTTCAAGACGTTATTTTCTGGCAAATGCCAGACAGCGATTTGAAGTATGCCAAACAATGCTATGAGCTAATGCGAGCACGTACCAAAGCTGGGTGTGCCGAAAATTCAGTGAAATCTACCGAAAATCCTTGCTGTCATGTCAGACCTCATGCAAGAAACAAATACGACACCCTACCGACACCACCAAACGGTAAACCTGTAGTCAAGAAGTGCTTCTGGCTAAATCAGAGATACCTGACAGAGGAAATTCACAAATCTCTCAAGCGTGAGTTTTGATTTTGACTCACCTAAAAACTTGATCAATTATTGAGCTGAGCAGATAATAGAGGGGTATAGCTAAATAACCTGCTTATATGCAAATAAGAATTAGACCGCAGACCGGAGCGTTATGAGTAAACAGATAAGGGTAGCCGAAATGTTTGCAGGCGTGGGTGGGTTTCGCTTAGGCCTTGATGGATACGGAAAACCTGGTGACGAATTTTACTGCGAACCAGCCGGGAATTTTAAAACGGTGTGGGCTAACCAATGGGAACCACAAGGAAATGATTCCAAGCAATTTGCATGGCGCTGCTACGAGCATCATTTTGGCAAAGGCTCGTGTATTAACCTGGACATAAATCAGGTTCTCAATGATTATGAGTTAGGGAAAGTCGATATTCCCGACTTTGACATGCTTGTCGGTGGTTTTCCCTGTCAAGACTATTCTGTAGCCAAACCACTTTCATTAGCAAAAGGTATAGAAGGTCAAAAAGGTGTTCTTTGGTGGGATATCTACCGAATGCTGCGACTAAAGCAACCTAAATACTTACTGCTCGAAAACGTGGATAGGCTCTTAAAATCCCCAGTTAAACAGCGAGGACGTGACTTTGCAGTTATTCTTTCCTGTCTGTATGAACGAGGGTATTCCATTGAATGGCGGGTGATTAACGCTGCTGAATATGGAATGCCTCAGAAAAGACGTCGCGTATATATTTACGGAGAACTGACCAGTGAAGAATGGAACCTTAGCGAAAGGCTAAAGAACGAGGGTGTTTTCGCGAAAGCATTCCCCGTAGAGAATGAAATCTCTTACGAGCAGTGGATGAGAATATCGAGCGACCCCTATAAAGTTTCAAACACGTTCGGAATCGGAAAAAAGAAATCCCCATTTCAAAACTCCGGATGTATGCAGGGAGGACGATTTTTAACAGCAAAAACAGTATCGTCCTATAAAGGTAATTCCGTGGTACTAGGTGACGTGCTAGTTCCAGATGCGGAAGTTCCAGGAGAATTTTTTATTCCGGAAGACAAGCTAGAAAAATGGAAATATCTTAAAGGTTCAAAGAATGAACCG
Organism: uncultured Urmitella sp.; assembly: GCA_902468275.1. Classification (GTDB taxonomy): domain Bacteria; phylum Actinomycetota; class Actinomycetes; order Actinomycetales; family Actinomycetaceae; genus Varibaculum. Next base: position 4,330 of record CABQYA010000096.1, on the reverse strand, counting down.
CGGATCACCTCCGCGGGATTTGTTTACAACTACACGGAAGGTTCTATGGCTTTCCCAGATAAGCTGGATAATCCATCCCGAACCATATTAACCGGTGAGGGAGGAACCGCTGCTAGTCGTATGAAACACGTGGTAAAAGGGGATTCAGGTCGCTTACGTCGCCTTGTTCCCGATGAGCTAGAACAACTTCAAATGTTCCCCAAAGGGTGGACCAAAGAAGAAGGGGATACCAAACTAATGTCTAACGGGCATAGAGCCTTTTGTATGGGAAATGCATTAGTCGTGGGAATCCCCCATCGGATAGGTAAAACCATCTTTGAAAGATATTAATCTGTTTCCCGGTTATCCATAAAATAGCCCCGATTGGGGGAGCCTCTTTGTTTTTTGGGGGGGATTAACCCTGGGGGTTAGTGCTTTAAGAGTTCATGGGCAGCGTGCCCCTCGGGTTCGATTTGAAAAGTGCAGTGTTCGATTTTTCGCGGGAAATGAGTTTTCATACAAGTTTCTACCTGGTGTAATACCTCGAGGGCGTGCCCATCTTTATAACACTGTTTAGCTATTATGATATGGGCTGACAGTAATACAGTGTGGGAATTTAGGGGCCAAACGTGCAAGTCATGGAGTCCGGTAACATGGTCTACCCGCAAAATATGTTGGCGAATCTCGGCTACATTTAGTTCCTTGGGGGCGCGGTCAAGCAAAATCTCCCCTGCATCTTTGAGTAGTTGATAGCCGCGGGGCAACATGGCGGCAGCGATTAACAAAGAAATAACGGCATCAAAGCGGTTAATCCCAGTTAAACGAGTAACTATCCCTCCAGCAATTACCCCAACCGAGGAAATCGCATCTACGGTCACCTCTAGAAAGGCTGCGCGAATGTTTAAGTTATCCCGGTGACGTCCCGCCATTACCAGCATCGAAAGCAAGTTTCCGAGTAGACCCGCCACCGCCCAGGCTGCCATCTGAGTACCATTAACCGGCATGGGAGTGATTAAATGGGTAATCCCCTCATATCCAATGACAGAGCAAATGATGATAATCATGCCCGCCTGGATTCCGCCAGCAATTGCTTCTAACCGGGCATAACCATAGGTTAGAGCATCGGTGCTAGGGCGGGTCATTAAAGTGGCGGTAAAAGCCGCCAGCAAGAGCCCCACCGAATCGATTGCCACATGACCGGTATCGGCAGCTAAAGCCAAAGAATGAGATAAAACTGCCCCTACTAGCTGGGCGGCCAGCACCCCAAAAGTTATCGCAGCTGCGATTAATAGCCGGGTACGAGTAGAGCCGGTGGTCGGAGAATGCTGATGCAAAGTTGTAACCCCTCGAATTGGGCAGTACCTGATAGTTAAGGTCGATACTTATTTAACCACAAGGCTTTTCAACATTTAACCCCCACTCTCACATAGCTAAATAAAACATGTAAGAATGATAAATATGTCGTCAAGTAACACTCCGGCGCTGCGTGGATGGCGTCATCTGTTTTCTGGTAAAGAACGAGAAATCTATTACCCTGCGGGACAATCAACTTATGATTCAGAAACGGTTCTAATAGTTGCTACTGACCGTTTTAGCGCCTATGGTCAGGTTTTCCCTACGGAAATTCCCGGAAAAGGTCTGGCTCTAACCCAGCTAACGACCTGGTGGTTAGAACAGCTAGGGGACTGTATCCCAAATCATTTTTTGTCTACTTCCTCAGTGCCCGAGATGGTAGCGGGTCGTGCCATGATTTGCCGACATCTCGATATGTACCCTTTGGAATGTCACGTATCCGGCTACCTAGTAGGGCAGGCATGGCGCGAGTATCAAGAAAAAGGCACAATCGCAGGGGTGCGTATGCCTGAAGGTTTACAGCGCGATCAAAAACTAGACAAACCAGTGTTTAACCCGGTAGCTAAAACTCAGATGGGTAGGCACGATAACAATGTTTCTTGGGAAGCATTACAGTCCCTGGTCGGTAGTGGACGGCTAGATAAAATAATCGAATATTCCCTAGATCTTTATGAACGAGCCGCTAAAATCGCCTGGGAACGGGGAGTTATTTTAGGCTCGACCAAGTTTGAGTTCGGTTCAGCTCTGCCTTATGGCGGAGAGGCGGTGGTGTTAGGAGACGAGGTTCTCACTCCCGATTCTTCGCGGTTTTGGAATGCCGATAGCTACCAGGTGGGTAAACCCAACCCACAATTAGATTCCCAAATGCTACGTGACTGGGTGGATTCTGAAGAATGTCATTGGCAGCCGTACAAGTTGCAAACTCCCCCGGAGATTCCCGAATCTGTGGTGCAACAGACAGCTAATCGCTATCAAGAGATTTACGAAACTTTAACTGGACGTACTCTCAACGAGTAGCGGATTATCTATTAACAAGTTTATTCCACAGCTTTTGCAGCAGTTATTAAATAAGCTAACAACCCTGTGGATAAAATCTGTGGATAACTTTTTCCTTGAGTTTATCTATAAGGGGTCTGTCAAATTATTGATGCTCACCCTCAAGTAAACCTTGAGGGTAGAGGCGGTTTTGTGCGTTGCTGCAGCTCTTTGGGCTATGGAATTACCGCTTGTTGTATTTACCCTAATCCTGGGGATAACTGGGGATAACCAGCAGGAAAAGAGGGCGGATTCGGTAACTAATTTACCGAATCCGCCCTCGATTAAAATCCTTATCAGCGTGTCAAACGCTAAGGCTCAAAGACTAGCCATTCTTGGGGCGTCCCCGCAGACCCAAGTACAAGGAAATCAGAGCCACCGCGATTACAATCGCAACAATGAAGCTAATTACCGAATGACCATCACCAATTAGTTTAACGAGCAGCCAATCAGACAGCCCCGCCGAAACCATACCGATAATAATGGTGATTAGCATCCCCATGTTTTGCTCGCCCTTCATAAATAGCCGAGCTAAAGCGCCAATAATGCCGCCAGCAATAATTGCACCAATCCAACCCATAATCTTCTCCTGTAGTAATCGTGATTTCTCTTCGTAAATCGTTGGTTGTACCCTTCCGGTCTAACACTTCCCCGTAGGCAATGTCCAAGGTTATCGCTAATAATGAAAAAACTATCAGCCGGATTTCTTTTGCCAGGAATACTGCAAAACCAACCTTCACCTGCTCATTAAGTTGCGTGAAGGCGGCTATGAATCCAAATCCACGAATAGGGCGCGGTGATCAGAAATCGGCATTTTGATATTTTCGGCCGATACAACCTGACAGTGAGGGGGCGCTAGAACGTGATCTATTTGAAAACTGGGTTGGCTCGCGGGATAAGTCAAAGCATCAGCGATAGTTAAATAGGGAAACAAGTCACGTACCGCATCATTACGTAAATTGAAATCCCCAGCTAACACAGGGGTAGCGATACCAGCTAAAGCACATAACCCCTTCCAAGAGCGGCGTAGCTGATGTCTTGCAGTAGTAGACCCTAACTCTAGGTGCGTGCAACCCAGCAGGAAGCTTCCCTGCTTAGTTAAAACCTCCGCCCCTAATAGGCTGCGGGTTTGTCCCCCATAAAAACTCCAGTTGCGCATATCCCAACCGTTAATACTGATGCGAGGTCGAGCTGCTCCCAGTTTCGCACTCACCCAGCGGCGCACCGGATGCGGAGTAAGAATCCCCAGCCCATATCCACCAATCAAAGGACGGTCAGCGCGAAATGGGTTAAATAGATTTGCCTTTACAGATTTGGGAAGCGCAACCGGCAAGCGCACCCCTAAAACTACCTGACCGGCAAAAAAACCTAAAAAACGATAGTTCCAGGTAGTCCCAGTTTCCTTACTTAAAGCATGGGCAAGGGCGCGAGTTTGGTTAGTAAAACCAGTGTGTAGCTGATAAAAATCAACTTCTTGCAGGCAAATAGCATCAGCTTGGTAGCGAGCAAACTGCTTAGCCAAATCATGCCAACAATTCTGGCTCGGCTCTACGTCTTTAGCAGGAGTGCCATGTTGCAGATTAGCGCTGATAATCCGCATTATCGTCCGCCTTGAAGTCTAGGCAGATAGAGTTAATGCAATAGCGCTGCCCCCCGGGCATATCGGGAGCGTCCTCGAACACGTGCCCCAGGTGGCTTTGACAGTTAGCACAACGCACCTCGGTTCTAATCATCCCATGCGAAGAGTCCTGGTGATAGGTGACTGCTGCGTCCTCGGGCTGGAAAAATGCGGGCCAACCACAATGAGAATCAAACTTGGTGGTGGAGCTAAAGAGCTGTGCCCCACAGGCTCGGCAACGATAGATTCCTTCCCGATTCTCATGGAGATACTCTCCGGTGCCGGGACGCTCAGTACCTGCTTCGCGCAAAACGTGATATTCGTTTGCGTCTAGACGCTGACGCC
>CABQYA010000095.1:0-6921 GCA_902468275.1 uncultured Urmitella sp. | reverse complement strand
GAACACCCCGCCCGAGAGGTTTTTAGCTCCCACTTCCGAGCCGCGCTCAATCAATAAGACCTGGTGACCCTGTTTTGCTAAAAGGTAGGCACATACCGTTCCGGCGACGCCGCCACCTACGATGATGACATCGAAATCGTATTCCACACTCATGTTTTATCTCGCTGCCTCCACTGGGCGGTTATTACCTATTCAAGGTCTCTACTTTATCGCAGTTAGCAGCTTGCACTAATGACACCGGCTCGATAACCGCTAGACTTTGCTCAGAGGTAAAGGAGGGCGATGAGCGAGCAGCATGCAGCGAGCAAGCAGGATAAGCGCCATGCGCAAGCCGAAAAAACCGATAAGAAAGCTAAGCAGCCTACCCACCGCCACACGAAAACCTTAAATAATGCGCCTGCTCAAATAAGCTTTCCCGCCGAACTTCCAGTAAGTGCTCGGCGGAAAGAAATCGCCGCAGCTATCAAGAATAACCAGGTGGTAGTGGTTTCTGGGGAAACTGGTTCCGGGAAAACTACCCAGCTACCAAAAATCTGCCTAGAGCTGGGCAGAGGACGCGGCGCCCTCATCGGACACACGCAGCCGCGCCGGATTGCTGCTCGCTCGGTAGCTACCCGGATTGCCAGTGAGCTGGGGGAAGAGCTGGGTAAAACCATCGGTTTCCAGGTGCGTTTTACCGATGTGGTCTCTAGCAAAACTATGGTGAAGTTGATGACGGACGGGATTTTGCTCGCGGAAATCCGCACCGATCCCCTGCTGAAACGCTATGACACCATCATTGTGGATGAAGCCCACGAACGCTCCCTGAATATTGATTTTATTTTGGGGTATTTGGCGCGTCTGTTGCCGCGCCGCCCCGATTTGAAAGTCATTATTACCTCGGCAACTATCGATTCGCAGCGTTTTGCCGAGCATTTTTCTCGTCCCTCTTCCCCGGTGCCGATTATTGAGGTATCGGGTCGCACCTACCCGGTTGAGATACGTTACCGCCCCCTGGATGGCTCGGATACTCAGGGCGAGGACGAAGTAGGAGAAGAGGAAACCCCTGGGCAGAACCGCAAGAACCTTTTTAACCAGCAGAAATCAGGAAGCGCCCGCGGTGAAGTGAAAGACCAAACCGAGGGAATCTGCCAGGCGGTTGATGAACTTTTTGCTGGCGACCCCGGCGATATTTTGGTGTTTTTGGCGGGCGAACGCGATATTCGAGACACCGAGGCCGCCCTCGCCGCGCATCTTGGTTCGCGATATGTGCGCGCCGGCGAGCGTACAAACACTCCGGGAGCAGTAGAAATCCTGCCGCTGTTTGCGCGATTGTCCCCGGCTGAACAGCAACGCATCTTCGCCCCGCATCCTTATCCGCGGATTGTGCTCGCCACCAATGTGGCGGAAACTTCGCTGACCGTACCAGGTATTAAATATGTGATTGACCCTGGTCTGGCGCGAATTTCTCGCTACTCGCAGCGCACCAAAGTGCAGCGCCTACCAATCGAGGAAGTTTCTCAAGCCAGTGCCCGCCAGCGGGCGGGACGTTGCGGGCGGATTAGTGAGGGGATTTGTATCCGGCTGTATTCGGAAGAAAATTTCCTAGAGCGTCCCCGTTTTACTGAACCCGAGATATTGCGCACTTCCCTAGCTTCGGTGATTTTGGCGATGGCCTCGCTAAACCTGGGAAAAGTGGCCGATTTCCCCTTTATTGATGCCCCGGATCCGCGGCAAGTCCGTGACGGGGAGCAGCTGCTTTACGAATTGGGGGCTCTATCGGAGCGGAGCGAAAACACCGAAGGCTATCGCCTCACCAAGATAGGCAAACGCCTCGCCAAGTTACCGATTGACCCCCGCTTAGCCCGAATGCTACTGGAGGCGGAGCGGCGCGGATGCGTATCGGAGGCATTAGTTATTGTTTCGGCACTGTCGATGCAAGATGTACGTCTGCGTCCTCTAGAGCACCAAGAAGCTGCAGATCTAGCACATTCGCGTTTCCTAGATACCAGTTCTGACTTCCTGACTTACCTGAATCTTTGGCGCTACCTGCGCACCCAATCCCGCGACCTGTCCGGGAGCGCCTTTCGAAAAATGTGCCAGCGCGAATTTTTACATTATTTGCGTACTCGAGAATGGCAAGACCTTACCCACCAACTGCGGCAGCTTTTAAAAGAATTGGGAATCAGTGCCCGTCCCTTGGCGAAACCTTTCCGCTCAAGCTACCAGGTAGACCCGGAATCCCGGGATCTGATTGCGGCTTGCCAAAGCCTTACTTCCAAGCATTCTGACACGGATGCGATTCACCGTTCTCTGCTGGTAGGAATGCTTTCGGGGATTGGCAACTGGGATCAGCGCGCCAAACAATACCTGGCACCGCGCGGCGCTCGCTTCACGATTTGGCCAGGTTCGGGGCTTTCTAACCGCACATTCGATTGGGTAATGGCTGCCGAACTGGTGGAAACCTCCCGGCTTTTTGCCCGCAATGTTGCCCGGGTTAATCCTGGTTGGATTATTCATGCGGGAAAATACCTGGTGAAACGCTCGTATGGGGAGCCGTATTGGTCGAGCCGAAAAGGCACGGCGCTAGTGCCAGAAAGGATCACTCTTTACGGACTAACTATTGCCGCTGATGTGCCGGTTCCCCTATCCCGGTTGGGTAATAAAGAGATGCCCGCCCTCTCGCCTGCGGCAAACAAGATGAATCTTCCCGGCGAGCAGACCCCACAAACAGCGAAGGAGTGGGCACGCGCCCTCTTTATCACTAATGCGCTGGTCAGAGGGAATGCCCCCTTGAACTATCCCTTCTTGAAACGCAATGAAAAGCTGCTGCAACGCGCCCTAGAAGTTGAGCAACGTACCCGCCAAGCCGGAATGGTTGCCGGCGAGGACGCTTTAGCGGCATTCTTCGCTGCGCGCTTGGGCAAAGAGGTAACTAATCCGGGAACTTTTGCGGCCTGGTTCAAACGTCAAGATGACCCCCATATTTTGGATTATCCCGAGGACGTGTTGTTGCCGTCTGCTGCTACCGCTAGCGCGCCCCGCAACTATTCCAGCGGTGAAGCCGCAGATAAATCGATTGGAAGCCAAACCAATCTGGCGGGCAAACTCACCCAGCTTTCCACTTCGGGTTTCCCTGACCGCTGGATAGGGGCAGAGTTTAGTTTGCCCCTGCAATATCAATTTGCACCCGGCAAGGAAGAAGATGGCATTACCTGCCAGGTCAGCTTGGATCAACTGCCTTACCTTAATCCGCAAGAGTTTCAATGGACAGTGCCGGGGCTGTGGCCCGAGCTGTTCACCGCGCTGATTCGAGCGTTACCGAAAGCGGTGCGCCGCCAGTTAGTTCCTGCCCCGCAGGTGGGGGCGGAAGTAAGCGCGTGGATTGAGCGGGAACTGGCCAATCCTACGGCTGCTACTGGCGCCGCCGAAAGCCACGAGCCTACCCCGGTACAGATTAAACAGGAGGAAGCGTTGCAGGCTTCTCTCGGACGCCTAGCGGCTTGGGCAGGGATTGAAAAAAGTAACAATAACGCTCCTACCAGTGACAATCACTCCAAAGTTCAGGACAATAGCGGCAGCGCGAAGGGTGCTCCGGACGCTGCGGAGAGCACAGAACGGGGAGAAAACGGGAACGCACCAGATACAGGCACTCCGCAAGATGTTGCACCCGCAGCGACGGACACCTCTAAACAACCTAGCCACCGCGACCACGCCGAAGCCGCAAACAACAACAAGCGCACTGCCCCCTCCCGTCCGCTGGCTCAGCTTTTCATCGCGGCTCTAGACCAGCTGCGCGCCGTGGAAGTAACCGAACACGAATTTTCCCAAGCGGTCGCGAGTTTACCAGCCCATTTGCGCATTCGTTTTGCGCTGCGAGTAGGAAAAGAGCAGATTTATTCTCGCGACCTCGAAAAACTGCAGAAGCGCTACGGTAAAAAAGGGCGCGCGGCTCGCAAACAGGTCATCCGGGAAGCGCTCTCGCAGGTAAGCAAAGCCGAAAGCAGGCAGAAAAACCCTGTCCCTTCTCAAACGAGGCGTAGCAATCAGGAAGCTACTAAGGCCTCCAAGCAGCGTTTCCCGGAAACAGATTTTTCTTCTGCTTGGCCGCAAATACGCAACCAACACGCAGTTTTACCTGCTGAGATAACCACTGCTGTTAGCGGGGTGCCTGGTAGGGCCTTCCCGGGCTTACTGCCGCAGCGCCTACCGCGCCCCTTTGGGCTGTCCCTCCTTTCCGGTTCATTAACCAACCGCTACGAGTCACAAAATGCCGGTCAGGCAGCGACCAATCACAAATCTATTCCCGGACAAAAAGACTCAACTACCGATAATCGCAAGGCCAATCTCCCAGTGCGGCTAGCGCTATTTGATACCTCCGAACCGGCCAAAATCTCCCATCATTTTGGGGTTACCTACCTACTTTGCTCCCAGCTACACCTACCCCCGGCAAGAATCTCAACCCGCTGGTCAGCACATTTAGTGCTTAACATTTCCGCGTTACCCTACGAGAAAGCGGATTTACTGACAGATTTAGAGCTGTTAGCGACCCTTTCCTGCCTGGAGAAAGCAAAAGTGGATACCTGGCTGGTGCGTGACGCGAGTGCTCTCAGCCAGCTTGCCAGGGATTTTCGTGACCGGTTCGAGGACGAAGTTTACGCCCTCTCTAAAGAGCTGGCGAAGATTGGGGAAATATATCGCGAGGTAGGTTCTTCACTGTCTAAACATTTTCCGCTCAGTGCCATCGAAGATGTAACCCAGGTGCGCGCCCAGCTATCAAAGCTGATTTATCCCGGTTTCATTTGGGACTTGAACCAGTATTTCTATGATTTAGGACGCTATCTGCAAGCGGTTCTTAATCGTTTACAAAAAGCCCACCAAGGTCAAAGCGCTGGCAATAGCCAAGAACAACAGGCTCTGGCTATTTGGGAGGACGCGCGCGACAAACTCGAAAAAAGCGCCGATACCGGGGTGAATTTCTCCCAGGTAGAAGTATTATTGCGCGCACGAGGGCTGCTGGAAGAGCTGCGGGTTTCTATATTTGCACAGTCCCTGGGAACGCGGGAAAAAGTATCTTTGAAGCGTCTTACAAAACTATTAACAGACAGTCGGCCCTAGGGTCTACTTTGCTTGCCCGGTCTCGATACGTTCTAAGATAATCCCCCCGACCAGCAAGATAATGCCGGTTTCCACCCGGAAAAGGATTTGGATTAAAGTTCCCAAAGCGGGTAGCACTGTATGTAGCACCGGATTGTAGTTATAAGCATTGGGAATACTGGCAACCCACGGACCAATAAGCGGGGCAAAAATCCCGGCAATAAACACCACAATCCCCAACACAATCAAGGTTTGTCCTTTACATTTCCGTAGCTTCTCAACCATGATTTATCCCCTTTCAAGCAATCAATAACGGTTTACCTGCACGGTAAAGGTAATACTACCCCCTATAGCAATAGCAAAGCTGCCGCGACTATCAGGGTGACTAGAGTGCCAATCCCTAAACCAATCGCTACCCCAGCGAAAATTTCGGTTTTTGCGCCTGACCTTTTCCCCGTGGATAGATTCGACAGAGAACCGGTTGGCGCCAGAACTGGTGGAGAAATAACTCGCGAAGAAGAAACCGTAGGAGTGGGCGGGATTTTCGGGATTTCGCGCGGATTACTGACCGCTACCGGCACGCCCTCAGGCTTAAAAACAGATTCCCCTGCCCCGGTCGCGACCGGCTGCGTTTCCCCCGGGGATTCCCCGTCCGTCTGGATTGCTGTTTGCAGCATCCCTACGCCCTCATCAGCATTAATCATGATCGCGGGAGGTAAACCTACAGCTTGCCCAGCGGGTACTACTGGCGCTACCGGATAATCAGCTAGGTGACCGAGCGCTGTCTGCCCCGACTGAGTTTCTGCCTCATTATGAGCGGGAATAATCGGTTTTACGGAAGCAAGTGAAGTTTTCGCATCTGGAGGAGAAACGCGCACTACCTCCGCTAACGGCTGCACAGGTGGAGGTTCGGTAAAAACCTCCAGAGCCTGAAGGGGACGCACCTTTTCAATTACCGACTTCAAGAGGGCGTAGGTCTGGGCGGCACTAGGGCGCACCGAAGTTTCTTTTGCGAGCATTTGGGTAATCACATTCCACAGGGCACTGGGAATTCCCGGAAGCATTCCCGGCATATCGTAGAACTGATGGTTTAATACCTCCCCCACGGAGCCTCTAAAGGGGGTAATTCCACAAAGCAACTCGTAAAGGATTACCCCCAGGGAATAAACATCAGTTTTAGAACTAACCCCTTTGCCCTCAATCATTTCGGGAGCCATGTAATAGGGCGTGCCGGAACGTTTCGTGGTTTGGGTTTCATAGCGAGGATCAATCCACCTGGCTAAACCGAAATCCGCGATTTTTGGGATTAGATAGCCCCCCTGTTGCTTCAACAAAATATTGGAGGGTTTCAGGTCACGATGCACAATTCCTGCTTTATGAATTAGGGAAAGACCAGCGGCAATTCCCATGCAATAGTAGACGGCATCAAGAGGGGTTAGCGTTCCCTTACGTTTAAGCAGCTCCCCCAAATCTCCACCATCGGTATATTCCATGATGATTGCCATATATTCCGGGGTTTGAATCAGGTCATACACTTCCACGATATTTTGATGCCGCACCCCGGTTACCAGGTCTTTTTCCATTCGGAAACGTTGCACAATCCCTGGTTTAATCGCGAGTTTGGAGCGCAGAATCTTCGCGGCATAAAGATTTCCCTGCCGGTCAGCTACCTGCCAAACTTCACCCATCGTGCCTGACCCTAGGGCTTTCAACAGGCGATAGCCAGCGATAGTCCCTGCCACTTGTAAAGGATATGCAGATGTCGAGATAGAAGGCACTGTAGGAGACATCGCCTGATTCTGGACAGAAGACGGCGTCGCCCCAAGATTAGCCGTTATCTTCTGC
>CABQYA010000094.1:0-7059 GCA_902468275.1 uncultured Urmitella sp. | reverse complement strand
CCGAATCCGGGGACGGGCAGGGTAATCCGGTTGAAGTTGCCCGTTCCGGGTTGAACCGGGCCATCACCGAAGGTTATGACGTAATCATTGTCGATACCGCCGGTCGCCTCGGTATTGACGAGGAAATGATGCGCCAGGCACGCGATATTCGCGACGCCGTTAATCCGAATGAAATTCTGTTTGTCCTGGATGCAATGGTTGGTCAGGACGCAGTACAAACCTCGATTGCTTTCCGTGACGGGGTGGGTTTCACCGGGGTAGTGCTCTCCAAACTTGATGGTGACGCGCGTGGCGGCGCGGCGCTATCGGTACGGGGAGTAACCGGGCAACCGATTCTATTTGCCTCTACCGGGGAAAACCTGGGTGATTTTGAACGTTTCCATGCCGAGAGAATGGCAGGACGCATCCTCGATATGGGCGATATGCTCACCCTAATCGAGCAAGCCCAAAAAGCCTATGACCAAAAAGAAGCCGAGGCGCTGGCGCGCAAGATGCAAAAAGGCCAGTTCACCCTCGCCGACTTTATGGCACAGCTCCAGCAGCTGCGCAAAATGGGGTCGATGAAGAAACTGATGAAGATGCTACCGGGCATGAATCAGTTTCGTGACCAGTTAGATGCCTTTGATGAAAAAAGTATCGACCGGATTGAAGCCATCGTAAACTCGATGACCCCGGCAGAACGGGACGATTTATCCTTACTTAACGGTTCGCGGCGCGCCCGGATTGCGCGCGGTTCCGGTACCAGCGTTACCGAGGTAAATGGTCTGGTCGAGCGGTTTACCCAAGCTGCCAAAATGATGAAACGAATGTCTAACGGTGGGGGACTTCCTGGGATGCCAGCAATCCCCGGAATGCCGGGAGGACGCGCAGGAGCTACCAAGAAACAACGAAAGAGCGGCAAAAAGAATCGCCGCAAGTTCGGTAATCCCGCGAAACAAAAACAGTGGGAGGCGCAGCAAACCGTTAAGGACGAACTATCAGCGCCTACTGCCGGTAGTGCCTTTGGTCTGGGTGCTTCCCAGCCAGCTGCCCCTGCTCCCACCTTGGATGATTTACCTGATGATTTGAAACGGATGCTAGGACAGCAGTGAAACAGCTGAGCGGTAATTTTTATTACCGTGAGGAAGCTAAGCAGGTTCCCCGCTGGGTGCGGGGTCAATTAACGATTACTGAGGACGGACGTTTCGGGGCGTTTAGAGAAGATAACAGTGCCGGTGGTAACTATTTTCTACCCGGATTTTGCGATGTGCATTGCCATATTGGGTTCGCCGCGGTAGGTCAGTTAGCTACCCCGCAAGAAGCAATAGCGCAGGCGCAGGCGGATCTAGGCTGCGGAATTTTAGCCATTCGTGACTGCGGAAACCTGGAATACGCCCCTGGAATTTTAGGGAATCCTAAGCTACCTCCAATTATTCGCTGCGGACGCCATATCGCCCGTCCAAAACGTTATCTGCGCCTGCTGCCGCTAGAGGTTGTAAACCTGAGTGATTTACCGCAGGTGATGGCCGCTCAAGCGCAGCAAAGTGACGGCTGGGTAAAAATTGTGGCCGACTGGATTGACCGCTCCAATGGCGCAGAATCAGATCTTGAGCCGCTGTGGCCCACCGAGATTTTGAAAGAGGGGATTGCGGCTGCCCATCAGGTGGGAGCGCGGGTAACAGCGCACGCGTTTTCTCATAAGGCAATCGCGGGATTGCTGGAAGCGGGGATTGACTGTATCGAACATGGCAGTGGGATTGATAGTGACCAGGCACAAGAGTGCGCCCGCCGCGGGATTCCCGTCACCCCAACTTTGCTGCAGGTGGAGCTGTTTAATCAGTTCGCAGCGCAGGCGGGTAAGAAATATCCGGTATATGCGGCGACGATGCAGCAAATGTGGGAGCAGCGGCGCGAACACTTTGCGATGCTCCATCAAAGCGGAGTGCAATTGCTGCCCGGTACCGATTCTGGCGGGTATCAACCACATGGGGACTTGGGGCGGGAACTGACGCTGTGGGAACGCGGCGGGATCGAGACCTGCGAGATTATTGATTTGGCTACCTGGCGAGCCCGCGACTATCTGGGGATTGGTGCTCTAGAGCCGGGAGCGCGCGCCGACTACCTGCGCTATTCCTCAGACCCGACTGGTGAAGCGGCACGGGCAACTAAACCCGAAAAAGTGGCGTTACTCGGACAAGAGTTTTCTCCGGCAGCTGCGGTTAGCTAGGACTAATAACCTAAAAAGGGTAATAATGGAAGGTATGAGCACGTCGGAAAGCAGCCTCGATTACGCGCTAATGATTGTAGCGGGGGAGGTTGCGCAGCAGGTAGGGGTATATTTACGTAGCGTTTTTCGCGCCCCCTTGGAAATTTTTCTGAAAGCGGGAATCCACGATCCGGTAACTATCCATGACCGTTACGTAGAAGCCAGGCTGCAATACCTGCTGGGAAGCTCGGTTCCCTCCTCTAGAATCTTAGGAGAGGAAACCGGAGAGCACGTCCTCACCACAGATAAAATAAAGGCTGCTGGGGCGCTTTCCTTGCAGCAAATACAAGATGCCTATCTAGAAAAATCTGGGCGTGAACCAACCGCGGCGGCGGCAGTTAGCGACTTTTCCTGGCAGATGGCAGCCGCAAAAGCCCGAGAAACTGCCCCGCTAATCGGGGAAGTATCAAAAGCGAAAGCAATCATAAAAGATTTAGGTCAGCGGGTTAGATGGATAGTTGATCCCATAGATGGAACCGCCAACTTTGCCTCCGGAGTCTCTTACTTCAATACTTCCATCGGAGTGGAACTAGATGGAAAAATGGTGGCGGGAGTCATCTACGCCCCCTACACCCACGAACTCTTCACCGCCGACGCTAAAGAAGCGGTTCTTTATGAAGGGAAAACTGCGCGCCCGATGCGTGCCGCGGGAGCAAAGGTGGAAAGCAAAGGAATAATTACTGGTTATTTTCCGTTTCGCGATAAGAATCCGCGGCGAGCGGAAAAATCCTGGGAACTGGCTGCCTCGCTAGCTAACGCTTATGCCACCGTACATTCGCCCGGAGCTGCTGCGCTAGATTTAGCCCAGGTGGCAGCCGGGCACACTGCCGTGGCTTTCGGAACCACTATGCGCCCCTGGGATGTGGCAGCCGGAATTCATATGGTGAGGGTCGCGGGTGGAAGCGTTAAAACCTTTGAGACTTCGCAAAATCGCAACGAACCAGAATATCTGCGAGGAGCCTTTGTTGCCAGTGCCTGCGGCCTTAATCCAGTTACCGCACACGCGGTGGTTGAGCAGTTTATATCCTGTCAATAGCTATTTTCATTTCTTCCCGGCTATTTTTATAAGGACGATAGGGGAAACTGGAAGAAAAACAGTTTCAGATAATAGCGGCGAAACTCAAAAGGTGTGAAACTGCTCAAAGAAGCCAAATGGGAGTCATATAAAGTAGAAACCAGGTAACTAAATCTGGCACAATGGCTACTTGTACCGGGCCAAGACACCCCCCTCTCTGTGTGGAGGCCTTGTCTTAAGTGCTTGATTCGGGTCGTATCCCACCGGCTAGAGCGGGCACTAAACAGTCAATAGAACAGGAGAAACCACAAAAGTGGCAGTTCGTATTCGTTTAAAGCGTGTTGGTAAGATTCACTACCCGGTTTACCGAATCGTCGTGGTAGACAGTCGGAAGAAACGTGACGGGCGGGTAATCGAAGAGGTTGGACAGTACAACCCCAACGAAGAACCGTCTTTCATTCAAGTAAAATCTGATCGGATTCAGTACTGGCTAGGCGTAGGGGCACAGCCCTCGGACGCGGTTCGCCGGATGCTGGTGCTATCAGGTGATATTGCTCGGTTCAACGGTAAAGAAAACGTTGAAAACCGGATTAAGACCAAAGAAAATCTCACCGCCGAACAGGCGCGTGAAAAGAACGTGAAAGCCGCCGCCGACGAGGCGCAAAAGCGTAAGGCAAAGGTTAGCGCCGAAAAAGCTGAAGCTGCTGCCGAAGAAGCCAAGGCTGATGAAGCGGGGCAAGAAGCAGCTCCCGAGAGTGAGGAAGCCTAAAAATGTTGGCGGATGCGCTAGAACATCTAGTTAGTGGAATCGTTGATCACCCCGATGATGTGCGGGTGGACGAGCGCAATATGCGGCGCGGTAAGCTGCTAGAGGTGCGGGTAAATCCGCAGGATTTAGGGCGAGTAATCGGTCGCGGGGGGCGCACCGCTCGGGCTTTGCGAAAAGTTATGGGAGCGCTTTCTACTCATGGACCGATTCGGGTTGATGTAGTAGATACCGATCGGCGTTCACGCCGCTAGAGTTGGTTTTCTAGGTAGCGAGCCCCATGAAGTTTCATGGGGCTCGCGTCATTTATAGGCAGGGAAGATAACTATGGATTTAGTGAAAGTCGGGCAGGTAGGGCCAGCTCGCGGGCTTAAAGGGGAAGTGCTGGTACGTCCTTTCACTGATTACCCTGAAGAACGTTTTAGGCAGGGAGCACAGCTGGTTACCGAGGACGAACAGACCTGGGAAGTTAGCTCCTACCGGCAAATAAAAGGGCGCTGTTGCCTTACTTTTTCCCACATTAATAATCGTGACGATGCGGAAGCCATCAGGGGAATAAAGCTGTATGCACCAGTTACTTCGCGGGAGGGGGAGTATTCTCCCGAACAACTAACCGGTTTACGGGTAGAAACCCCTTCGGGAGAAGAACTAGGAAAATGTGTGGGGGTAGCAATCGGAGGATTTCAAGACCGGCTACAAGTAGACACCGGCAGTGCTAACCCAGTAGAAGTTCCGCTAGTTAAAGCCCTAGTACCCACGATTGACTTAGATAAAGGGATAATCACCGTAGATGCACCGGAAGGGCTGTTTTAACAGTTTAGTAGAGGAATCTAAATGCGGATAGATATTATTTCGATTTTCCCCCAGTTCTTTGATTGCCTAGACGTTTCCCTAATGGGTAAAGCGCGTGATAGCGGAATTTTACAAACCCACGTTTGGGATTTGCGGGACTGGACCGAAGATGTACACCGTACCGTAGACCGCGCCCCCGCAGGCGGGGGCGCGGGAATGGTAATGAAACCCGATATTTGGGGCAAAGCCATAGATCAGGTAATCGGCGAATCGGGAGCGAATAAAACGGTGCTGGCGATTCCCACCCCATCCGGGATTCCGTTCACCCAAGGCAGGGTGCGCGAATTGGCGGAAAATACCGACCATTTGGTGATAGCTTGCGGCCGTTATGAAGGCATTGACCAGCGAGTTAGCCAGTACTATCAGCAAATGCCCGGTGTGGAAGTGCTACCTTTTTCCCTGGGAGACTATGTGCTTAACGGTGGGGAAGTAGCGGCAGTTGCCTTGGTAGAAGCCACCTGTCGGCTGCTAGAGGGTTTCGTAGGAAATCCCCAATCGCTGCTTGAAGAATCCTATGAACTGTCTGGTCTGCTGGAATATCCCGCATACACTAAACCGCAATCTTGGCGGGGTCTAGAAATCCCGCCGGTACTGCTAAGCGGAAACCACGAAAAGATAAAAGCGTGGAGGCGTGAGCAATCCCTGATACTCACCGCTACGCGCCGTCCTGATCTTATCGAGAATCTAAATCCGGACGTCCTCAAAAAAACCGATAGGGAAATACTGGCAGCTCACGGGTTTTTACCTGCTCCCTTTAAGCGTAAAGTTCGTTTTTGGCTGGCAACGGTGGGTGAAGCAGCTACCTGCTCTGCTTTAGCGTCGCGCCTGTTCCCACAAGCCTGTCCGCCCTATTTACCGCCGGATGCTATAGAGCGCTTCATTGCCGAGAACTTATCCGAGCAAGTTTTCAAAAACTATCTTAAAGACCCGGGAATCCAAATTATTTTGGCAGAAGTAGACGCAGATGATACCGCAGAGACCCAAAATGAGCTGCCCCTATGGAAACCGGTAGGATACACCCTGATAGAAGCCGGAAGTCCCGGATATCTACCGCCAGAAGAAAACCTGGTAAAGGTCGCGGGCGAAAACTGTGCCTACCTATCAAAATGTTATGTTGAACCGCAGTGGTACGGTTCGGGATTAGCGGGAGCAATGCTGGAAGTATCCCATTTTGTGCTACAAAACCGCTACCCCCATATCGTCAAGATTGGCTTAGGGACTAATCTGGGTAACCGCAGGGCAAGGAAGTTTTATCGCCGTCACGGCTATCGGAAATGTGGGCAGCGCATCTTTATGGTTGGGGATATTAAAAACCAAGATTTAGTAGCGGTTAGGGATTTCACAACCTCTCAGATTCCGTCCTGGGCTAAAAACGTGGCACAATAGGCAAGGTTGCCAAAGTAGGCTGCGTAACCTGCCGTAGGGGGTCGCAAATGCCGCTTGGTGATGCTAGATTCGCCGTTAAATACGGCCTGACAGCTGACGTTACCTGCGGAACGAAAGCAAATGAGGAAACAACATTGAATATTATTGACGAGATTAACCAAGACTCTCAGCGCTCCGACCTGCCAGAATTTCGCGCCGGAGACACCGTAAAAGTAAACGTACGGGTTACCGAGGGTGGAAATAGCCGTATCCAGGTATTCCAAGGCGTAGTTATTGCTCGCCGCGGCACGAATCAGCCAAACGCCACCTTTACGGTTCGGAAAGTCAGCTTCGGGGTAGGGGTAGAACGTACTTTCCCGGTAAACTCGCCGACTATCGAATCTATCCAGGTAGTAACCCGTGGTGATGTACGTCGCGCTAAACTGTACTACCTGCGTGAACGTCATGGTAAAGCGGCTCGGATTAAAGAACGCCGCGATTTCTAACAAAACTAATTGTTAATCGGCTCTGCTAGCTGGCAGAGCCGATTAACTATATCTGTGGCATGATGGACATGTTGGTTCATGGCGGGAGTTAAGGAATGAGACAAACTCGAGCCGAAAGTGGCTTAGGGGCAAAAGAGACAAGCAACCCCCCTAAAACAGGAGGTTCTCGCGCACGCAAAACCCCTCCTAAATGGTGGCTGGTGATTCGCGAAACCCTAATGATGGTGGTGGTAGCTTTAGCTATCTCCGCAATCATAAAAGCCTTCCTGCTTCAGGCATTCCAGATTCCGTCCTCCTCCATGGAACAAAC